>CAISEY010000461.1 GCA_903884435.1 uncultured Hyphomicrobiales bacterium | reverse complement strand
CGCCGCGGGACACATTGAATCGACCGTCGGTTCGCCGCCGCTTCGGCGCGGCGCCGGGCGCGCGTGGCTGGCGATTCGCTTCGGTCTCGCCTTTCTCTTCGCCGCGCCGATCCTGCTCAACGCGGGCCTTTACGCCGCGTCTCCCGATTTCGACTGGTGGAACGCCGACAGGTCCAGCGCGGGGCTGCTGGCGCCGGCCTCGCCCGAAGCGCCCGCCGCGGTGCGCGTGTTCGCGGCGCGCACCGTGCGCTGGCGTGGCGTCATGGCCGTGCATTGCTGGATCGTGCTGAAGGACGCGGGCGGCCCCTGGCGCCGATACGACGTCACGGCCTGGGGAAACCCGCTGAACCGCGACCGTTTCGCGCCCGACGCGCGCTGGTTCGGCGCCGCGCCGGAGGTGGTTTTCGCGGCGGACGGCGAACGCGCGGAGGCGTTCCTCCCGCGTCTGAAACAGGCCATCGAGACCTACCCGCTGGCGAAGCCCGGCGATTACGTCGCCTGGCCCGGCCCCAACTCCAACACGTTCGTGGCGACGGTCCTCGCGGCGGTTCCCGAGATCGAAACGGCCCTGCCCTCGCTGGCCATCGGCAAGGACTATCCTGCCGACGGCCGCTGGATCGGCTTGACGCCGTCGCGCACGGGCCTGCGCGCGAGCCTCGGCGGCTACGCCGGCGTCACGCTCGGCTGGGTCGAGGGCGTGGAGATCAACGTGCTCGGCGCGGTCGCCGGGCTCGACCTGCGGCGCCCCGCGATCAAGCTGCCGGCGCTGGGGCGGTTCGGGGTCGCCGCCTTTCCGTGACTCTCAATTCCCGGCCATGTCGATTCCCGAGGCCTCCCACTTCGCCCGCGCTTCGGGCGCGGTGATGAACGCGAGGAAGGCCAGCGCGGGTTCGGGCGCGGCGGCGCCGGCGGGGATCGCCGCGTCATATTCCAGGTAAGCCTGGATCGAGGCCGGCAAGCGCCCGGCCAGCACGACGTTCGGCGCGCGCGGGATTTCGCTGACGTTGTAAAGCCCGAAATCGACCTCGCCCTTGCCGACCATTTCCTGTCCGTTGCCCTGGGTCACGGCTTTCGCCTTCACCATTTCAGCGACGCCAAGCGTCTCCAGCACCCTGGCCACCGAAAGCGCGCTGAGCCCGCCGGTCGCCGCGTCGCTGAAGGCGACTTTCCTGGCGTCCGCCAGCATCTTTTTGAAGGCGTCCGGCGTCGAGAAATCGAGCTTCGGCCCGTCGGCGCGCGCGGCGACGCCAACGCCCACTTTCGCGACCGGGCGCGACGCGCCGGGCTTCACCTTGCCCGCCTTCTCCGCGGCGCGCAGGAAAGCGGCGGGAATGACATAGAGTTCGAAAGGTTCGTTCGCGTCGATCTTCTGCTGGATGATCGCGGGATTGGTGGAGAGGAATTTCACCTCGTGGCCCGTCTTCTTCGTGAATTCCGCCGCGAGGGCCTGTTGCGACGCCCCGACGGCGTTGCCGGTGAGGACGCGGATTTCGGCCGCGGACGCCGGCGCGATAAAGCCCGCGAGCACCGCGGACATCACAAATACGGTCCTTCTGGCGACGCCCATGATTGCCTCCCGTTTCCCGGATGATACCGCCTCCCGCGAATTTTGCGAATCCGGGGATCGTCGCCGGCGTTGAGCCGCGGTCGAAAATGGGGCACGTTGTCTCCAGCGACAACACGGGAGGAACGCATGGCCAGGACGGCGCGGACGACAGCTCTTTTCGCGGGGGCGGCGATACTCGCACTTGGCGCCCTCGCGCCCGCCTCCGCGGACGTCATTTCCGACTGGGCGAGCATCAAGCCGCCGCCGGCGCCGCCGCTCAAGGAAGTGACGCTCGACGGCAAGACCACGGCGCTGCTGATTCTCGATCTGCAAAAACCGAGTTGCACGCTGGAGAAGCGCGCGCGCTGCGTGCCAACCATCGGCAAGGTGAAGGCGCTGATGGATCGCGCCCGCGCCGCCGGCGCGATGGTGTTCTACACTTTCGCCGGCGGGAGCGGCGGCCCGTCCGAAATCGCCGATCCGGGCCTCGCGCCGAAGGATGGAGAATGGGTGTCGCAGCGCGGGCCTGACAAGTTTCTCGGGTCCGACCTCGAAAAACGGCTGAAGGAGCGCGGAATCAAGACCGTCATCGTCACCGGAAGCTCGGCGCAGGGCGTCGTCATCGGCACCGGCAGCGGCGCGGCGCAGCGAGGCTACAAGGTCATCGTGCCCGTCGATGGAATGTCCTCCGACGACGCTTACCTCGAGCAATACACCGCCTGGCACATGTACAAGGGCGGCCCCGCCATCGTCATCGACGAGACGACATTGACGCGCACCGACATGATCAGGTTCTGACCCGCCGGGCGCGCCGCGCTTTCAAGTTCCGAAATGCGGCGCGACCTCCTCCATGAAGCGCGACATCTCCTCCTTCACCCGCGCGTGCGGCTTGAGGCCAAGATTAAAATAAAGAATCACCTCGTCGAATCCACCCGCCTCGACCTTCGTCTTCAGAGTGTCGATGATCTGCGGCGACTTGCCGATGAGCACCGAATTCGGATTGAAATCCTCGGGCTTCTGCGTCTGGTAGCGCTCGACGATCGTCTGGAAATACCGGTAGTTTTCCGGCGCCGTCGCGGGATCGCCCGGGAAGGCCGGGGACGTGCATTCCTTGTGGTAGCGCAATTGGCGTTGACGCGCCGCGAGTTCTTCCTCCGGCGTGTCCGCGAAGTGGATGAAATAGCTGGTGACGAGCCGCTTCGGCGTCGTGCCGTGTTTCGCGCAGAGTTCGCGGTAGAGGTTGGCGAGACTGGCGAGCGAGCCGTGCATGGCCGCCGTCTGGCCGGCCGCGACGACGAGGCCGAGACCGAGGCGCGCCGCGAGCTCCACCGTCGGTCGCGAAAACGCCGCGACGTGAATCGGCACCGGCTTTTGCACGGGCGTCGGCGTGATCCACACGTCGTCGAAATTGTAGTGCTTGCCGTGGTGCGAGACGGTTCCGTTCGCGCTCCACAAGGTTTGCAGGGCCTCGAGCCCCTCGGCGAAAATCTCCATGTTGTTGTCGAAGGAGACCTCGAAGGGCGCGTATTCGCGACGGTCGTAGCCGCGGCCCGTGGCGAAATCCACGCGCCCGCCGCTCAGCAGATCGAGCGTCGCCCATTGCTCGGCGACATGGATGGGATGGTGCAGCGGCAGGACGGTGATCGCCGGCGCCAGCCGGATTTTTCGCGTGCGGGCGGCGATGTACATCAGCACCATTTCGGGCGACGAATTGACCCCGAGCGTGGAGAAATGATGTTCGCCGATCCACGCGGAATTCATGCCGAGCGCCTCGGCGTGCATCGCCTCGTCGACGATGTCGAGCACGAAATCGTTGGGACCGCGCGGATTGTTCGCGTAGTTATTGTCGCTGAGGGTGAAATAGCCGAATTTCATGACGTCTTTCGAGATGGTGGCGCGTCTCGCGCGGGTGGTCGAACGTGACCGAAACCGGGAACGAAATCAACGCGCCATTTCGGCGCTGTCGCCAGAGCCCGCACACCGGCCTATTGCGGCGTGACGACCTTGCGAAGGATCGGCCCCCAGCGGTCCTCCTCGAGCCTCACCCAGGCGGTGAGGTCGTCGGCGCCGCCGCCGGTCGCCTGCATGCCCAGATCTCCGAGCGCCTTGCGACCCCTGTCGCTGACGATCCAGGCGTTGACGATCGGCGCGAGCGTCGCGCCAACGTCCGCCGGCGCGCCGCGCGGCGTGTAGAGCCCATACCAGCCCACCGATTCGAGGCCCGGAAAGCCCGCTTCCTCGAGCGTCGGCACGTCTGGAAAATCCGTCGAACGCAGCTTGCTGGTGATCGCGAGCGCGCGAATCTGGCCCGCCTTCACGAGGCCGGCGGCCGTCGTGACATAATTGATCGCCGCCTCGATCTGGCCACTGACCAAATCCGTGTTCAGCGCGGAAATGTTGTTGTACGGCACGTTCGCCATGTCGAACCCCGCGACGCTCTTCATCAGTTCGAGCGTGACATGGCCCTGCGAACCCGCGCCCGTGTTGCCGGAACTGAGCTTGCCCGGATTCGCCTTCGCGTGGGCGATGAGTTCCGGCACGGTCTTCGCGGGAACCCGCGGATTGACCATGACGAGCATCGGCGCCTTCGCGACCAGCACGACGGGCGAAAAATCGCGTTCGAAATCGAATGGCATGGTCTTGTAAACGAACTTGTTCTGCACGGCGACGCCAGGCGTGACCACAAGCAGCGTATTGCCGTCGGGCGCCGCCTTCGCCACGGCGGCCGCGCCGATGTTTCCATTGGCTCCCACGCGATTGTCGACGATGAAGGGCTGGCCCAGTTTTTCCTGAAACTCGGCGGCGAGATGGCGAGCCAGCACATCGACGCCGCTGCCGGCGGCAAAGGGCGAAACGATGGTGACCGCGCGCGAGGGCCAGGGCTGCGCGCGCGCCGGCCCGAACGAGAGTCCCGAACAGACCGCGAAAATCGGGAGAACCACGACACGAACAGCCAACCAATACATCGGTTCCATCCCCGCGGCCGGCGACGCCGGCGATTTTGCCGCAGTCTACGCGCGGGAGCCCGGATACGCCAGGGCGCCGACGCGGCGAAACCGCGCCGGCCGAACCGGGATTGACATGGCCCGCGGCCTTCCGGAAACTCCGCGCGGAAAAACAACACACCGGGAAACGCCATGAAAATCGCCGACGTGCGCATCGACCCCTCCGTTCTCGAAAAGCACGATCCGGAATGGGCGTTCGCGCTCATGGCGTCGCCGCAATCGCTCGGAACGATCCTGACCATCGTCGCCGAGGACGGAACCATGGGCTATGGCTATGGCTCGGCGATGCCGCATTACGGCGCGACGCAGGAATCGGTGGCCGCGACGCTGGAGCGTTTCAAAAAGCTGCTTGTCGGCAAGGATCCCCGCAAGATCTCCGGCATTCTCGACCAGCTCGACCACAACGTGCTCGACAACAACCAGGCCAAGGCCGCCGTCGACATGGCGCTGCACGACTTGCAGGCGCGCCGGTTCGGCGTGCCGATCTGCGAACTTTTCGGGGGCCCCTGCGTCACCGAATTCGCTTCCTTGCGCATCCTCCCGATCAAGACGCCAGAAAAAATGGCCGCCAACGCGCGCAAGCTCGTCAACGAGGGCGTGCGGCACCTGAAGATCAAGGTGCACGGAAACGTCGAGGAGGACGTGGCCTGCGTCGCCGCCGTGCGCGAGGAAGTCGGCAAGGACATTCATCTGACCATCGACGCCAACCAGTCCTACACCGTGAAGAACGCGATCACCGCCATCAACCGCATGACGCCCTTCAACATCGAGCTCGCGGAACAGCCCGTGCCCGCGAACGATCTGTATGGCCTGAAGAAGGTCACCGACTCTGTTTCGATTCCCGTCGAGGCGGACGAGGCCGCTTATTCGCTCGATCAGGTGGCGTTGATCGTGCGCGAGCGCGCGGCGGACGCGGTGAGTCTGAAGATCGCGAAGCTCGGCGGGCTCCGGAAGACCTGGGCCGCGGCGAAAATCTGCGAGGCGGGCGGCCTCAAGTACCGCATGGGCGCGCATTCCGGGCCCCGTCTCCTCGCGGCGCACGGATCGCAGCTCGCCGCCGCCCTGCCGGGCATCTGGTACTCCTCGGAACTCACCGAATTCGAGGGACTGATCGGCGATCCATGGGAAGGCCTCAAGCTCGTGGGCGGCGTGCTGCACGTCACGGACGCGCCGGGCTGCGGCGTGACGCCGAAGGCGGACTCCACGTTGCCGCGGCCGAAGAAATAGAACGCGCGCCAATTCGACGAGACGGAGCAAACGCGGATGTTCGACCCAGGGCAGTTTTCGCGCGTCCTCGCGGCGCTGGCGTTTGGCGGCGCGATCGGCCTCGCGGCGCCCGCGCGCGCCGACGCGACCTCCGACATTCTCCTCCTCAAGGGCGCCGATCGCCAGAAAGTGCTGGAGGAGGGCGCGCGGAAGGAAGGCGAGCTGATGTTCTACTCGGCCCTGACGATCGATCAGGGCCTGCGCGCCATCGTCGATGGCTTCATGAAGAAATACCCCTTCGTGAAGGCGGAGTTCTGGCGCGGCACGGAATTGCAGATCGTGCAGAAGACGCTGGCCGAACAGCGCGCCAACGCCATGGTCGGCGACGTCATCGAGAGCGTCGGCATCGTCACGCACATGACGCGGGCCAACGCCCTGCTGCCTTTCTATTCCCCGCATTTCGAGGAAATCCCGGAGCGCTATCGCGACAAATCCGGTCTGTCCGCGGCGACGCGGCTGAATTTCTTCGGCCTCGCCTACAACACCAGGCTCGTGCCGCCGGGCTCGCAGCCCAAAACCTACGACGAATTGCTCGATCCGAAATGGAAGGGCAAGATCGCGTGGCGCGAGGACGCCGTCAGCGGGTCGGCGCTCTTCATCACCGCGATGATGATCACGCGCGGAGAAAAGGCGACCGAAGATTACCTGCAAAAGCTGCGGGCGCAAAACATCGTCAGCTTCACCGGCAGCGGCCGCACGCTCGTCAATCGCGTGATCGAGGGCGAATACCAGCTCGCGGTGAACATCTTCATGCATCACGCCACCATCAGCAACAGCCAGGGCGCGCCGACCCTGCCGCAGCCGATGGAGCCGATCCCGTCGATCAGCGGCTCGATGATGATTCCGAAGGGCGTCAAACACCCTTACGCGGCCGCCCTCTTCACCGACTTTTTTCTCTCGCCGGACGGGCAGGCGGTGATGCGCGACGCGCAATATTTCCCGGTGACGACCACGGTGAAGCCGCTGAAGGAACTGGAGCCGATCATGCCAGCCTCGGCGGGGCTCGAGGAAATCTTCGTCAGCGACCAGCAGTTGTTCGACTGGCAGCGCAAGACAGAGGCCATCTACAAGAAGTATTTCCGGTGATGGCCGGTTTCGCGGGCGCGGACGCATGAGCGGATCGTCCGGCGATTCCGGCGGGCTGTTGCGCGGCGTGTCGCCGGCGGTGGCCATTCTCGCGCCGCTGCTCGCGCTGATGGTGGCGCCGCCGCTGATCTATCTCGTCATGGCGAGCCTGCACGAGACCAACATCGACGGCTCGCTCGGCGACTTCACGCTGGAGAATTTCACCAATCTCGTCGATGGCGACCGTTTTCTCCGGCACTTCGTCAACACCTGCCTTTACTCGCTCGGTTCGGCGCTGCTGGCGCTGGCCATCGGGGGAACGCAGGCCTGGATCGTCGAGCGCACCAACACGCCCCTGCGCGGCCTCGTGCATGGCGTCGCCATCGTCGCGCTCGGCATTCCGAGCGTCCTCTTCACGATTTCGCTGTTGCTGATTTTCGGCAAGGCCGGGCCGGTGAACCAGGCGCTGATGGCGCTCACGGGATCGCCGGACGCCATCGTCGACATCTATTCGCTGGGCGGCATGATCCTCGTCGAGGGAATCGAATTCTCGCCGCTGTGTTTCCTGCTGCTGTCCTCGGTGTTCCGCAACAACGATCCGGCGCTCGAGGAAGCGGCGATGATGTCGGGGGCCAGCGTCGCCGCGACGATGCGGCGCGTCACGCTCAACCTCGCCCTGCCCGGCATTTTCGCGCTGCTGATCCTGACGTTCATCCGCGCGTTCGAATCCTTCGAGACGCCGGCGCTCGTGGGGCGCCCCGGCCGCGTCGACGTGCTGACGATGGACGTCTTCTCGAGCATGCAGACCTCGCCGCCCGACTCCGGCGAGGCGGGCGCCTTTTCCATGGTGCTGCTCGTCGTCGTCGCCGCCCTGCTCTACGCCTACGGCTGGACGGCGCGGAACGCGGCGAAATACCAGACGGTGAGCGGCAAGGGATTCCGTCCGCGCGTCATCGATCTGGGCAAATGGCGGTTTCTCGCCGCCGGCGTTCTCGTGGCGATTTTCGCGTTCACCATCGCCGCGCCGCTGTCCATTCTCCTGTGGGTGTCCTTCCAGCCCTGGTACGAGGGCGTCAGCATGGCGGCGCTGAAGCTCGCCACGACGAAACACTACGCCATGGTGCTGGGCGGCGAAGCCTTCCGCGAGGCGGTCGGGAACACGATCATCCTCGGGCTTTCCTCGGCGCTTCTCGTCGCGTCGCTGACGGCGCTCTGCGCGTGGCTGGTGGTGCGGCGGCAAAAAGGCGCGTGGGTTCTCGATCAGTTGTGCAGCGCGCCGCTGGTGTTTCCCGCCATCGTGATGGCGGTGGCGATGCTGGAAATTTTTCTCAACCAGCCGCTGCCGCTCTATGGCACGCTGACGTCGATCGTCATCGCCTCGACAATCCATTATTTGCCCTACGGGATGCGCTATTCCTACGCGGGAATCCTGCAAATCCACCGCGAGCTCGAGGAAGCCGCGTCGATGGCCGGGGCGCGGCAGGCGACCGTCTTCCTGCGCGTTGTCGTGCCGCTCGTGGCGCCGGCCCTGATCGCCTGCGCCCTGTTCGTCTTTCTCGTCGCGGTCAAGGCGGTGTCCATCCCGATCCTGCTGTCGGGCGCGAAATCGCGCGTGGTCGCGGTCGCGCTGTTCGACATGTGGCAAAATGGACTGTTTGGCGAAGTGAGCGCCATCGGCGTCGTCTGGACCGCCTTCATGACCGTCGTGAGCCTGTGCCTGTTTTTTCTGTTGCGCAGACTCGGAATGGCGGCGCGGTAGGGCCCGGCGCTACTCGTCGGTCTTCCAGCGGCGCGCGGCGCCGACATCGATGTCGAAGAGATCGAGCATCCGGCCAACTGAATGGTTGATGATGTCGTCGAGCGTCTTCGGCTTGTTGTAGAAGGCCGGCACGATCGGGCAGATCACCGCGCCCATGTCGGACAATTGAAGCAGCGTGCGCAGATGGCCGCCGTGCAACGGCGTCTCGCGAACGGCGAGCACGAGGCGGCGGCGCTCCTTCAGCACCACGTCGGCGGCGCGGCTCATCAGCGAACCCGTGACGCCCGTGGCGATTTCGCTCATGGTGCGGATGGAACAGGGCGTGATGATCATGCCGAGCGTGTGGAACGAGCCCGAGGAAATCGAGGCGCCGATGTCCACGGTCGCGTGGCAATGATCCGCCATGGCGCGGAGATCCTTGATTGTGAGATCGCTTTCGTAGGCGAGCGTCATTTCCGCCGCCTTGGAGACGACGAGATGGGTCTCGATCCCCGCCGCCTTCAGCAGTTCCAGCGTTCGCACGCCATAGATGACGCCGGAGGCGCCGCTGATGCCAACGATGATGCGTTTCTTTCTGTCCGTCACGATTGCCGATCCCCGAGTGAGTCGAACGCGGCGAGTATCACGCCAAGGGCGCCCTGGTCGAATGTAACGCCCATCGCCCGTTGCAGCGCCGCGGCATTGTCACGCGCGGCGCTCTCCGCGGAACGGGAGGGCGCGCCGAGGGCGGTCGCCGGAAAGGCCGCGTAAAGCCCTTCCTGTTGCAGCCGCTCCGCCTCGAGCTCGAGCGCCTTGACGCGCTGGCGCAACGCCGCGGCCTCCGCCACGTCGATGAAGGGAGCGGGTTCGCGCAAATAGACCCGCGCCCGGCGCAGATTGACGACCGCGCCATCCTTCCACGGCCCGGTGGTCTCCAGCAAGCGCGCCGCGTCGGCCGGCGCCAGCGCGCGGCCGGACCAGGCGGCGAAGAGACAGAACAGCAGCACGTTCACGTCGAGGCCCGCGCTGTCCTGCAAGGCGAGGCAGGCCGGGGGCACGCCGGGGCGGCCATAAAGGCGCAGCGAGAAGTTCCAGAATGGCGAGGCCGCTCGCGTGGTTGTGTCGTTCATGCCGCCCGCGTGTCCCCCGTGGAGCCGATCGTCGCCACGTTACACAGGCGCGGGGCCGCGGGCAATTTGGCCGGCGCTTTACAGGAAAGTCCCGCCCGCCCTAGTCTGCCCGGAAAGCGCGCCGGGGCGCGCGGAGGGGGATGAGATGCAAGGGCTCCTGAGACTGGCGACGGCGGGCTTTCTGGCCTTTCTGGGCCTCGCGGCGGCGGCGGTCGCCATGACCGGCGAGAAGGCCGAATTCGTCAAGCTCGCCGACGACGTCTACGCCTATGTCGGCAAGCGCAACGACGCCAACGCCATGGTCATCGTCACGAACCAGGGCGTCGTGCTCGTCGACACGGGGAACAACCAGCCCGACACGCGCGACCTCGCGGAGAAAATCAGGTCGGTGACGAACCAGCCGGTGCGCTGGGTGGTGATTTCGCAATATCACGGCGATCATTTCGGCGGTTCTCCCTATTTCACGCCGCCGGCGACGCTGATCGTGCACGATCGCGTCGCGAAGGAACTTCGGGAGATGAAGCCCTACCAGATCAAGTCCTGGCGCAAGCGCTTCCCGGAGCGCACGGCCGCGCTCGAGGGGCTCGCGCCAAAGGACATGATGATGAGCATCCCCGACCGGATGACGCTCAACCTCGGGGGCAAGCGGATCGAACTGATCTACGTCGACGACGAATACAACATCGGCGATCTCGCGGTCTGGCTGCCGGACGCCGGCGTCCTGCACGGCGCTTTCGCGGCCTACAAGGACCGGCATCCCGACATCCGGCCCGACTACAGCCATGGCACCACGACGACCATGCTCAAGCAGCTCGAGGCGCTGATCGCCCTGAAGCCGCGGGTCGTCGTGCCCGCGCACGGGCCGCTCGGCGACGTGCGCGACCTCCAGGCGATGGTCGATTACGTGCTGCTGGCGCGCCAGAAGGTGCGGGTGATGATGGACAAGGGCCTGCCGCTGGCGGAAATCATCAAGCAATTCCACATGAACGAGTTCAGGGACTGGGACCGCACGTCGCATTTCGACTGGATGGCGGAAACCATTTTCCGGGAATTGCAGGGGCTCGGCCCGATCAGGATCAAGATCGTCGACAGGGACGCGAAGGGCGTCATCACGAAAGTGACCGAGGAAGGTCGGTATTTCTCCATCGACTCCGGCGACGGCAAGGAGTTGCGGCTGCGGATCGGCTCGGACTCCAACATCGAGGGCATCGCTGACCGGACGAAACTCAGGGTGGGCCAGAAGGTCGTCGCGTCCTATCAGGTGCCCGAGGGTTTCAACCCGGCGCTCGGCTATGACATCATCGAAGTGACCGTCGAACCCTGACCGCTCGCGCGGGTCTCTATTGACCCCCGGGCGCGCCACCTGTACTCAGACCCCGCCCGAAAGGGAGCGCGTAGCTCAGCCGGTAGAGCATCTGACTTTTAATCAGGGGGTCCCGGGTTCGAATCCCGGCGCGCTCACCATCAATCCGGACGCTCCGTCAGTCGCTCTCGCTTCGGCGCGAGGATTGGGTCCACGGTCGCGACGCCCGCGGCGTCAAAACTCCCGACCGGACGCGCGCCGGACAAAGTCGACGATCGATCCGCGGTCGAGCGCGCCGCTTTGTCGCGCGATCTCGCGGCCCTTCCTGAACAGGATCATCGTGGGAATCCCCCGGATGGCGAAACGGCCCGCGACGTCCCGAGCGGCTTCCGTGTCGAGTTTGGCGAAACGCACGCCGGGTTCGAGTTCAGCCGCGGCCGCCGCGAATTGAGGCGCCATCGCGCGGCAGGGGCCGCACCACGCCGCCCAGAAATCCACGACCACGGGAATTTCCGTGCGGCCGACGAGGCGGTCGAACGCCGCGGCGTCGCGCAAATCAACGGGGTGTCCCGTGAAGAGTGGCGCGTGACATTTGCCGCAGTCCGGCTTTTCGCCGCGCGCGAGGCGTTCCGCCGGCGCCCTGTTGAGGCCCCCGCATTCCGGGCAGACAATGACCGGGTTTTCCATGGCGACCTCCGACTTGCCTACATGACGATGGCGCCGCCGCGCCCTTTCCATCCCGCGGTTCCCGGCGCGTAGTGCGTGACGTCGGCGCGGCCGGCGGCGTGAGCCTGTTGCAACGCGCGGGCGGAGCGCGCGCCCGAGAGACAGACGAGAACGACCGGCTTGTCCTTCGGGAGTTGCGCCGGATCGAAGCGCGACAATGGATGATTGACCGCGTTCGGAATGTGCCCGGACGCGTGTTCATGGGGCTCCCTCACGTCGATCACGTGGCACGCGCCGGAGAGGCAGGCCTCCTGAAACGCGTCGTGTTCAAGCGCCGGGACGCTGGCGCCCCCGGTCAGGCGGGAAATCAGGCTCGCGAGCGACATGGGCGACAGCTCCGTTTGTTCGCCGTTCAGGGCGTTTTGGGGGTTGAGAATTGCGTGAAGGCGTCGAGCGCGTGGCTCGCGTACATGGCCGAGGGTCCCGCGCCCATGTAGATCGCCATTCCCAGCGTTTCGAGAACTTCCTCGCGAGACGCGCCGCGTTCGACGGCTCCCTTCACATGAAAGGCGATGCAATCGTCGCAGCGCGAGGCGACTGCGATTCCAATGGCCACCAGCTCCTTTGTTTTCGCGTCGAGCGCGCCCGGCGCGGACGCCGCCTGGGCCAGCGCGCCAAACGCCTTCATCGCCTCGGGCGCGGCCGTCCGCAGCGCGCGCAGATCCGTGGACAGCTTTTTCGTGAATTCGGGCCAGCTCTCGACCATGTCTCGCTCCTGTGAATCAATCGCCATCGACATGGCGACGCGGGGTAAACGCTTGTCTTTCGTCAGTTCGCCATGGCGGGGTCCGTGTTCGCAGGCGCCGGCGTTTCGGGCGCGCCGTCGTCGCGCAGCCACACATAGATCGCCGGAATGACCAGCAGGGTGAGCGCCGTCGACGAGGCGAGACCGAACACGAGGGAAATCGCGAGCCCCTGAAAGATGGGATCGTTCAGGATGAACGCGGCTCCGGTGACGGCGGCCGCCGCCGTGAGGAAAATCGGCTTGAACCGGATCGCGCCCGCCTCGACGAGCGCCGCGCGCAGCGGCAATCCGCGCAACCGCAAATGGCGGATGAAGTCGACCAGAAGAATCGAGTTGCGCACGATGATGCCCGCCAGCGCGATGAAGCCGATCATCGATGTCGCGGTGAACGCCGCGCCCAGCATCCAGTGTCCGGCGACGATTCCGATCAACGTCAGCGGCACCGGCACGAGGATGACCAGAGGAAGTTTGAACGATCCGAACTGGGCGACGACGAGAAGGTAAATCCCGAGAATCGCGACCATGAAGGCGGCGCCCATGTCGCGGAATGTCACGTAGGTGACTTCCCATTCGCCATCCCAGAGCGCCGCCGGTCTTGAATCGTCGACAGGTTGCCCGTGATAAAGAACGGCGGGCGCGCCGGCGGGGCCCCAGTCCAGCTTTTTCATTTCCTCCTCGACGGCGAGCATGGCGTAGATCGGCGCCTCGAACCGGCCCGCGACTTCCGCGCTCACCATTTCGGCGAAGCGTCCGTTGTGCCGGAAGACCGGCCACGAACCCGTCTCGCGCGTGGCGCGCACGACATCGCCAAGCTCGACGTTCGCACCCTGCCGCGCCGTTCCGCCCGCGGGCACGGGCGTCGAGAGAATGCTTTCACCCGGCGTCATCGCGGATTTCGGGAGGGCGACGGAAATATCGACGGGCTTCAATCCGCCGCCGCGTTGCGAATATCCGATTTTCACGCCGCCGGTCAGCGCCGCGATCGTGTCGTAGACCGCCTGCTCGGCGACGCCATGAAACTCGAGCGATTCCTGAT
>CAISEY010000460.1 GCA_903884435.1 uncultured Hyphomicrobiales bacterium | reverse complement strand
GGCGCCTTGTAGGAGCCGTAATAGAGGCCGCGCAGCATATGGATATAGACGGCCACGAAGAACATCGAGGCGCCGTTGGCGTGGGTGTAGCGCAGCATCCAGCCCCAGTTCACGTCGCGCATGATGTGCTCGACGGAGAGGAAGGCGTGATCGACGTGCGGCGTGTAGTGCATCACGAGGATGATGCCGGTGACGATTTGCGCCACGAGCATGAACGACAGGATGGCGCCGAAGGTCCACCAGTAATTCAGGTTGCGCGGCGTCGGATAGACGATGAAGGACGAGTGGACGAGCCCGCCGATCGGCAGGCGGCTCTCGAACCAGCGGCCGAGGGCGCTCTTGGGAACGAATGTCGAGGGACCGCTCATGTGATGTCTCTTCAGGAAGGAGTCTGGCGGGCGGGGGCTGGCCTCAGCCGATGGTCAGTCTGGTGTCCGAGGTGAAGGCGTAGGCGGGAACCTCGAGGTTCTTCGGGGCGGGGCCTTTGCGGATGCGGCCGGACGTGTCGTAGTGCGAACCGTGGCAGGGGCAGAACCAGCCATCGTATTCGCCGCGCGAGCCCTGGGTTCCCAGGGGGATACAGCCGAGATGCGTGCAGACGCCGATCACGACCAGCCATTCGGGCTTTTTGACGCGCTGCGCGTCGGTCTGCGGGTCGGGCAAATCGCCAGGGGCGGCCTTTTCGGCTTCCTCGATTTCCTTTTTCGTGCGGTGGCGAACGAAAATCGGTTTGCCGCGCCATTTGACGGTGACGATGCCGCCTTCGGGAATCGCCTTGAGATCGACCTCGATCGGGGCGCCGGCGGCGATGGTCGAGGCGTCGGGATTCATCTGGCTGATGAGCGGCCACGCGACCGAGCCGGCGCCGACGGCGGCGGCCGCGCCGGTCGCGATGAAGAGCATATCCCTGCGGGTCGGTTCGGCCGTTGTTGCAGTAGCCACGCGTAGCTCCCAAATCCTGTCAGTCGGACGCGACCGCCTACGCGGTGCGCGCTTGCGCCGCAATGCGACCCTTCGCCGCCTGGCGCGGGCCCGCCCCGGCGTGACGGCGCGCCGGTCCGGCAGGTCCGGGTATGCTTGTGAACGGCGGTTCTTTCGCACCGTTCCCGGGCCTTGTCCATACCTGGAGCGCCGCCTTCCACCATCATTCCACGTCCCGCGTGACGGGGCGGCGCGAGAATGCCAGAGAGAGGGAATGGATCCCGCCCTGAACCTCACCCTCGCCCTCTATCAGCCCGACATTCCCCAGAATTGCGGGACGATGCTGCGTTCCTGCGCCTGTCTCGGGGTTTCCGCCGCGATTATCGAGCCCGCCGGATTCGACGCCTCGGACAGGAACTTCCGCCGTTCCGGCATGGATTATCTCGGCGCAGTGCCCGTCGAACGGCATGTGTCCTTCGAGGCTTTCGAGGCTTCGCGGCGCGCGGCGGGACGGCGGCTCGTTTTGCTGACGACGAAAGGCGTGGTTCCCTACACGGACTTTTCCTTCGCGGACGGCGACATTCTGATGGTCGGGCGGGAATCCGCCGGGGCGCCCGATCATGTCCACGCCGCCGCGGACGCGCGGATCGTCATTCCCTTGCGTCCCGGTCTGCGCTCGCTCAATGTCGCGGTCGCCGCCGCGATGGCGCTTGGCGAGGCCATCAGGCAGATCGCCGCCTCACGCGAAGGACCGGACGCTCAATGATCGCCAGCGCCAGCGGCCCGCCTCCGTCGTCGCTCGCTCCTGGATGGCGCGCGGCATGTCGTCGCGCTTCGAGGCCACGTCCCGCGCCGGCGAATAAACCGGGACATCGCGCCGCGGGCTCCGCGGCCGCGGCTCGCCGGGACGCTTGATCCGCGCGTTCAATCGTCCGGCTTGAAGCCGGAGGCCTTGACGATCGGGGCCTAGATTCCGCCGTCGATCTTCTGCAATTCCGCCAGTTCCGCCGGCGTCGTCCCGGTCGGGATCGAGCCCGTGGCGAGGATGCGTTCCTTCACGTCGGGCGAGTGAAGCGCCGCGGAGGTGAGCTGGCTGATGCGCTCGACGATGGCGGGCGGCGTTTTCGCGGGCACGTAAAAGGCGAACCAGCCATTGCCGTGCAGCGGCGTGCCGGATTCGCGGATGGTCGGCAGTTCCGGCAGATAGGGCGAGCGCTTTTCGTCGAAGGTCGCGAGCACGCGGATATTGCCGGCCTTGTGCTGTTCGAGCACGTCGGCGGTCGGCAGAACGCCAATGGAGAGCTGGCCGGCGACGAGATCGTTCAGCGCCGCGGAGGCTCCGCGATAGGCGACGTGGACGAGACCGAGACCGCCGGCGCGGCTGAAGGCGTCGCCGAGAAAATGCGGCAGGGTGCCGGGGCCAGGCGTGCCGAAACTCGCGCGTTTCGGGTTGGCCTTCACCCAGGCCGTGAATTCCGCGACGTTTTTCACCGGCACGTCCTTCGCCACGGCGAGGGCGAATTCGAAGCTCGCGACCTGCGACACCGGCGCGAAATCCGCGGCCGGATCGTAGCTCAGCGAGGGATAGATGTGCGGATAGATCAGCATGAGCGTGAAGGGCGACATGAGAATCGTCGTCCCGTCGGGCTCCGACTGCTTGACGGCGACGACGCCGATGCGCCCGGACGCGCCCGTGCGGTTCTCCACGAGGACCGGCTGGCCGGTCGCCTGTTGCAGCTTTTCGCCGACGAGGCGGGCGATGGCGTCGCCAGAGCCGCCGGCGGCGAAGGGGAAAATGATTTTCGCGGGTTTCGAGCCGAACTGGGCCAGCGCCGGGCCGGGTGCATTCGCCATCAGCCCCAGCGCGAGAGCGATTGCCGGAACAAACCAGTTTTTCATGCGTGATCCTCCGGATGTCCGGCGTGATTTGCGTCAGGGGCGTCCATAATGCAATTGGCGATCCTGGACAGACGCCGGCGCCCGCGGCAAAAGCGCCGCGCGTCCGCCATCTCCGCGCGGGCCGCGGCTGACACGAAACCATGGAGCCGGCATGACCGACCTACCCCTCGTGACGCGCAAGACCCGGGCGACCGCCTGGTTCGAGGCGTTGCAAACGCGGATCTTCCAGGCGTTCGAGGCGCTCGAGCACGATTGTCCCGGTCCCTTTTCGCCGGAAGCGAAGCTGCCGGGACGTTTCGAGGCGCGGCCCTGGTCGCGCACCGATCACACGGGGGAGCCGGGCGGCGGCGGGCGCATGGGGATGCTGCGCGGGCGCGTGTTCGAGAAGGCGGGCGTTCAAGATCGGAGAGCACACGTCTGAACTCCAGTCACTCCGG
>CAISEY010000459.1 GCA_903884435.1 uncultured Hyphomicrobiales bacterium | reverse complement strand
AGCGCCTTGTTGGAGCCGGCGGAAAACACCCAGCGCACCGCGATCTTGTCGGCCTCGAATTCCTTTTCGAGCAGCTTCTTTTCCTTCAGCACCAGCGACAGCGGGTTGTAGGTCGCCCAGTCCACGCGGATTTCCGCGGGCGCCGCGAAGGCCGGCGTTGCAAGGGCGGTCGCGGCGAGAACGCCGATGACGGAACGACGGGAAAACATGCTGTGACCTCCACTCGGGCGCCGGGGCCCACTCAGGGTGGGCGAAAACATAGGCCCGGCGCTGGATCGGGTCAATTGTACGACTATAAAAAGATGATAAAATATAAATACAATTTATTTTTGTATTACTGTGCCGCGACGCGTCCCGCCTCCCAGCCGATAATCGCCTGTTTGCGCGTGAGTCCCCAGTGATAGCCGGTCAGGGCGCCATTGCCGCCGAGCACGCGATGGCAGGGAACCACGAACGAAACCGGATTGCGCCCGACGGCGGCGCCCACGGCTCGGGCGGCTTTCGGCTTGCCGATTTTGCTCGCCACCTCGCCGTAGGTCGCGGCCTTGCCCACGGGGATACGGAGCAGCGTTTCCCACACCCGCACTTCGAAATCGGTGCCGATCAGGACAACCCTCAGCGGCGCGTCGGCGCGCCAGCGCGCGGGATCGAAGGCCCGCGTCACGTAGGGCGCCGTCGCCGCGTCGTCGCGGACAAAGGTAGCGCGCGGCCAGCGCCGGGCCATGTCCGCCAGCGCGCCCTCGCGTCCGCCGGCGGGCTTGCCGCTGTCCGCGGCCGAGCCGGGCGCCGCCTTGTCATCGACCCAGCCAAGCCCCGCGAGGCCGCGTTGCGTGGCCACCACGAGCGCCTCGCCGAAGGGGGAGGGGTGAAATCCGTAGGCGAGCGTCAGCCCGGCGCCGCCCGTCTTGTATTCGCCGGGGGACATGGCCTCGTGCGTGACGAAGAGATCGTGCAACCGTCCCGGTCCCGAAAGGCCCACCTCGAGGGCCGCGTCCAGCACCGAGGCGGAATCGCGCAGCAGGCCGCGCGCGTGATCGAGGGTCAGCGCCTGGAGAAACGCCTTGGGCGAGAGCCCGGCCCACCGGCGGAACACATGCGCCAGGTGTGATTCGGAAAGGCCAGCGTGCGCGGCGATGGCGGCGACCGAAGGCTGCGACTTCCACGCCGACGAAATGAATTCGATGGCGCGCCGCACGTGTTCGTAGTCCCCCGAGGCTTCGGGGCGGGCGGCGTCGCGC
Organism: uncultured Hyphomicrobiales bacterium; assembly: GCA_903884435.1. GTDB lineage: Bacteria > Pseudomonadota > Alphaproteobacteria > Rhizobiales > Beijerinckiaceae > Terripilifer. The sequence continues at coordinate 3,713 of CAISEY010000459.1, read as the reverse complement.
GCGTCGGTGGTCAGGTCCAGCATGGCGGGCTCCATCGTGTCGCGGGCACCATGCCGCGCCGCGACGGGGCGCGCCACCCGAAAGCGATGGCGCGGCGCGGCGCTCTTTCGGCGGGGCTCCCGTCCACGCGAGGCGGGAAGCTTTCAGGTCCGGGTCAGGTCCGGTCCCCGCCGCGCCTCGTTGAGCGCCCGCGTCAGGTCGCGCGCGAGATCGGCCTTGGCGTCCGGGCCAAGGAATCCCGCGAGTTCGACGCGCCGCCCGCGCGAGACGAGATCGAGCCGCTGCACGCCGAATTCCCCGAGCTCGTCCTTTTCAAGACGCACGAACAGCGGTGAAAATGTCCACTCGCGTCGCGCGCCGCGCGCGTTCACCTTCGCGAGAGAGAGTTCGTAGGGCGTGACGCGAACGTCTTCATACGCGCGCGCCGAGCGGAAGCTGGCGCGAAAGGCGAACCAGAGCAGGGCGACGTCCAGACCCATGAAGCCCGCCACCGGCCAGGCGCCGAGGATCACGAAGGGCAGGCTGGAAAAGAACGCGCAGGCGCAAAAAGCCATCAGCGGAAAGTGAAACCGCCGCTCGTCGAGCGAACGGTGCGGCGTCAGGCGCGCGGCGAATAATTGTGCGTCGCGGGGACTTTCCATGGACAAGAGGCTCGCGCTTCGTGTTTCGGTTCCAGTATAGTCGACCCATGCCCGCGCAAAAGCCCAAACCTTCGGCAACGCCGTCGCCACGCGCGGCAAAACGTCCCCGCGTCCGCCAGCCGGACCCGGAGAAGGTGCGCGAGATTTTCGCGCGCTTCCGGACGGCCATGCCCGAACCGAAGGGCGAGCTCGAATATGTCAATGTCTTCACGCTGCTCGTCGCCGTGGTTCTCTCCGCCCAGGCGACCGACACGGGCGTCAACAAGGCGACGCGCGCGCTCTTCAAGGTCGCCGACACGCCCGCGAAAATGGTCGCGCTCGGCGAGGATAAGGTGCGCGACTACATCAAGACCATCGGTCTCTACCGGAACAAGGCGAAAAATGTCGTCGCGCTCTCGGAAAAGCTCATCGCCGAACATGGCGGCGAGGTGCCGCGCTCCCGCGAGGCGCTGGAGACGCTTCCCGGCGTCGGCCGCAAGACCGCCAATGTCGTGCTCAACATCGCCTGGGGCGAGGAGACCATCGCCGTCGACACGCATCTGTTTCGCGTGTCGAACCGGATTCCCCTCGCGCCCGGCAAGACGCCTCTCGCCGTCGAGCTTGGCCTCCGGAAAATCATCCAGGCGGAATTCATGCGCCACGCCCACCACTGGCTGATCCTGCACGGGCGCTACGTCTGCAAGGCGCGCAAGCCGGAGTGCGGAAAATGCCTGATTTCCGATCTTTGCACGTCGCCGGAGAAGACCGCGCCCTGAGACCCGCGGGGGATGGAAAAGCCGCGTGGCGCGAGCGGTCCGCGCGCGCTTGCCCGCCGAGCTCTCCTGACGCAAGCTGCGCCGGCCTTCCGGAGTCGATCCATGCCGCGCTGTTTCGCTTTCCTGTGTTTCCTCGCCGTCCCGCTGTCCTCGCCCGCCGGCGCCGAAGACGTCCTCAAAATCGCCATCGGCGGCCGCGGCGCGCTCGAAGCCGCGCCGCCGGAACTCGGTCAGGACGCCGGCTTTTTCGCGAAACACGGGATCAGGCTCGAATTGCTCTACACGGCGGGGTCCGGCGAGAGCTTGCAGGGAGTCATCGCCGGCGCGGTCGATATTGGTTCGGGCGTCGGCGCTGCGGCGACCATGGGCGCCTTTTCGAAGGGCGCGCCGGTGCGCGCCATCGGCGGCACGATGAAGGGCGCGAGCGATTCCTTCTGGTACGTGCGCGCTGATTCGCCGATCCGGTCGATCCAGGATTTCGCCGGGCATACCGTGGCCTTCTCGACGGTCGGCGCCTCGACCCAGGCGGTGGTTCTTGGCTTCCGCGATTATTTCAAGGTGGATCTCAAGCCTGTCGCGACGGGCGCGCAACAGGCGACCTTCACGCAGGTCATGTCGGGCCAGGTCGACGTGGGCTGGTCCGCGGGCGGCACGTTCCTCGCCGAGGCGGAGGAGGGCAAGACGCGGATCATCGCGCGCGGCAACGACCTGCCCTGGCTGCGGGAACTGACGCCGCGCCTGTTGATCACGAACATCGACACGCTCGGCAAGCGCCGCGACGCGCTCACCCGTTTCATGCGCGCCTATCGCGAGACCGTCGACTGGATCTACGCGAGTCCGGAGGCGATGAAGGCTTTCGGCAAGTGGTCGGGTTTCTCCGAACAGATCGCGACGCGGGCGCGCGACACCGCCTACGCCGATCGCGCGATCGATTGCGACGTCGTCGCGGGCCTCGATCAGGTGATGGCCGACGCGGTGAAATTCAGGTTTCTCGCCGCGCCGCTCTCGCCCTCGCAACTCGCCGAATTGTTCCCGCCGCCACTTCGCTGACGCGCTCTCGCCACAAATAGGGAACAATTTGCGACGTGCGCGGTCGCACCGCGGCCCGACGCGCGCTATGGCAAGAGAATGTTTGTTCTGGTTTACGCGAGGGTGTGATCATGTCGACGGCAACCGCTTCGATCCCCGCCCGGGCCTGGCGCCGCGCGGCCGGTTTCTTCGCCTTCCTTGTCTGCGTCGCCGTCCTTGGCGCGCCGGCGCCGTCTTTCGCGGCCGACAAGCGCGTGGCGCTCGTCATTGGCAATTCGGGCTACCGCGAGGCTCCGGAACTGCCGAATCCAAGGAACGACGCGGTCGATTTCGCCGCGACCCTGCGCGACGTCGGGTTCGACGTCATTCAGGCGACCGACCTCGACAAGCGGGGCATGGACACGGCCCTCGCCAATTTCAATCGCGCGGCGAGGGGCGCCAGCGTCGCGCTGTTTTATTTCGCCGGACACGGGATGCAGTACAACGGCGCGAATTACATCCTGCCCGTCGACGCGAAACTCGAGGACGACGTGGGCCTTCGTTACGAAGCCATTTCGCTCGACCAGGTGCGCGCGGCGGTCGAGGAGGCCAGCGGCGTCAAGATCATGATCCTCGACGCCTGCCGCAACAATCCGCTCGCCGTGCAACTCGCCCGTTCCGTCGCCGGATCGACGCGCGCCCTGCCCAACACCCGCGGCCTCGCCCGCATCGAACAGACGACCGGAACGGTCGTCGCCTACGCCACGCAGGCCAATCAGGTCGCCGAGGATGGCGGCGGTCGAAACAGCCCCTTCACGCTCTCGCTGATCGAAAATCTGCGCGAGCCCGGCGTCGAGATCGCCACCCTGTTCCGAAGGGTCGCGAACTCGGTGCATGAACGCACCCAGGGCCGCCAGGTGCCGGAACTGTCGATATCCTTGCTGTCGGATTTCTATCTCAACCAGGCCGAAACCGACATGCAGGCCTGGAGCAAGGTCCGCGAGTCAACGGACGCCGCGAGCCTGCGCGATTTCGTGACGCGGTTTCCCCGGAGCGCCCTCGCGGACGCCGCCCGCGCGCGGATCGAGGTTGTCCAGCGCGCCGAGCGCGACGTCGCCGAACGGGCCGCCCGCGAGGAGCAGGAACGTCTGGCCAGACTGGCGAAGGAGCGTGAAATCCGCGAGCGGATCGCGGCCCTGCAACGCGAGCTTGGCGACAATCCCCCGGCGGCTCCCGCCCCGCCCGCCGCCGTGGCGATCGTGTCGCCGCCGCCCGCCGCCATCGTGGCCGCGCTGCCGCCCGCGGTTGT
>CAISEY010000458.1 GCA_903884435.1 uncultured Hyphomicrobiales bacterium | reverse complement strand
CTGGAGGCGCCGCGCGGCTTCGCGCACGTCATGTCGACGAAGCGCGATTTCAACGAGATCACCGGCGGGCTCGGCGAGGTCTGGGAGACCGCGCTCAATTCCTACAAGCCCTTCGCCTGCGGCATCGTCATCCATCCCTCGATCGACGGCTGCATCCAGTTGCGAAACGAACACGGCCTGAAGGCGGAGGACATCGCGAAAATCGACCTCGTGGTCGATCCGCTGGTGCTCGAGCTGACCGGCAAGAAGACGCCGCAAACCGGCCTCGAGGGCAAGTTCAGCGTCTATCATTCCTGCGCGGCGGCGATCATTTACGGCGCGGCCGGCGAGAATGAATATGGCGATTCCATCGTGCGCGACGGGCGCGTCATCGCCTTGCGCGACAAGGTCGTCGCGGTCGCGGAAGAGACGATCCGCGAGGACGAGGCGTTGCTCACCGTCACGCTCAACGACGGACGCGTGCTGAAGAAACACGTCGAGCACGCCATCGGCTCGCTCGAGCGCCCGATGGACGACGCGGCGCTCGTCGCCAAGTTCAACGGCCTCGTGCGCGACGTGCTGCCCGCGGCGCAGGGCGACGAACTGCGCGAATTGTGCTGGAAGATCGAATCCCTGAAGGACGCGGCTGACCTCGCGCGCAAGGCGGTCGCTCCGTAGCGAGGGCCTTCGCGGGCGGCTACCCTCCCGCCGCCCGCGGGAGTAGACTCACGGGATGAACACGTCCGTCGCGCCACGCGCGCCTCTCCTGACAATCGACGAAGCACGGGGCGCCGTGATCGCCGCGACGACGGCGATCGCTGGCGAGGAAAGCGTGCCGCTCGGGGCCGCGCGCGGTCGCGTGCTCGCGCGCGACATCGCCTCGCCGCGCGCCCTGCCTGTGTTCGACCATTCGGCCATGGACGGTTACGCGCTGGCGCTCGTCGCGGGCGAACGGCGTTACCGCCTCGCCGGACGGGTCGTCGCCGGCCAGGCTCCGCGCGCCGCGATGAAGCCTGGCGATGCCGTGCGCATTTTCACCGGCGCGCCGGCGCCCCCCGGCGCGGATTGCGTCGCCATGCAGGAGAACGTCGCGGCGAGCGGCGAAAGCATCGAGTTGCTGCGCCCGCACGGGGCCGGCGAAAACATCCGGCACGCCGGCGAGGATGTCGCCGCGGGCGAATTGCTGGCGCGGGCGGGCGTCGTGCTCGACGCGCGCCATGTCGGCCTCGCCGCGGCGGTGGGGCTCGCGCGGCTCGAGGTACGCCGCCGGTTGCGGCTGGCGCTGGTTTCGACGGGCGATGAACTCGTCGCGCCCGGCGAGGCGCTGGGCCCCGGCGCGATATTCGATTCCAATCGTCCGATGTTGCGCGCCGCCATCGAGCGACCGTCGCTCGACATTTCCGATTTCGGCATCCTGCGCGACGACCGCGCGGCGATCACGGAATTTTTCCGCGCGGCGGCGCGCGAATTCGATCTGGTCGTCACCACCGGCGGAGCCTCCGTCGGCGACGAGGACCATCTCGCCGCGGCCCTGACCGCGGCCGGCGGTTCGGTCGGCGTGGCGCGCGTGGCCATCCGTCCGGGCAAGCCCTTCACCCATGGCCGCGTTGGCGGCGCGTCCGTGGCCATTCTGCCGGGCAATCCATTCGCCGCGCTGGTGGCTGCGCTGCTTTTCGTGCGTCCGTTGATCGAGCGGGGGCTCGGCTTGCCCGTGCAGCCCTTCGCTCCGTTGCCGGCGCGCGCGGGTTTCGATCATCCGAGGACGCTGGAGCGCACCGAGTTTCTGCCCGCGCGCGTGATCGACCGCGACGCGTCGGGATTGCCTGTGGTGGAGCGTCTTGGCCGCGGCGGCTCGGCGCGGCTGAAGCCGCTCATCGACGCCGACGGCCTCGCGGTGATCGCGCCCGGCGAGGCGCCGGTCGCCCGCGGCGGCGACGTGGGATTTCTGCCTTTTGGCGCGGCCTTTTCCCTTTAGCGCCTATTGCGCGGGGATCGCGCGCTGATAGCCGCCCATGTAGGAATCGCCCGGCTGCGATTGCCAGGACGACACGACCTTCGGATCGTAGGCGTAGAGCGAGGGCACGCCGGCGATGGGCGCGGCGTAATAATTCTCGTGGAACAGCCGCGCCAGCGCGCGATATTTCTCCACGCGTTTCGCCTCGTCCGCCTCGCCGCGGATGGCGACCGCGAGTTCGTCGATGGCCGCTTTCTCCGCCACGGAATTATAGCGCGCGTTGCTCATCAGCCATGTGTCCATGGCGCCGATCGGCTCCTGCAGGGGGCGCGGCCCGAAGCCCTGCGCCCATGTCACCCAGGGCGTCTTGCGGGGTCCGCCGACATTCGCCGCGTAATTGCCGAAGTCGATGGGGCGGCGCCTGATCTTCAGACCGAGATTGCGCTCCCAGTAGCCGGCGACCGCCTCGCTCACGTCGACCATCTCGGATCGCCCGACCCAGGGCATCAGCAGCATTTCGAACTCGCGCGGAAAGCCTCGCGCGTAGCCGGCTTCCGCCATCAGCCGTCTGGCTTCGACGGGATCGTAGCCATAGGGTTTCAGATCGGCGGGGATGAAGTTCGAGCCCGGCACGAAGAACGGCGTCACGGCGGGGACGCCCTCGCCCTCGAACACGCCGTCGATGATCGCTTGCCGGTCGATCGCGAGATTGAGCGCGCGGCGCACGAGCAGGGCGCGCTTCCGGCTTTCGGGATCGTTGTCGTCGCCCGCCCAGGGCACGCCCGGGTCGAAAGTCTCGCGCGTCGGCAGCAATTGTCCGCCCAGTTGCACGTGATAGATCGAGGCCCACGGCAGCTTGATCAGCTTCATGCCGCCGGCTTCCGCCTCGCGCTTCAGCTTGAAGGGCACTTCGGTGACGCTGATTTCGCCGGCCCGCAACATGGCGAGGCGGGCCGACTGGTCGGGAATGCGGCGCAGTTCCAGCGTCTTGAAGCGCGCGGTCTCGCGCCAGTGGTCGGGCACGGCCTCGAACGTGACCGAAACCTGCCGCTTGTGTTCGACGAACCTGAACGGTCCCGTGCCCACGGGTTTCGCGGCGGCTTCCTTCTCGCCGACGGCTTCGACGTATTTCTTCGACGCGACGCCGAAGGCGGAATTGCCGAAACGGCCGAGGAACGTCACGTCGACGCGTTTGAGCGTGAAGACGATCTGGTGGGGATCGACGATCTCCACCTTGTCGACGAGCGCGGTGAAGACGGGTTTCGCCGCGTTGACCGAGCGGTCCGAAACATACATCTCGTAGGAGAATTTCACGTCCTCGGCGGTGAGTTCGCCGCCGTCGTGAAACCTGACGCCCTTCTTCAGGAAGAACCGCCAGCGCTTGCCGCCTTCCTCGATTTCGTAACGCTCGGCGAGGCCCGGCGTGTAGTCGCCGGTCACGGGGTCTGAATCGACGAGCGATTCATAGAGCGCGCCGAGCACGAGCCAGCCCTCGCGGCCCGCCTCGAGCCAGGGCAGATAGTTCTCCGCGGTGCCAAGCGTCGGCAAGCCCACGGCGAGCTTGCCTTTCGGTCCGGCGGACGCGGCCGGGGACGATTGCGATGATTCAGGCGCCCTGGCGGTCTTCGTGTCGCTCTGGTTGCAGGCGGCGAGGAGCAGGGCCGCGGCGACGGCGATGAATCGAGGGTGTGCGCGCATGTCGTCCGCTCCCGCGTGTGTTGTCGCGATCAATTGCCGGCTCTGGCCCGCGTCGTGCCAGCCATCGCGCAGGCGCAATCCTGGACAAAATGGCCCGCGTCGATCTCGACGAGTTCGGGATCGCGCTTCGAACAGTCCGGCGTCGCGGTCGGGCAGCGCGTGTGAAAACGGCAACCGGCGGGCGGCGCGATGGGCGAGGGCAACTCGCCCTGGATGACGGAAGCGAGTCCATCGCCGCGTGCGCGCGTCGACAGGGCCGCTGCGTAAAGCGCCTTCGTGTAGGGATGCCGCGGGTTCCGGAACAGATCCTTGCCGGGCGCCATCTCGACGATCTGGCCGAGATACATCACCGCGACCTGGTGGCTCATGTGCCGCACCGTCGCCAGATGATGCGCGATCATCACGTAGGAAAGGCCGAGCCTGTCCTGCAAGTCCTTCAGCAGATTCAGAATCTGCGCGCGGATGGAGACGTCGAGCGCCGACACGGGCTCGTCGAGCACCATCAGTCGCGGATGGAGGCCCAGCGCGCGGGCGATGGCGACGCGCTGGCGCTGGCCTCCGCTGAACTGGTGCGGATAAAGCTCGGCCTGTTCCGGACGCAGGCCCACCTGAACGAGCAGTTCGGCGACGCGTTCCCGCAATTCGGCGGAGGTCATTTTCGTGTTCACCGACATCGGTTCCGCGACGATGGTTCCCACCTTGAGGCGCGGATTGAGCGACGACCACGGATCCTGAAACACCGCCTGCACCGAAGAGCGGAACTTGCGCAGTCCCTCCCGGTCGAGCCGGTCGAGCCGCTCGCCGTCGAAATGGATCGAGCCCTCCGTGGGCGTCTCGAGGTTGAGGATCATGCGGGCCGTCGTCGTCTTGCCGCAGCCGGATTCGCCGACGATGCTCAGCGTTTCGCCCGCCTTCACCTTGAAGGACACGCCATCGACCGCGCGCACGGCGCCGGATGGACGAAAGCCGAAGAGGCCGCCGCGAACCGGGTAAAGCTTGCGCACGTCGCGCAATTCGAGAATGGGCGCGCTCTCAGCCATTTTTTTCATGTTTCCAGCAGGCGGCGCGCTGGCCGGGACCGGTTTCGAACATTGGCGGCGGTTCCGCGAGGCACTTGCCATGCGCGACGGGACAGCGCGGCGCGAAGGCGCAGCCCTTTGGCAGGGCGTGCAGCGCCGGCGGCTGCCCCTCGATGCTGTAGAGCCGCTCCACGTCGACGTCGAGGTCCGGCACCGAGCGCAGCAGGGCTTCGGTGTAGGGATGGGCGGGCGTGTCGAAGAGTTCGCGCACCGGCGCGAGTTCGACGATTCGCCCGGCGTACATCACCGCGACGCGGTCGCACATGTTGGCGACGATGCCGAAATCGTGGGTGACGAAGAGAATGGCGAGCCCCTCGCGCCTCTGCACGTCGCGCAACAGGGCGAGGTATTGCGCCTGCACCGTGGCGTCGAGCGCCGTCGTCGGCTCGTCCGCGATCAGCACGGCGGGCGTGCCGGACACGGCGATGGCGCCGCCGACGCGCTGGCGCATTCCGCCGCTCATTTCGTGCGGGTAGGCGTCGACGCGCGTCTCCGGCGCGGGAATGCGCATGCGGCGCAGGAGATCGACGATCTTGTCGCGCAGGGGCTTGCCCTTGAGGCCGCGGTAGAGACGCACGCCCTCGCCCACCTGATCGCCGATGGTCAGCACCGGATTGAGCGAGGTCATGGGGTCTTGCAGGATGATGGACACGCGCCGGCCGCGGTATTGCCGCATGGCGTCCTCGTCGAGCGACACGAGATCGACGCCGTCGCACGTCACGCGCCCGCCCGCGACGCGGCCGATTCCCTCCGGCAACAGCCGCAGGATCGACAGACAGGTCAGGCTCTTGCCCGAGCCGGATTCGCCGACGAGGCCGAGCGTTTCGCCGGCGCGCAGGTCGAAGCTCACGTTGTCGACCGCGCGCACCACGCCGCGCGTCGTGCGCAATTCCGTCACGAGGTTCTCGACGCGCAGCACGACCTGTCCGGGCGAGGTGGACGGGAGCGAGGCGATGTCGATGGCTTCGTTCATGTCACAGCCCGCGCAGGCGCGGATCGAGCCGGTCGCGCAACCAGTCGCCCAGCATGTTGAAGGCGAGCACGGTCACGGCGATGGCGATGCCGGGAAACAGCGAAATCCACCAGGCCGAGGCGAGCATGCCGCGGCCATCCTCGACGATGACGCCCCAGGCGGGTTGCGGCGGCGGAATGCCGACGCCGAGAAAGCTCAGCGTCGCCTCGAGAATGATGGCGCTGCCGACTTGCAGGCTCGCCAGCACCAGCAACGACGGCACCAGGTTGGGCAAGACATGCACGGCGATGATGCGTGGCGCGGAGCAGCCCGCGATGCGCGCGAGCTTGATGTAGTCGGCGTGCTTGATCGACAGCGTCTCGCCCCTGATCTGGCGCGCGTATCGCGGCCAGTACAGCAGGCCGATGACGATCACGACGTTCTCGAAGCTCGGCCCCTGCGTCGAGGCGAGAACGATGGCGACGAGCACCGCCGGCACCGCGAGAAAGGCGTCGACGATCCGCATCAGGATCGTCTCGCACCAGCCGCCGAAATAGCCGGCGGCGAGGCCGACCAGCGTGCCGATGAAACCCGCCACGATGATCGCGACGAACGCGACGCTCAGCGACACGCGCGTTCCGTAAATCACGCGGCTCAGCACGTCGCGTCCGAAGAGGTCCGTGCCGAGCGGATGCGCCCACGAGCCGCGCGGGATCCACGCGGGCGGCCGCAGCCGTTCGACCAGGCTCTGCTCCGTTGGCGAATAGGACGTCAGCAGCGGCGCCGCGACCGCCATGACGAACAGAACCGCGATGATGAACAGCGGCAAAAGCGGCAAGGCTCTCGCGCGCGACCAGATGGAAGGTTCCGCCCGCGCGCCCGCGAGGGGCGGCAGGGTCATGCGCTTGATGGGCCCGGTGGCGGACATGCCGCGTCAGCTCCGTGTGCGCGGATCGAGCCAGCCATAGAGCATGTCGACGCCGAGATTGACGATGATGTAGAGGAAACTCAGGAACAGGACCGCCGCCTGCAATTGCGGAAAGTCGCGCTTGCGCACCGCGTCGATGAGCAGCAGGCCGACGCCGGGATAGGAGAACACGGTTTCCGCGACAATGGAGCCGGTGAGCACCAGCGTCAGCACGACGAGCGCGGTGAAGGTGATGACGGGAATCGCCGCGTTCCGGAACGCGTGTTTCCAGACCACCCGCGAGTTTGGCAGGCCCTTGGCGCGCGCCAGCTTGATGTATTCGCTGCCCAGCACCTCGAGCATCGCCGACCGCGTCAGCCGCATGACGCCGGCGACGGCGAACCAGCCCGTGGTCAGCGCCGGAAGAATGACGTGCCAGACGGTGCCGCGCCCGCCGGCGGGCAGCCAGCGCAGATTGACCGAGAAGACGAGAATGAAAATCAGCCCGACCCAGAAGCCCGGAATGGCTTGACCCAGCACCGCGAATCCGCGCGCGAAATAATCGAGGGGCGAATTGCGGTGGGCGGCGGCGTAGACGCCGATGGGCAGCGCCATCGCGAGGGTCACGAGCAGCCCGGCGACTCCCACTTCGAGCGTCGCCGGCCAGCGTTCCATCACCTGTCGCATCGCCGGCTCCCCCGAGACGATGGACTGGCCAAAATCGCCGCGCAGCAACTGGCCGAGATAAACGAGATATTGCATCCACAGGGGACCGTCGAGCCCGTAGCGCGCGCGCAATTCCGCTTCGTATTCAATCGTGGCGTTCTCGCCGGCGATGAGAGCGATGGGGTCGCCCGTCAGGCGCGCCATGAAGAAGACGACCGTCGCGACCATCCACAGGGTCACGAGCGCCTGAACGATCCGGCCGAGGATGAATCTGATCATGTCACCGCGCCGGAACAGCGTATTCGTAGCCGCTGATATAAGCCTCGCCCGGCTGCATCGGCCAGTCCTTGATGACCTTCGGTTCGTAGGCGTAGAGCGATGGCACGGACGCGATGGGCACGGCGAACCAGTTCTTGTGGAACTCCGCCGCCATGGCGCGATAGGCCTCGACCCGCTTGTCCGGATCCACCGCGGCGCGAATCTGGTCCGAGAGCGCGTCGATCACGGGCGATTCGACCGCGGAATTGTAGCGCGCGCTGCTGGTGAGCCAGGTCTCCATGCCGGCGATGGGTTCGGCGACCGGGCGCGGCGTGTAGCCATGCGCCCAGGCGACCCAGGGCGACTTCTTCGGCGCGCCGACGTTTTGCGCGTAGGTGTTGAAGTCCATCGGCCGGCGGCGGATTTTCAGCCCGAGATTGCGCTCCCAGAAACCGGCGACGGCCTCGCTGACGTCGGCCATTTCGGCGCGCCCCGGCCAGGGCATGATCAGCATTTCAATGTCGCGCGAAAAGCCCCGGGCGTAGCCGGCTTCCGCCAGCAGCTTTTTGGCTTCGACGGGATCGTAGGGATAGGGCTTGAGATCGGCGGGCACGAATTTCGTGCCGGGTCCGAAAAACGGCGCGACGCCCGGAACGCCCTCGCCCTCGAACACTGCGTCGATGATCGCCTGTTTATCGACCGCGAGGTTCAGCGCCTTGCGGACTTTCAGCGCGCGCTCTTGCGCGGCGGGGTCCCCGGGATCGCCGACCCATGGCACGGAGGGATCGAAGGTTTCGCGCGTCGGCAGCAACTGGCCGCCGAGCTGCACGTGATAGATCGCGGCGCCCTGCCCGCGCAGGAATTGCAGGCCGGCGGCTTCCGCCTCGCGCTTCAGCTTGAAGGGGATTTCCGTCACGTCGACCTCGCCGCCGCGCAGCATGGCGAGCCGGGCCGACTGGTCGGGCACGCGGCGCAGCACGAGTTGCGCGAAGCCCGGAGTCTGCCGCCAGTGTGGAACGACGGCCTCGAGGGAAACAGATTCCGAACGGCGGTGCTGGACCAGCCGGAATGGTCCCGTGCCGACTGGTTTCGCCATCGCCTCCGTCTCGCCGACGGCTTGCATGTATTTTTTGGAGACGACGCCGAACTGCCCGTTCGACAGTCTGCCGGCGAAGGTCACGTCCGGCGCCTTCAGATGGAACACGAGTTCGTGCGGGCCGACGATCTCCAGCCTTTCGACAATGCGCTGGAGAATCGGCTTGTTCGAGGCGACCGACTTGTCCGAGAGATACATTTCGTAGGAATAGGCCACGTCCTCGGCCGTCAGTTCGCCCTGTCCGTCGTGGAACTGCACGCCCTTGCGCAGGGTGAAGCGCCACGTTTTGCCGCTCGGGTCCACCTCGAATTTTTCGGCGAGCTGGGGAACGTAGGCGCCGGTCCGCGGGTCCGCCATGAGCAGGGATTCGTAGATGGGTTCGAGCACCAGCCAGCCTTCGCGGCCCGCTTCCAGCCAGGGCAGGTAGCGTTCCGTGCTGCCGAGCGACGACAGTCCGATGGTGAGCTTGCCCGTCGGCTTGCCGGGCGCGCCCGCCGCTTCCTTCGCCGGGACGGACTTGCTTTCTTCCTTCGGCCCGCAGGCCGCGAGGGCGAGCGCGGCGGCGCAGGCGAGCGCGAGGCGCATGCCCTTCGCGAAGCTCCGGTTCAGCATGGCTTCCCTCCCGTGTTTCGCCGCGACAGTCGCCGGAGTTTCAGGCCGCGCCGCCCGCGAGGAACGGCGCGATCAGGTCGAGACTTTCGCGCGGCTGTTCGATCAGCGCGCTGTGACCGGCTCCCGGCAACACTTTCAGCGCCGCGCCGGGAATGTGCTCCGCCATGACGCGGCCATTCGCGACGGGCACGAAACGGTCCTGCTCGCCCCACACGAGCAGGGTCGGGCAGGCCACGCGGCGCAGGCGGTCCTTCAGCTTGCGATTGTGAAAATACGGCGGCTCCCAGCCGACGCGTCCGCCAATCGTCAGCGACTTGTAGCGGCGTACCTCGTCGGGGATGGAGACGCGCCCGTCCGGAACGATCGATTTCGCGACGTGCGAATTCGGGTCCGCGAACAGGATTTCGCGCAGCTCGTTCATCACGCCGCCGTCGCGATGTTGCGAATACATGAAGACGTCGGCGACGAGCGCGTCCGGCGACTGGAGGCCCGAGGCGCCGACGAGCGCCATGCGGCCGATGCGTTCGGGATTGCGCACCGCCATTTCGAGCGCGATCCAGCCGCCGAGACCGACGCCGAGAATGGTCGCGCTTCCGATCCCGAGCGCCTCCAGCACGTCGAAATAATGATAGGCGAGGTCGTCGATGTCGGCGATCGTGTTGATCGAGCCGGACTCCCCGCAGCCCGGATGGGCGGGCGCGGTCACGCGGAATCGCGTCGCGAGCTGTTCGTGAAAGGGGAACATGCCGGCCTGCGCCGTGTGCACGTCCCACATGTCGTGCAGATAGAGCACGGGTTCGCCGGCGCCCGCCTCGAGCAATTCGACCTTCTTGCCCCGCACGTCGATGATACGCGTCGTCATCTCGTTCCTCCCGGGCGGCGCGGCGCGCCTCGCCCCAAAATCGTGTCGGATGTCGCGTCGGCGCCTCAGGCGGGCTCCGTCGCCGCGACCTTTTCCGGGAACTTGCGCGCGAAGAGTTTCGCGGATTCCTCGCGCAGCCGCGGCAGGACGGTCTCCGAGAAAAGTCGCTGGCTCTTGAGCGTCTTCTCTTTCGAGAGATTGCCAATGTGGAACTGGATCAGCAGATTTCCGATGTTCGCCTCGCTGACGAATTCCCACAATTTCTGGAACACCGTCTCGGGCCCTCCAACGAAGATGGAGCCCATGTCGTCGATGTCCTTCCAGTTCTCGGCGTCGCCAAGCAACTTGGCGCCGACGGTCGAGTTCTCGAGATAGAGCTGCCACGATTGCGGCGAGAGGCCGCCGGGCGCCATGGTGAGCCGGCGGCCCTTGCGGCGCTGGTGACCCTTCAGGCAATAGCGCGTGAAATAAAAGACCGCCTCCTCGCTCTCCTCGCGCGCGATCTCGTCGGTCTCCGCGACATAGACGCTGAACAACAGGCCCATCGAGCGGGGATGATAGGTCTTGCCGATTTCCTCGACGATTTCGCCGAAACGCAAGGCCGATCGCTTGGCGCCGGAGAGCTTGCCGCGCGTCGAGAGGAAATAGCAGAAGTCGCGCCGCGCCACCTCGTACATGGTCTCGACGCTGTTGGAGCCGGGAATCCAGATGGGGGGATGGGGGGTTTGCAGGGGCTGCGGCCATGGGTTCACATAGCGCATGGAATAGTGCTTGCCCTCGAAGCT
>CAISEY010000457.1 GCA_903884435.1 uncultured Hyphomicrobiales bacterium | reverse complement strand
GTGGAGGCGCTGCGGGCGCGGGGCCTTTCGGGCGCCACGCTCGACGTGGTCGGTCGTCCCGGCTGGGGCGATGACGCCGAAAAACTGGCGCGCGCGCCCGGCGTGGTCATGCACGGATACCAGCCCGTCGAGCGCGCGCGCGAGATCGTCGGGGCAGCCGACATGCTGATCTCGACCTCGCACGACGAGGGCCTGGGACTTCCCTTGCTCGAGGGCCAGTACGCGGGTCTTCCCGTGGTCGCGCCGGACAAGGCGGTGTTTCGCGAGGTGCTCGCCGAATCCGGCGTTTTCATCGAGCCATCCGATCCGCGCGGCGCGGCGGAGCGGATCGAGGCGGCGACGCGAAATCCCGGCTGGCGGCGCGCCGCGGTCGAGGCGGGCGAGCGCAATCTCGCGCGCTGGCTGGCGCTCGCGGCGAAGGACCACGAGGCCGTGATCGGCCTGATCGCGCGGCTCGCGGGCGCGCCGCCATGCTGATCCGGCAGACTATTCTGTACCTGCCGGCGCAATTGCTGGGGCCCCTGTTCCAGTTCATCGCGGCGGTGGCGTGGACGCACTGGCTGTCGCCGGGCGAATACGGCGTGCTCGCCTACGTGATGGCGGCGCAGGAACTCGCCAGCGTTCTGTGTCTGGGATGGTGGTCGCAGTACATGCTGCGCTACATCGGCGAATTCACCGACGACGCGGGGCGCGCGCGCTACCAGAAGTCGGAGAACGCCATTCTCGCGACCAGTTCCGTGCTTCAGGCCATCGTGGGCGTGGCGACGCTGCTGTCGCTGCACGCGCCCGCGACCTTCGGCATGTTCGCCTCGACGGTCGTCTATTGCGTGTCGCGCACGCTGACGAGCCATCTTTCGGAACGGGCGAGGTCCGCGGGCGCGAGCGCGATCTACACGGTCTCGCAGATGGTCGGACCGATCGCGGGCTTCGGACTCGCGCTGATCGCCGTCGCGAAAATCTCCGCCGACGCGGAGGCGGCGCTCGCGGGTTTCGCCATCGCGCAATTTCTCGGTCTCGTCTGGCTCTGGCGAGAACTGCGTCTCGGCCTCGCCGTGGCCTTGCCGGCGCGCGACATCGTTCGCCGCGCGATCGCCTTTGGCGCGCCGCTGGTGGTCGCCGGGGTGATCGGCTGGGTGAGCCTCAACGGCATTCGCGTCATCGTCGAGCAATTCGAGGGACCGGCGGCGGTCGGGCTGATTTCGGTCGGGTGGGGCCTTGGCCAGCGCCTCGCCGCCGTCGTCGCGATGCTCGTCACGGCCGCGGCGTTTCCGCTCGCGGTGAAATATCTCCAGGCCGGATCGCGCGACCTCGCGTTGCGGCAAGTGTCGATGAGCGGGGCGATCCTGTTCGCGCTGCTCGCGCCCTCGTGCATCGGCGTCGTCGCGATTTCGCGTCCGCTGGTGGAACTGATGATCGCGGCGCCCTTTCAGGCCGTCACCTTCGCGGTGTTGCCGCTCGCCGCCGTCGCGGGCGCCCTGCGGAACCTGCGGGTTCACGTCGCCGACCAGGCCTTTATCCTGCTGGAAAGCACGCGCTTCCTGGTGGTTCTCAACGTCGTCGAGGTCGTCGCTACCGTGGCGTTTTGCGTGGCCGGCTATGTTTACGGCGGATTGCCCGGCGCGACCGCCGGCTGTCTCGCCGGCACGGTCGCTGGCCTGCTGCTCGCCTATGGCGTCGCCATCCTGATGACTGTCGGCCTCGTCGGTGGCAGCGTCTATATCCATCTGGCCAATGAGTTCCGCCAGACCGAGGAGAGCACCTTCGCCCAGACCGGAAATCTGGCCTTGGGTTTTGCCGAGAACATCCAGCGCAGCCTGGAGG
>CAISEY010000456.1 GCA_903884435.1 uncultured Hyphomicrobiales bacterium | reverse complement strand
CTCTCCGATCTCGACGGCGGGCGAATCCTGATCGATGGCCAGGATATTTCCGCCGTCACCCAGGCCTCGCTGCGCGCCTCCGTCGGGCTTGTCCCGCAGGATCCGATCCTGTTTCACCGTTCGCTCGCCGAGAACATCGCCTATGGCAAGCCAGGCGCGAAAAGCGAGGAAATATCGCGCGCGGCGCGGCTGGCTCACGCCGCCGAATTCATCGAGAGCCTGCCGAAGGGCTACCAGACCCTCGTCGGCGAGCGGGGCGTCAAGCTCTCGGGCGGCGAGCGCCAGCGCGTGGCCATCGCCCGCGCGCTTCTGGCGGACACGCCGATTCTCATTCTGGACGAGGCGACCTCCAGCCTCGATTCCATCTCCGAACGCTATATCCGCGAGGCCATCGAGCGGCTGTCTTCGGGCCGCACCACCATCGTCGTCGCGCACCGGCTTTCGACGATCCGGCGTCTCGACCGGATTCTCGTCTTCGACGCGGGCAAGATCGTCGAGGACGGCAGCCACGCCGAACTGATGGCGAAGCCGGACGGCGTTTACCGCCATTTGCTGGAAGTGCAGCTTGGAACGGGCGAGATCGCGGCGGCGGCGGAATAGGCCGCGCCTTGTCCGTCGCGGTCGGCGGACATAAATGTGGATCGAACCGCGCCGGACGTGATTCATTCCACGGGAGACCAGCATGACCGCGCCTCCGCTGCGCCTTGGCGTCAACGTCGATCACGTCGCGACGGTCCGCAACGCGCGCGGCGGCGCCCTGCCGGACCCCGTCCGCGCCGCGCTCCTCGCCATCGAGGCCGGCGCCGATGGAATCACCGCCCATCTCCGGGAGGATCGCCGGCACATTCGCGACGAAGACATGCAACGCCTGCGCCGCGAAATCTCGAAGCCGCTGAACTTCGAAATGGCCGCGACCGCGCAAATGCTCGACATCGCCCTGAGGGTCAAACCGCACGCGGCCTGCCTCGTGCCGGAAAAGCGCACCGAGCGCACCACGGAGGGCGGCCTCGACGTGATCGGCGCCCATGATTACCTCCGGCCTTTCGTGGATCAGCTCAGGCGCGGCGGCGTGCGGGTGTCGCTGTTCATCGAGCCTTCCCTCGACGCGATCGACGCCGCGCGCTCCATCGGCGCGCCGGTGGTGGAATTGCACACCGGCGCCTGGTGTCACGCCATCGAAGAGGGCGAATCGGACAAGGCGGACAGGGAGTTCGGACGAATCCGGGTCGCCGCCGCGCGCGCGGCGGAGATCGGCCTCGAGTGCCACGCCGGCCACGGGCTCGATTTCGCCACCGCCCGCAAGATCGCGTCGCTGCCGCAAATCGTCGAGCTCAACATCGGGCATTTTCTCGTCGGCGAGGCGATTTTCTCCGGCCTCGCGGCGGCTGTCCGCGACATGCGCGCCGCGATGGACGAGGGCAGGGCCCATGCGCGTTAGGAGCGCGCCATGATCCTCGGCATCGGTTCCGACCTCTGCGACATCCGCCGTGTCGAGGAAACGCTGGAGCGGTTCGGCGACCGGTTCGTCCAGCGCTGTTTCACCGAAATCGAACAGAAGAAGTCAGACCGCCGCGCCGACCGGGCGAGTTCCTACGCCAAGCGTTTCGCCGCGAAGGAGGCTTGCGCGAAAGCGCTCGGCACGGGTTTGCGCGCCGGTATTTTCTGGCGCGACATGGGGGTCGTCAACCTGCCGTCCGGCCAGCCGACGATGATGCTCAGCGGCGGCGCGCTGGCGCGGCTGGAAAAGCTGCTTCCGCCGGGGCGCGAGGCGCGAATACACCTGACGATCACCGACGAACACCCGCTGGCGCAGGCCTTCGTGGTCATCGAGGCGGTGAAGACCCGGGCGGGGCAAACGTAACGGGGTTCCGGCGGGTGAAGCGTTCCCCGCGTCCCGTATTCGCCATAATTCCCCGCCACGAACGTCCCGCGCGGCGTTTGCTTGCCAAATGCCTCGCCTGTATACCCTGAATAGATTTCCGTGCGCGCGCGGCCCGCCGATTCCCGCGGGGGCGCGCGGCGTCGAGGACGAACCATGAGCGAACCCGTTAGGCTGGACAGCAAGGCGCAGGCGCCGGAAAAACTCGCCGCCGATGGCGGAATTCTCGAGACGATCAAGGTTGTCTTCCAGGCGCTGCTGATCGCGCTCGTCGTGCGCAGCTTTTTGTTCCAGCCCTTCAACATCCCCTCGGGATCGTTGATTCCGACGCTTCTGATCGGCGACTATCTCTTCGTTTCGAAATATTCCTACGGCTATTCGAAACATTCCTTTCCGTTTTCTCCGGACATTTTCTCGGGCCGGATCTGGAGCTCGACGCCGAAGCGCGGCGACATCGCCGTGTTCAAGCTGCCGCGCGACGGCTCGACCGATTACATCAAGCGCGTGATCGGCCTGCCCGGCGATAAAATCCAGATGATCGAGGGCCGCCTCTACATCAACGGCCAGATCGCGCCGCGCGAGCCGACGGAGAAGATCAGGACGACCGACGCCTACGGCCACCAGACGGAAGTGCCGACCTACATGGAAACCCTGCCGGGCGGCGTCAAACACATCCTCATCGAGCGCGACGGCGACACCGGCTTCTATGACAACACCAATGTTTACGAAGTGCCGCCCGGCAACTATTTCATGATGGGCGACAACCGCGACAATTCAACGGATTCGCGCGTGCCGCCGGAGCAGGGCGGAGTCGGTTTCGTGCCGCTGGAAAATTTCGTCGGCCGCGCCGAGGTGATCTTCTTCTCGGTGGAAGAGGGCGCGGAAGGATGGCAATTCTGGAAATGGCCGTGGACCGTGCGCTGGAGCCGTCTGTTCCAGCCCGTGCGTTGAGCGGCGTCCGCGGCGGACGTCCACCGGTCGAGGAGCTCGAGGCGAAGGTCGGTCACGCCTTCGCTGATCGCGCCCTGCTGAAATGGGCGTTGACGCATGTGAGCGCGCTGGGAGCCGCCCGGCGCGGACAATCCTACGAGCGGCTCGAGTTTCTCGGCGACCGCGTGCTTGGCCTCGTGATCGCCGAACTTCTCCTCGCCCGGTTTCCGAAGGCGGAGGAGGGCGAAATGTCCCGCCGGTTCGCCGAACTCGTGCGCAAGGAAACCTGCGCCGACGTGGCGCGCGTCTGGGACGTGGGTCCGCATCTCTATCTCGGCCCCGGCGAAATCCGCTCGGGCGGACGCAATCGCGAGGCCATTCTCGGCGATGTTTGCGAGGCGCTGATCGGCGCGGTGTTTCTCGACGCCGGTTACGGCGCCGCCAGCGAGGTGGTGCGCCGCGGCTTCGCCGACCGGGTCGTCGAACTCGCACCGCCCGTGCTCGACCCCAAGTCCGTCCTGCAGGAATGGGCGCAGGGACGCGGCCTGCCGTTGCCGCTTTACCGGGAGCTTGGCCGGTCCGGCCCCGATCACAAGCCGGAATTCCGCATCGGCGTGGAGATCGCGGGCTTCGAGCCCTGCGAGGCCTCGGGCGCCTCGAAACGGTTCGCGGAACAGGCGGCGGCGCGCGCCTTTCTCGATCGCGAAGACAAAGCGAAGACCAGCACCGGCGAGGCGAAAGCATGAACGAAACAGCGACGCGGTGCGGATTCGTCGCGCTCATCGGCGCGCCAAACGCCGGCAAGTCGACGCTCGTCAACGCCCTCGTGGGCGCCAAGGTCTCCATCGTCTCGCGCAAGGCGCAGACGACGCGCTCGCTCGTGCGCGGCATCGCGCTGGTGGGGCCGGCGCAAATCATCTTCGTCGACACGCCCGGCATTTTCGCGCCGAAGCGCCGTCTCGACCGCGCCATGGTGACGAGCGCCTGGGGCGGGGCGGGGGACGCGGACGCGGTGGCTCTGCTGGTGGACGCGCGCCACGGCCTCGACCCCGCGACGGAAGCCATCCTCGAACGCATGGGGCAGTTGAAGCAGAAGAAGATCCTCATCCTCAACAAGATCGATCTCGTCGACAAGACCGAGCTTCTGGCGCTGGCGGAAAAAATCAACGCGCGCCACGCCTTCGCCGACACCTACATGATTTCGGCGCTGCGTTCGGCGGGGCTCGACCGGCTGCTGAAGGGCCTCGCGGACATGATGCCGGCGGGCCCCTGGCTCTACCCGGAAGACCAGGTCTCCGACGCGCCTTTGCGCTCCCTCGCCGCCGAAATCACCCGCGAGAAGATTTTCGAGCGGCTGCACGACGAACTGCCCTACCAGATCACCGTCGAGACCGATCAGTGGAAGGAGCAGAAGGACGGCTCCGCGCGCATCGAACAGACGATCTACGTGACGCGCGAGGCGCACAAGAAGATCGTCATCGGCGAGAATGGCCAGATGCTGAAATCCATCGGCGCCGCCGCGCGCAAGGACATCATGGAGGCGACCGAGGCGCGCGCGCATCTCTTCCTCTTCGTGAAAGTGCGCGAAAACTGGGCCGACGATCCCGAGCGCTACCGCGAAATGGGCCTCGAATTTCCCAAGGAGTGAGCCATGGCCAGCGGGCCCCTGTCACAACACAAGCGCATGACCGCCTATCGCTATCTCACCGGTCCCGACGACGCGAGCTTCTGCCATCGCGTCACCGAGGCCCTGAGCAAGGGCTGGCTGCTCTACGGTTCGCCGACGCTCACCTTCGACCCCGTCAAGGGTCGCGTCATCTGCGGCCAGGCCATCACCAAGGACGTGGACGACGTTGAGTACAGCGCGGCGCTGAAGCTCGGGGAGCTGTGACGCGCCCGCGATCGTTTGTCGCCGGCCAGGGCTTCCCCTGCCGGCTCCGCGGAAAGCCCATTTTCCGGGTTGGCGCGACGGATCAATGTCGAGGAGGCCAGCGCGCGTCCCCGGGCGTCGGGCGGTTGTTTGGTTTTGATTCACCAGACCGCGCGAAAAACCCGAATTGTCCCGCTCCGGCGGGGGAAACTTTCAGATTGACGCCGCACGATCCGCGGGAACCCCTGAACGGGAGGATGGCGTGAGCGACATGGCGGCGGGATTCGCGGACGGGAGCCCGTCCGAAGCGATGCGCAAGAAGAAGGCCGAGGATAAAATCCTGCTGGCGATTGTCTGGGCCACGGCGGGGATTTCGCTGAGCCTTGGCGTGATGTCGCTGTTCCTGCTCGACGACCCGATGGAGCCTGTCGCCGCGCTGGTCGAGTGGTTCATCGCCTGAGGCTGGCCGCGGCGCCCTGGCGCATCACGGCAATTCGGTCTTTACCCGGGCGCGCGCCCGTCCCACTATCGGCTTCCTGACACGCGAGGGAGGCCCACGATGCAATTTGGACTTTACGCGCCGGTCCCCCACGTGACCGTGGGATCGCCGCAAATGGCGCGCTCGGTCGCGGGCGCGGCCTCACCCCTGCCGGAGGGCGTTCCCGACCCCGGTTTCGAACTCGCGCGAGACGTGCTGACCGAGGCGGACCGGTCCGGTTTCGACGTCATCCTGTTCGCCGAGCGGCATCTGGGAACCGACCTCGAGGCCTGGATTCTCGCCAGCGCCATCGCGCCGCTGACGCAGCGGATCAAATGCATGGTCGCCGTGCATCCAAGCCTCTGGCACCCGGAACTCATCGCCAAGATGGCCTCGTCGCTCGACCGCGTCGCCCGCGGCCGCATGTGCCTGAACCTCATCACCGGCTGGAACGTCGAGGAACACCGCATGTATGGCGGCGACGACCTCGAATACAACGACGACCGCTACGTGCGCGCCGAGGAATTCGTCGACGTGGTGCGCGGCATGTGGCGCGAGACGCCATTCAGTTACAATGGGCGTTTCTTTCCGGTGGACGCGGCGAAACTGCTGCTCAAGCCGGCCACCGTCGCGCCGCCCGCGTTTTTCACCGCCGCCCGCAGCGAGCGCGGCCTCGAAATGGTGGCGAAGGTCGGCGACTGGTGGTTCGTGGACTACGATAAACGCACCACCAGCGAGGAGGAATATTTCGAGGGCGTCAAACGCGCCATCGCCGACATGCGCGCGCGGGCCGCGCGGCACGGACGCAAGGTGCGCTTCGCCCTCAACCCCTTCGTCGCCTTCGGCGACAGCGAGGCCGCGGCCATGGACGAGGTGCGCCGCGTGCTCTCCGGTCCCGACGACGACCAGCGCAAGATCCTCTCGCGCATTGGTCCGGCGACGCTGGCCGGCTGCATCGGCCGCCCCGAAAAAATCCGCGAGCGTCTGCGCGCCTTCGGCGAGCTTGGCGTCGAGTTTTTTCTGTTCAAGTTCGTTCCGACGGTGGAAATGACGCGGCAAATCGGCGAAGACATCATCAAGCCGCTGCGCGCGGAAACGGGCGCCATCGCTGCGGAATAGGGGGGAACATGCCGGTCGCGAAAATCCGCGGGGTCGATATCCATTACGAAGTGCTGGGCGACCGCGGCCCCTGGATGATGGTTTCTCCCGGCGGGCGGCGCGACATGGGCGGCGTGCGCTATCTCGCGGAAGAATTCGCGGCGGCGGGCTTTCGCGTGCTCATCCACGACCGGCGCAATTGCGGCGTGTCCGATGTTTCGTTCGACGACAGCGCCTCGGAATACGAAATCTGGGCCGACGATCTGCATGAATTGCTGAAACAGCTTGGCGCGCTGCCGGCCATCGTCGGCGGGGGCTCCTCCGGTTGCCGGATGGCGCTGCTCTTCGCGCTGCGCCATCCGGAAGCGGCGCGCGCGCTGCTGATGTGGCGCGTCACCGGCGGCGCCTTCGCCGCCAACCGCCTCGCCGAAAATTACTACGGGCAATATATCGCCGCCGCCGAACGGGGCGGCATGAAGGCGGTGACGGAACTCGATCACTTCAGGGAAATGAGCGAGGCCAATCCCGCCAATCGCGAGCGCCTTCTGGCGACCGACGTAAACCATTTCATTCGCGTGATGAGCCGCTGGCGCGAATATTTCCTGAAAGGCGCGAGCCTTCCCGTCATTGGCTGCACCGCGGAGGATCTCGGCTCGATCAGAATCCCCGCCTGCGTCATTCCCGGCAACGATTTTTCCCACCCGCGCGCCGTCGCGCGCACCGCGCGATCGCTGATTCCAGGCGCGGAACTCTTCGACATTCTCGGCCCCGATCTCGCCGTCGACGTGGCGCCGCCGCGGCAATGGCACGACGTGAAGGGCGAGCACCGGCGCGTGGTGGTGGATTTCCTCGCGCGTCACGGGATCGCGGCGGGCTGACGCGCCATGTTGCCCTTCAAGGCGCGCGGGCGGTAAGGTCCGCGCGCAACGGGTTCAGGGAAACGCAGATGGCCTCGCAACTTTTCACGCCGATACAGCTTCGCGACCTCACGCTGAAAAATCGCGTCGTTATTTCGCCGCTCTGCCAGTACAGCGCCGTCGATGGCGTGGCCTCGCCCTGGCACTGGCAACACGCTGGCTCCTTCGCTTTGTCCGGCGCGGGTCTCTGCATTCTCGAGGCGACAGCGGTGAGCCCGCAAGGGCGCATTTCCCCGCAATGCCTCGGCCTCTATTCCGACGCCAACGAAGTCGCGCTGACGAAGCTGATTTCAGACATTCGCGACTTCTCGAAAATGCCCATGGGCATCCAGCTCGACCACGCTGGCCGCAAGGCCGCGACGCGGCCGACGTGGGAACTGTTCAAGGGCCCGTACATCCCCGAGGCCGAAGGCGGCTGGGACGTCGAAGGCCCTTCCGCGGAGGCTTTCACCGAAGGCTGGCGCACGCCGAAAATGCTCGACGACGCCGGTCTGACACGCGTGCGCGACGATTTCGTCGAGGCGACGCGCCGCGCCGATCGCTGCGGCTTCGACATGATCGAGCTTCACGCCGCGCATGGTTATTTGCTGCACGAGTTCTGTTCGCCGCTAACCAACCATCGCGACGACCGGTACGGCGGATCGCTGCAAAACCGCCTGCGTTTTCCCCTGGAGGTGGCGCAGGCCATGCGCGACGTGTTTCCGAAGGGCAAGCCGATCGGCGTGCGCATCACCGGCGAGGACTGGGTCGAGGGCGGGCTGACCCTCGACGATTGCGTCGTCTTCGCCGCCGCGCTGAAGGAAATTGGCGTGGACTACGTCACGCCGTCCGCCGGCAACGTGGCGCCCGGCATGAAACTGCCGAAGGTCGTGCCGGGCTACATGGTGCATTTCGCCGAAAAGGTGAAGCGCGAGACGGGAATCACGACGATGACCGTCGGCATGATCTACGAGGCGAAACAGGCCGAGGAGATCGTCGCCTCCGGCAAGGCCGACATGGTCGCCATCGGCCGCGCCATCATGGACAATCCACGCTGGCCCTGGCACGCGGCGACCGCGCTCGGCGAGCGCATCGACACGCCCGTTCAATACGCGCGCTCCTCGCCGCAACACTGGCCGGCCTACGCCGCGATCCACGGCGTGACGCTGCGCGAGGGCGAGGGCGTGATGGGCCACGCGACAAGGGAGTGAAATGACGGGGCGGGTTATTGACGGGGAAGTGCCTGGCCCAGCCGCGGAAACAGCCTCAGCGCGTTGTCGCGGTCGATCCCCGCGCGCTCCGTCTCCGGCAGATCGAACCTGTCGAGGGCGCTCGCCGTGAGCGCCAGCGGCAGCACCGGGAAATCGCTGCCGAACAGCAATTGCCCCGGCGGCAGCCAGGCGCGCGCCGCGGCCATGACCGGCGCGTTGACGGAATTCGCGATGTCGAAATACTGACGGCGCAGAAAGGTCATCGCGCCATCGGGCAGTTTTTCGACGATTTCCGGATGCCGCCGGATATAGGCCTCCGCGCGATTGGCCAGCAGGCCCAGCGCGCCGCCGGTGTGCGCGAAGATGAAGCGAATGTCCGGATATTTCGCGTAGACGCCATTCACGAGAAGACTCAGCGCCGCGCGCGTCGAGTCGAAGAGATATTCCACCGTCGAGGGCGCGAGGCCCGGCACCAGCGCCTTGCAGCAATCCCCGGCGGTCGGATGGAAAAACACCACGGCCTTGCGCCGGTTGAGTTCGGCGAAAACCGGATCGAAGGCGGGGTCGCCGGGATATTTGTTGTCGTACTGCGTGTGCAGCATGACTCCGTCGGCCTTGCACTGGTCGAAGGCGTGGCTGATTTCCGCGAGGCTTCCCTCGATGTCCGACAGGGGCAGCGACGCGAAAAAGCCGAACCGCGCGGGATAATCGGAAACGAGCCGCGCGCAATAATCGTGATATTGCCGAACGAGCCGCCGCGCCGTGGCTTTGTCGGCCCACAGAATGCCCGGCACGAGCGAGGCGACGCCCGTCTCGACGCCGTGTTTGTCCATTTCCCCGAGCGCGAATTGCGGCGACCAGTTCAGCGCCGGGCGCGGATCGGAATCGAGCGTGCGGATCACCACCTCACGCGCCGCCTCGACGTAAAATGGCGGGAAAACGTGGAAATGCGTGTCGATGCGCCTGGGTTTGGGGGCGGGAGCCTGGGCGATGGCCCGGGGCGTCGCCAGGATTGTCGCCGCGCCCGCGATCAACCCGCGCCGCGTCAACGAAAAGCGGTCTGCGCAGGAGCAGGAGGCCCCGTGCGCCGGCGCCGCGTCGGAAGTTTCGCAGGCGTTAATTGCCGTCATCGCGCGTTCCTCGCCTCGCCGCGCTGTTCGACGCGCGGTCGCCCGATCATATCGGGCGCGGGCGCGGGGTCAAAACCTTCGAACGATCACGCCGTCCGCCCCCGCCGGAACGGATACATGAACTGCGCGACATAGCCGTTCGGCACCTTTTCCGGCACGCCATAGCCGCTCGGCCATTCCGATTTCGGCAAGTGGAACGTGCCAAAGAGTCGATCGTACAACGGGAAGTGAATCGCGAAATTCACGTCGATGGCTTCCTTGTCGATGCCGTGATGCCAGTGGTGGAAACGCGGCGTCACCACGAAGGGGCCGATCGCGTCGAAGTTCCAGCGCAAGTTGGCGTGGATGAAGGTCGAATAGACATAGACGATCAGCAGATAGGCCTGAATCGCCTGGAGCGAATAGCCCATGCTGAACATCGGCAAGGCGGTGATCGAGCGCAGCGCGACGATCTCGATGAAATGCATCCGCGCGCCGGCGATCCAGTCCATGCTTTTCGCGCTGTGATGCACCGCGTGGAAACCCCACAGGAAGGGGATCCGGTGAAACAGCCGGTGCACCCAGTATTGCAGGAAATCCGTGAGGATCATGATTTCGGCGACCTGCAGGACGACGTTCTGCCCGCCGATCCATTGCCGGAACTGTTCAAAATGGGTCGCCGCGACGACGATTTTCGAGGGCGCCAGCGTCAGGAAGGCCAGCACCTGCACGAACAGCGAACTGACCAGATAGTAGAAAATGTCCTCGCGCCACTCCGGGCGAAACACGGTCTGCTCCCTGACATGCGGCGCGATCCGCTCCAGCGGGATGAACAGAAAGCCGGTGAACAGGATGTTGAGCACGAAGAAATCGAGGCCGAAATAGGCGGGAGTCTCGACGTGGATCGATTCCGTCGATTGCGGCCCGCCCATCAGCGCCGCGATCATCGCGATGGTCAGCGCGGTGAAGCCGAGCAGCTTGTTCTCGCGCAACACGATGCTGGTGAAGGCGAAGACATAGGCGAGGATCAGCACGACGTGCAGCAAGATCCGGAACCAGGGCGCCGACGCGATGGCGCGCACTTCGGGCGTCGTCAGCAACGAGGGCCATTGCATGCAAGTCACCGCCGCGAGGCTGACCAGCGCGGCCAGCAGCCCTCCGGCGCCCGACAGCCAGCCGCTGCCGAGCGGGCGCTCGGCGCGCGGCGTCTCGAGTTCCTCGCGCAGGGCCGTGAGAAGTTTCATGGGTGTCTCCCGTCGCGAGCGAATCGCGTTGCGCCAGCGTGTCTGCTCTTGTTCCTCGTCACAAGGCCCGGGTCTTTGCGTGTCCGCCCCGCGCCTGCGATACAGGGGCGTAGTCACGAATCCCCGGGAGTAGCCTTGGCGAGCCAGGCGGGCGCGATCGCCCCACAAACGACAACGATCCCGCGCATCGCCGCGGGGACGCCCGAGTTTCGCCGCGCCAATCTCGCGGTCTTTTCCTGCGGTTTTTCGATTTTCGCGGTGCTATATTGCACACAGCCGGTGCTGCCGCTGTTCGCGGCCGATTTTTCGGTCACGCCGGCGCAATCCTCGCTGGCCTTGTCGCTGACGACGATCACCATGGCGGTGTCCATGCTGTTCGCCAGTTCGATCTCCGAAGCGGCGGGTCGCAAGCCGCTGATGGTCTTCGCGCTCGTTTCCTCGTCGTTGCTGACGCTGGCGCTGGCATTCGCGCCGGACTGGCGATCCATCGTCTGGCTGCGCGCCCTGAGCGGCGTGGCGCTCTCGGGCGCGCCCGCGGTCACGCTCGCCTGGCTTGGCGAGGAGATGGAGAAGGAGGCGGTCGCGCCCGCCGTGGGCCTTTATATCGGCGGCGGGGCGCTTGGCGGCATGAGCGGGCGGCTGGTCGCCGCGGCTCTCGCGGATGTCGGCTCCTGGCGCTGGGCGATGGCCGGCATCGCCGTCACCGGCCTCGTCTCCGCGGTGATTTTCTGGCGAGAATTGCCGGCGTCGCGCCATTTCATCGCGCGCCCCCTGCGCTTCGCGGGGCTCGCCGGCTCCATGTGGCGGCAACTCACGACGCCGGCCATCGCGCTGCTGGTCGTCGAGGGGTTTATCCTGCTCGGCAGCTTCATGAACATTTTCAATTACATCGGCTTTCGCCTCCAGGCGGCGCCGTTCGGCCTGAGCCAGTCGTTCGCCGGGCTGGTCTTTCTGGTTTATCCCATCGGCAGTTTCTCCTCGGCCTGGATGGGCCGGCTCGCGGGCCGCCATGGCCGCGGCAAGGTGCTCACGGCGGCGCTGTGCGTGATGCTCGCCGGTCTCGTCATTTTGATTCCGGACAATCTCGCGACGATCGCGCTTGGCCTCGGCGTTCTCGCCTTCGGCTTTTTCGGCGCGCACTCCATCTCCAGCGGCTGGGCGCCGGCGCTCGTGGCGCGCGACAAGGCGCAGGCCTCCTCGCTGTATCTCTTGCTGTACTATATTGGCGGCGGCGTCGCCGGCTCGGCGGGCGGCGTGTTCTGGGCGGAACACGGCTGGGCCGGCGTGACGGTCTTTTCCGGAATTATGATGCTCGCGACGCTCGGCGTCGTGATGTGGCTGGCGCGGATCGCGCCGGCGGAATGAGTGAACGCCGATGGAATGGCGGGACGAAGGCCTCATCATCGGTTTGAAACGCCACGGCGAGACAAGCGTCATCGCCGAGGCGTTCACGCGCCTGCACGGGCGTCATCTGGGCGTCGTGCGCGGCGGGCGTTCGCACCGGATGCAGCCCCTTCTCCAGCCCGGCAATTCCGTCGAAATCGTCTGGCGCGCCAGGATCGAGGAACATCTGGGAACCTTCGTTCTGGAGCCCGTCCATCTGCGCGCGGCGGCGATCATGGATTCCGGTCTCGCGCTTCAGGGCGTCAATCTGCTCGGCGCCTGTTTGCGATTGCTGCCGGAGCGTGACCCGCACGAGGCGCTTTACGAGACAGCCGCGCTTGTCGCGGACCATCTCGCCGACACCCGGATCGCCCCGGCGCTGATGGCGCGGCTCGAGCTGGCCATTCTCCAGGAACTTGGTTTCG
>CAISEY010000455.1 GCA_903884435.1 uncultured Hyphomicrobiales bacterium | reverse complement strand
GAGCTTCATGAGCGCATCGACTGTTTGCGGCGTGGGATCGACGATGTCGAGAACGCGCTTGTGCGTGCGAATCTCGAACTGCTCGCGCGACTTCTTGTCGACGTGCGGCGAACGGTTGACCGTGAACTTCTCGATCTGCGTCGGCAACGGGATCGGCCCGCGCACCTGCGCGCCGGTCCGCTTCGCCGTCGAGACGATTTCCTTCGTCGACGCGTCGAGAATCCGGTGATCGAACGCCGTGAGGCGGATGCGAATGTTTTGCCCGTTCATAATTCTGTATCCTTGTGGCGCTCTGATACCGCGGGCGGAACCAGATTGGCGTTGAGGAACAAGCCGGAGTTTGTACCCTTTTGTCCCTCAACCGGTCCAGTGGACCACCCCTGCCCGCGAACGGGCAGGAGCCGCGTCAATTACTCGACGATGCTGGCGACGACTCCCGCGCCGACGGTGCGGCCGCCCTCGCGGATGGCGAAGCGCAGCTTCTCTTCCATCGCGATCGGAACGATCAGCGCCACGTCCATCGTCACGTTGTCGCCCGGCATCACCATTTCCGTGCCTTCCGGCAGCGTGCAGATCCCCGTCACGTCCGTCGTGCGGAAATAGAACTGCGGACGGTAGTTCGTGAAGAACGGCGTGTGCCGGCCGCCCTCGTCCTTCGTCAGGATGTAGGCCTCGGCCTTGAACTTCGTGTGCGGCTTCACCGAACCCGGCTTGCACAGAACCTGGCCGCGCTCGACGTCCTCGCGCTTCGTGCCGCGAAGCAGCGCGCCAATGTTGTCGCCCGCCTGACCCTGGTCGAGAAGCTTGCGGAACATCTCGACGCCCGTCACGACCGTCTTCGCCGTCGCCTTCAGGCCAACGATCTCGATTTCCTCGCCGACCTTGACGATCCCGCGCTCGACGCGGCCCGTCACCACCGTGCCGCGGCCCGAGATCGAGAACACGTCTTCCACCGGCATCAGGAACGGCAGGTCCAGAGGACGCGCCGGCTGCGGAATGTAGGCGTCCACCGTCTCCATCAGCTTCAGAACCGCGTCGTGGCCGATCTCCGGGTTCGTCCCGTCGAGCGCGCACTTCGCCGAGCCCTTGGTGATCGGAATGTCGTCGCCCGGGAAGTCATATTTCGACAGAAGCTCGCGAACCTCCATCTCCACGAGCTCGATCAGCTCCGCGTCGTCGACGAGATCCACCTTGTTCATGAACACAACCAGCGCGGGAACGCCGACCTGGCGGGCGAGAAGGATGTGCTCGCGCGTCTGCGGCATCGGGCCGTCGGCCGCCGAAACCACGAGGATCGCGCCGTCCATCTGCGCCGCGCCCGTGATCATGTTCTTCACGTAGTCGGCGTGGCCGGGGCAATCGACGTGCGCGTAGTGACGGTTCTTCGTCTCGTATTCCACGTGCGCCGTCGAGATCGTGATGCCGCGCGCCTTCTCTTCCGGCGCCTTGTCGATCTGGTCGTAGGCCGTGAACGTCGCCCCGCCCGTCTCGGCGAGGCACTTCGTGATCGCCGCCGTCAGCGACGTCTTGCCGTGATCGACGTGACCGATCGTCCCGATGTTGCAATGCGGCTTCGTGCGTGCGAATTTTTCCTTGGCCATGGTTCCGTTCCAGTCTGGCTCCCGGAGATCGGGAAAAAGCGAGGCGCTTCCATAAGGCCGAAACCCCGCGGTTTCAAGCGCCGCGCCTTATCTGGAGGGCACGAACACGCCTTCCCGGGGCTTCGTGCCGATGTCGACGCAGTTCTTGCGGCCCGACGAGATGCAATTCGTCAGTTTTTCCTGATCGAAAAACAGTTTGACCGTGAGCCACGCGATCGCGAGCAGCACGACGACCCCGATGCCGGTCACCGTGTTGACGCGAGCGCGGCGGCGGTAGTCCGTGGTGTCGGGAGGGCCGCTTTTCTTCTCGGGAGAGTTCAACGTCGGGACTCCGCGCGCGAGGCCCCCGCCCGCCGCCATTCGTCTATAATCGCGGGGCTCCCGAAATTGAAGCCCCGCCCGGCCGCGCCTCGATCACGGAATGCCAGCGACGTTGAGGCGGATCTTGTACACGCTGGAGCGCGCCGCGATGTAGAGCGTCTTGTGATCGGGATCGCCGAATTCGACGTTGGCGACGAGTTCGGGAACCAGAATCGTCCCGAGGTGCTTGCCTTCGGGCGAAATGACCCACACGCCCGTGGGGCCGGATTCCCAGACGTTGCCCTTCGTGTCCACTTTCATGCCGTCGGTGATGCCGGGCCGCGTGTCCTTGCTCATGTCGAAGAACATGCGGCTGTTCGCCAGCGTGTCGTCCGCCCGCACGTCATAGGCGCGGATGGTCTTGTCCCTGCTGCCGTTGGCGTAGAGAATTTTCTCGTCCGGCGACAGCGCGAGGCCATTGGTGTTGGGCAAGTCCGTCGTCACGCGCGTTGTCTTGCCGTTCTTCCACATGAACAGGGCGCTGTAGTCGATCCCCTTCTTCGGGTCGTTTTCCCGCCCGCGCAGGCCGCCGTAACCATCGGTGAAATAGATCGTGCCGTTTTTCTTGACGATCACGTCGTTGGTGCCGTTGAACATCTTGCCGTCGACGCTGTTTGTCAGCGTGACGCGCTTGCCGTTTTTCTCGATTCTGTCGATGCCGCGCCCCGCCCAGGTGCAGAAGACAAGCCGGCCCTGCGGATCGTAGGCCATTCCGTTCGAGCCGATCATCGGGAATTCCTCGAATTTCGGATCGGACTTGTCGCGGCCATTGGTCTGCATGAAACCGACGCGCCAGATGTCAGGCCCCGTGTAGCCGCTGTGATCGAGAAAGACGCTCTGCTGCTTTCCATCGGGAGAAAGCTTGTAAATGATGTTCGCGGGCATGTCGGTGACGAGAAGATAGCGCCCCCGGTCGCTCCAGACGACACCCTCCGTGAAACCGTATCCCTCGCGGATCACTTCCATTTTCGCGTCCGGCGACACCAGCGCGTCCAGCGCGGGATCGATTTTCTGGACCGGCCTGTCGACCGGCTTGTCGGCCAGCGCCATCCCCGGCGCGAGCGCGGCCGCGAAAACGAACGCGAGCGAAATCCCGATGTTCCTCATGGCTTCCTCCTGGTTCCGGCGCGCCGGATTGTTCTTGTGCGCCCGCAGACTAGACCGGACGGCGAGCCTCCGACAAGCGCGGTCTAACGCGTTCAGCTTCATCATGTCCATCGCCGCGCGGCCAAGAACGGCGTAGGGATTGCCGATGGTCTCGCCGGTTTCGTAGTGGTTGTAACCCTTGCCCAGAATGTATTCGGCGGTTTTGCCTTTCGCCTTCAGCGCTTCGACGAATTCGCGTCCCTGACGCAGGAATTCCGGCGTCTCGAGGCTACCGTTGCAAACCACGACGGGCGTGTGAATCCTGTCGATGAAGTTCATCGCCGAGAGTTCGCGCACCATCCCGTCGGTGAATTTCACGAAACTCGCGCGTTTGGAAAGCCGGACCGGCGCGAGATCGTACATGCCGCTGCCAAGCACCGCGCCCTTGAGAATGTCGCGCGGCAGTCCCTGCCTCTCCCATTCGGTGACGAGCACGCAACTCGCGAGATGACTGCCGGACGAGCGGCTGCACATGAAGAGCTGGCTGGCGTCGCCGCCGAAACTCGCGGCGTTCCGGTAAATCCACGCGATGGCGCGGCGGCACTGATCGACCATCGGGAAGATGTCGCCGCCGGTCTCCTTCACGCTGTCGAAATCGACCACCGCGAAATTCGCGCCCGCCTTCACGAAGGGTTCCGCGTAAACCGTGAATTGCGACGCGCGCCCGCCGCGCCACGATCCCCCGTGAATGAAAATCAGGGTCGGCGCGCCCGCGCGCTTCGTCTTGTAAATATCGATCTGCTCGACTTCCGCCGCGCCATAGGCGACGCGCGCCGGCGCGCCGAGCAGCCTTCGGGCGATCTCGTTGTTGTAGACGCGGCGATCGTTGATGTTCTTCGAGTTGAACGCGTAGACGTCGTTGTCGTAGGCATCGTCGATGTCCTGCTGGTCCATGTCGCGAAACACGACCGGCCCCTTCGCCCGAGGCGGCGGCTCGGGGCAGCGCTGCGCGGCGGCCCTTTCGGCGCCGGACGCCAGCGCGCCCGCGGCGCCTGCCGCGATCAGCGCGCGTCTTGAAAAGCGAGCGCCCCTCGCGTCGGTGTTCTTCATGGCGGCCTCCCCTGGTCGCGGCCCGGGCCGCGTTGCGCCGCATGATAAACCCCGACGCGCGCCCGGCAAGCCAGGGAGATTGCAATATTTCCAGGATGCGTCACACTGCGACGACGCCCGGAAACGCCGGAAAACCGGGAGGGGCGCGGCAGGGGGGCGAGCGTGAACGGCGACGATTGCGCGACGAGAAAATACTGGCCCTGGATTGCCTGGACCTACCGTCGCGTCGAAACATATTCCTGCGCGATGATCCGGTTTTTCACTGGCGCCATCCTCGCGACCCACGGCGTCGCGCGACTTTTCGGTCCCGCCCCCGCCTTCGGGCTGACGAAATACGTCGCGGCGTTGCCGCCCGCGAGCCTGGGCGCCTTCGAACTGGCGGGCGGCCTCGCGCTCGCGGCCGGATTTCTGACCCGCCCCGTCGCGCTGCTGTTCACGGTTCTCTGGCTGCTGTTCTCGTTCAGTCACGCGCCCGGCGGCCCGGCGTCATGGTTCATGCTCGGGGCTTTCGACCATTACCCCGCGATGCTCGCCTGCCTCTGCATGGCCTTTGTTTTCCGGGGCGGCGGGCGCTGGTCCCTCGACCATCGCATCGGCAGGGAATTCTGAAACGTGGCGGCAAGCGCGGGACACCGGGAGAAACCCATGCAGGACGACGCCGGAGACATCGACGCGACACGACTCATCGTGCCCGGCCTCGCGGGCCTGTACCGGCTCGGGGCGCCCTTCGCTTACGCGTTCACGCGCGTGACGATCGGATTGATGTTCCTGCCCTCGGGCGTCGACAAGATGTTCCTGGGAGGTCAGGCCCGCATCGCGGCCGGTAATATCGCGGCGCTTGGCCTCGAGCCGAGGATGGCCTGGGCCTGGACCGTGGCGGGCGTCGAATTTTTCGGCGCGATCCTGATGATTCTCGGCCTGTTCACTCGGCCGGTCGCCTTCACCCTCGCGGTGCAACTCGCCGTCATTACTTTCGGCCTGCAAATCAGGTCGGGATATTTGTGGACGAACCGCGGGTTCGAACTGGGCCTGCTGATGATGCTGGTTTGCCTCGCCATCTGCTTTGGCGGCGGCGGACGCTGGTCACTGGACCGCAAGATCGGCAAGGAATTCTAGTCATGCCCCCCGCTGTGGGCGAGGAGAAGCGGAAATGGCTGGCGAAAATCGCGGGGATTTCCCGGCCCGGTGGAATTGCTCGGCCAGCGCCCGAAGCAATGTCATTCGTTCGTCGGCGCCCGTGTGCCGGGACGCCAGTCTTCGCGGTCTCGCGATGTTCACGTCGCTGAAAAACGGGTCCATCTCCACGACGCACTCCCGACGCTTGTCAGTTTCGCGTGTCACGATCGCGCTTTCGCGAAAGAACTGGCGTCGTCGTGACATCTCGTCCCGCGCGCCTTACATTGGTTCTCCCCTTCGAGGAACCGCGCGGTCCTGACGCGCTTCCCGGAATGCGCGTCGCACTCCAGTCCATCAGCGGTCAACGGAAACAATTTATTTTCCCGGTCAATCCACTCAATCCGGTCATCCCGGCGCGTGACAGGATTTGCTGTCGAACGCGGCCCGCTTTCGCGGGCGATCGCTCGGGCTAGGAAAATCCGGGATGGTGGTCGCTGACGCCAATCAGGACAATGCTCGAGCCATCGGCGAAATCCCATTCGTGGATTTTCAGATTGATCGCGTTTGAAGCGTTGATGCCGGCGTCGAAAATGATGACCTCCGGCCCCTTCGTCAGGACTTTGTAATCCGATGTCGACGAGAGAAAGGTGGCGAGTTCGGCCTCGATGGCGCTCGTGTCCGGCGTCGCGCTCGCGGACGCGACGAGCGCTTGCATCGCTCCGTTGTCGGGCGTGGTCGTCGAAGCCTGCGCCGGTTGCCCCAGGCTCGCCTCCTGATGAAGTTGCTCGACGACCTTCAGAACCAGTTCCGGCTGGGCTTGCGTCGGATCTTGCAGCAGGTGAACCGCGAGCGGAAACTCGCCGGCGAACTGCGCCAGTTCGCGCATCGCTTCCGGAGTCGCGTCATGATTCGCGACGAGATTGGCGGAAATTTCCGGTGAACTCGCGCTGGCTGGATTGCCGGAGCGTTCCGCCACTCCATCGACGGAATGCGACATTGAAGGGGGCGAAATGTTTTCCACCCGCCCGTTCTGAAATTCCGGGAGCGAGAGGTCCGGCGAATGCGTTGCGTCCGGGGCTTCGCCTCCATTGCCCGCGGTGGCGGCGCCCCGGGCGTCGTTCGACCCGCCGTGAAGCTATTGCGCGACAACCGCGGGGTTGACGAGCAAATCAGGATTCGCGTCGTTCGCGTCGACGATCGCCATCGACGGCGAGCCCGAATGATCGCGCAACGCGTCGGACGGCGCTGTTCCGGACAGTTCCCCCGAAATCGTTATGGCCGCTCCCGAATGCTCCTGACTTTGCTCGGTCCCGAAGAAGGACCCGAGTTCCACCGCGGGCGTCTGGTTGTCGGCTCCGACGGCGTAGGACCAGCCAACGGCGAACGCGATGGCGGCGATGAAGGCACGGGAATGGTGTTCATCCATGGCGCTCGCGTCGACGCCGTTGAAATCCGGATCGGACGCGAGGTGGTCCGGCGGGTTCAACGTCGTGGCTTCGAAAGCATCGCTCTGCGTGACGGAAAGCTTGAAAAAGCAAATCATGATCAACGAGACGAGCAGCGCGGACGGGTGAATGGAAACTTTCACGCCCGCTTCGTCCTTGGCGGGCAACGCCACGGTGTAAGTCCGGAGCATCGTTTCGATCAGCGCGCGAAAATCCCTTCCGCGGATGCTGTTTTCGAGCATGGCGCTCGCGATCACGTAGAAACCGTCGTATCGCGCGAGATGCGCGATGACGTCACCGGTGACGGCGTGGCAAAACACAAACCACGGATCGCCCTCGTCGGTCAGACCGCGGTCGGTCTCAACATCGAGGCCCGCGCGGGCGAGCATGCTCTCCACGCGATAAAATTCGCCCAGTTCCCTGTTCGTCCAGTCGCGATGGCGTCGCGCCGCGTCAAATAGATTGACGATATTGACGCTCATGAAGCAGCCTCGCTCTCCGCGGGTCCACGCGGGAACAAAATGTCGAAGGTCACGGGATCGTAAAAGGGCATGATCGCGAGTACGAAATCGCGGACGTTCATGCCGAGCGCCGCCGCGAAGACGACGTCTTTGTCGGGCGGGATGCGTCCGCGTCCCGTCTCGAGTTGCGAGACGAACGTGTAGTAGTCAGCCCCGATCGTTTCGGCGAATTGCCTTTGTGACAGGCCGCGGGCTTCCCGGCGCGCTTTGAGCCACCGGCCGACCTCGCGGCGGAGCTCCAGCGTGTCCGATGATTTGCGTTGCGGATTCGAATACATGCCGGGCGCCCTGATTTTTCCGGACGCCGCCAATCGCGGCGTCACGCTCGAAAGCCTGCTTCGCTGGATTGCTCCTGATACAATGGCGACACACCCGTGGAGGACGCAGCCCGGTTACGATAAGACTCAACCGGGCAAACCATTTACCCTTTTTTAGAAGATATATCGAGATTCGATAAGGCGTCGTTGACACGTGTCAACGAATCGGGAGCCGCTTGCAAATTTTCCTGACCCGGGCATGGATTCTGATGACATAGATCATGCCGGTTTTTCCCCCCGAAACAGCCCTGAACTCAATCTAAAATTGCATTTCCATATATGTACAATCTTAATTCGTGGACGCGCGCCCCTTGATCGATATCGGGGCGAAAAACGGGCGAACGCGCTCAAAAGCGTTGGGCCACAAATACTTATGAAGTTCTTTGGAAACCAGCCGCATCCGGGAAAATACCTGGTAAATTTGAATTAATTAACAGATCGTGAATCATTTTAGATTGACGGTATGTAGTTCACTGTATGGGATTGGGGTCGAGCCCTCAGCAGAGGCTCTGTCCTGTTAAGGCGTGTTGACGCGGGCAGGTCAGTTTTAACAGCACCCCGAGTGCATGTTCAAAGGAATGAAACATGGCGACCCTCGACATCCTCAACTCGGCCCTCTCGACCGTTACTTATAGTGCTCCAAGGACGACGGCCGAAACGGCTCTGTCCACGGCCCTCGCGCAGCAGGTGGATTCCGGTCAACTCACGCTGAATCAAGCCGAACTGAGCTTGTTCAACGGTTCGACCACCGTGCAATCTTCTGTCGCGACGGTCGTGCGCGAGTATCAGGCCGCGTTTGGCCGCGT
>CAISEY010000454.1 GCA_903884435.1 uncultured Hyphomicrobiales bacterium | reverse complement strand
GCCAGCGTCGACGAGGCGCGCGCGCGCGAACTCGACCGCGAGGCGCGGCTGCTGAAGGACCAGCTCGAGGCGAGCACCGCGAAATACCAGGAGGCGCTGGCGCGCCAGAGCGCCGAATCGACCCCCAGCGACGCGCGGATCATTTCACGCGCCATCGAGCCAAGCGTTCCGAGTTTCCCGAAGAAAGCGCCGATCATCGTCTTCGCCACGGTCGCCGGCCTCCTGCTTTCCGTGGGCACGGTGCTGGCGGCGGAACTGCTCAGCGGCAGGGCCTATTTGCAACCGGCGGACGACGAGACCGCGGCGCGGGCGAAGTCCCCGGGCGCGCTCGCCGCGGAAGACGACGAGGACGGGGATTTCGAGGAGGAAGACCGCAAGGCGTCCGCGGCAGTCGATCGCAAGCCATTCCGGGAAGGACGCGCGCGCACGGCGCCGAGACTCGACCCGCCGCGACGTTCGGAAGAAGCGGAAGAAGCGCCGAACCCGGCCGGGTTTCCGTCGAGCGCCGGCGCGCCGGCGCGGGGCTCGCGCGTGAACCTTTCGAGTTTCGTCGCTCCCTCCGCGGCTCCTGCGCGGCCGGCCGAAAGCCCGCTGGCGCGAATCGCCGGCGAAATGTCGGGGCCCGGACGCTGGGGGCCGTGCTTGCGAATCCTCGTGACCGGAGCCGACCGAGCGACGGATTCGGCGTCGGTCGCCGTCGCCCTCGGACGTTTGCTTTGCGCCGACCGGCGGGCGATCCTCGTCGAGATCGGCGGCGACGGACAGGCGGCCGGGCAGGGGCCGGCGGGATTGAGCGAACTTCTCGGAGGGCGCGCCGGATTCGACGAGGTTATTCATCGGGACCGCGGTTCGCCGCTGCATCTGATGCCCTCGGGCGGCGGTCGGGCCTCCGCGACGGAGGGGCTCGATGTCGTCGTGGACGCCCTGTCGCGCACCTATGACAACGTGATTTTGCTCGCGCCCCCGGTTGGCGAGGGCGCCGATGTCTTCGTTCTCGCGCCGGAGGTCGACTACACGCTGCTCGTGCATCGTCTGGGCGGCGGCGAGGACGCCCGTCGCGAAGCCGTCGCCGAATTGCGCCGCGCCGGCGCGGACCGGGTGTTCGAAGTCGCCGACGACGCGCCGGTCCAGCGGAACTGGTCGGCGGCCTGACCGAGCGGTCGGGGTCGCGGTGATCGCCGTCGTTTCGTGAAATTCCCGGAAGCGGGTCACGCGCCCGCCGGAAACCGTGAAGGCGCGCGACACCGGAAGGCCGTCCCGGCCTGGCCGGAAAGCTGGTCGATGTCCGGGGCGAGATTGTCGGGAATGAACGGGGCGTCGCCGCGCTGGAAGGCGTGAAACACGGGGGCCGCGTCCGGACGCGGTTTCGCGTCGAATCC
Organism: uncultured Hyphomicrobiales bacterium; assembly: GCA_903884435.1. Lineage (GTDB taxonomy): Bacteria > Pseudomonadota > Alphaproteobacteria > Rhizobiales > Beijerinckiaceae > Terripilifer. Next base: position 8,024 of record CAISEY010000454.1, on the reverse strand, counting down.
CGGGATCGCGGGGAATCCCCGGCTCAGCCGCGCCGCATCAGCATCCGGGCCAGCGGCCAGGCCCATTTGCTTTGCTTGATCCAGCGTTTGGCGGCGCGGCGCGCGACCTCGGCGATCCGGCTCGCGTGTCCCAGGGCGGTGATCGGCAACACCGAATCGAACATCGGTTCGGAATAGTCGCACCAGCTGTTCTTGTAACGCGCCTCGCCGACGCCGAGATCGAAACCGCGCAGACCTTCGCGGCATTTTTGCTCGAGCAACATGCGCAGCAGCAGATCGCCCGGGCTGGAGCGCGAGATTTCCGGGTCCATGTCGTAGGAATTGAACATGAGATGCAGGTGGCCGAGGTGCTGGCCGCCGCCGTAGGTGGCGATGACGCTCCCGTCGTGCTCCAGCGCGTAAAGTTCGATCGCGGGCGGCGCGCCGTTTGGCCCGTAGCAGCAGGAGCGCTCGAGAAACGAGCGCATCTCCGGCGTTTCAAAGGCGCTGTGGATGTTTTTTTGCCGGAAGGTCGCGACCTTCTGCGCGAAGAAGGCGTCGAGCACCCGCGCGATGTCCGGCGCCGTCCGCGGAATGAAAAAACGCAGGGCGCCGGAGTCCTCGAGGCGCTTTTGCTTCTTGCGCAGTTTTTTCGCGGCGTCCTTCGACTGGTGAATGCCAAGGAAAACGGCGGGGTCCGCGTCGAGGACGCCGCCGTGGCAATAGCTGGCGCTGGGCAGGCTGGAGAACAGGTCCAGCGCGTTCGGCACGCCGTCCCATTTTTTCGGCTGGTTCGTCAGCACGAAAATATCCGGCTTCAGCCTGGTTTTCGCCGCCGCAGCGCGCAGCACCGATTCGAGATCGGCGGGCGAGAGGTCGAGGCCGGGTTTGAACAGCCCGAGGTTCGCGTTCGAATCCGCGCCGCCGAGAAAGCCGGCGATCCGCGCCGGGCCGCTCCGCGAAACACCGAGCGGCAGCAGCGCGACCGGTTCGCCGCGCGCGTCGTGCGCGACGACGATCATCGGCGTTATGCCGCCGGCCTCGCCCAGGGTTCGCAGCCACGGGAGAAGAAACCGCCGGCTTTGATAGATCGAGCCGCCGGGCGAATCCTCGAGCGCCGCCCACGCGGCGTCGGCGTCGGCGGGGTTTTCGTGAACATCCACGCGCCCGAGCGTGCGCGCGCCGTCCTGGCGACGGCTCGCCGCCGGGGAGGATATCGACGTCCATGTGGAGGTCGCGGACTGCTGCACGTCGCCCACTCTGCCGCCTTCAATGATTTCCACGATTTGTTTGCGTTTCGCCTTTACACCTAGACCCTGCCTGAAAAACGTCAACGCAACCTTGCGGCCCCGGACGGACCAAACATGATTATGCTTAGCGCGGCCGGCGTGCGTCGCCGGCTCATCGGCGCCGGACTCGGCCTGTTGCGGGCGAGCGGCGTGCCGCGTCTGGCCGCGCCCGTGACCAGGGGCCTCGGCGCCATCCTGATGTTTCACCACGTGCGCCCGTGGAAGCAGACAGCCTTCGCCCCCAATCGGGGACTGGAGATCACGCCTGAGTTTCTCGATCAGACGATCGAAGCAGTCCGCGCGCGGGGCTTCGACATCGTTTCGATCGGAGAGGCCGTGGAGCGCACGCGCCGCGGCGAACCGGGCGCCCGGCCATTCGCGGTGCTGACCTTCGACGATGGCTATCGCGACAATCTCGACTTCGCCCTGCCGGTGTTGCGCCGGCGCGAGGCGCCCTTCACGCTCTATGTCACCACGGGTTTCGCCGACCGCACCGCCCGGCTCTGGTGGGTGGAACTCGAGGAGGCCATTCGGCGGCTGGACCGCCTCGAAGCCGTCGCGGGGGGGCGGACGTTTTCGGAATCGCTGGCGACAGACTTTGAAAAATCACGCGTGTTCAATGAATTGTACTGGCATCTTCGCGCGGGGCCAGAGGAGGAGTTGCTGGCCGTGACGGGCGAACTCGCGGAACGCGCGCGTGTTTTGCCGGACCGCGTCGCCGAAAGGCTTTGCATGGACTGGGACGATCTGGCGATCTTCGCCCGCGAGCCGTTGTGTACGGTCGGCGTTCACACGCTGAGTCATCCGATGCTCGCCAGGCGCTCTCCCGCCGTCGTTCGCGCGGAACTGCGCTACAGCAAGGCGATCATCGAGGCGAAATTCGGCGAGCCGGCGGTTCACCTCGCCTATCCCGTGGGCGATCCGACCTCCGCGGGGCCGCGCGAATTCACCATGGCGCGGGAGCTCGGGTTCGCCTCGGCGGTGACGACGCGCAAGGGCATGGTCTTCGCCGAACACGCGCAACATCTCACGGCGCTGCCGAGGCTTTCGATCAATGGCGGCTTCCAGACGCTGGCGGCGCTCGAGGTTCTGCTGTCGGGCGCGCCGTTCTGGCTGAGCAACAGGGGACGACGCCTCAACGTCGCCTGACCGGCGCGCGTCAGCGGTCCTCGCGCTCCATCCATTTGATCATCGGCATCAGCGGGAGGATCCAGCCCATGCCGCCGATCACGTAGAAAAGGCCGAGAACGAGCCCGGAGGCTTCCTGTATCGGGCGGGATTGCGCCAGCGCCATGACGGCCAGGGCGTAGAAAACCACGAATCCGAGCATCGCGACGACGCCGATGAATTTGCGGGTGCGGCGGCGCATGGGCTTTTCCGGGCGTTGGGCGTTGGGCGATGGCGCGACCGCGTGTCTCTCGACGGGGCGGGGCGGGGCGCTTATGTCTCGCCCGACGGCGCCAATCAAGCCGCCGCGAGATGGCTTCCCATGACCGAGGCAACGACGTTCGATAATGTTCGCGCGGAGGACGCTCCGGCAAGCGCGCCGGCCGCGGTGCGCGCCTGGCTGTGGGCGGTCGCGGGTCTGGTTTTCGCCATGGTGATTGTTGGCGGGGCGACGCGGCTGACGGAATCCGGGCTCTCCATCACCGAATGGAAGCCGGTGGCGGGCGTTCTGCCGCCCCTTTCGGAGGCCGCCTGGGCCGCCGAATTCGAGAAATACAAACAAATACCCCAATATTCGCGCTTGTTTCCGACCATGACGCTGGCGGAATTCCGGACCATCTTTTTCTGGGAATGGAGCCACCGGCTTCTGGGGCGGCTGATCGGACTCGTCTTCGCGCTTCCGCTCGCGTTTTTCTGGTTGCGCGGGCTCCTGCCGTCCGCGCTCAAGCCAAAACTCGCGGGCGTTCTGGCGCTCGGCGGGCTGCAGGGCGCGGTTGGCTGGTGGATGGTGGCGTCTGGCCTCTCCGATCGGGTCGAGGTGGCGCCGGAGCGGCTCGCGACGCATCTGCTGCTCGCGTGCCTGACGCTCGGCGCGCTGATCTGGCTCGCGGTCGGCGCCGCGCCCGCCCGCGCGCCGGCGGCGCCCGCGGACGCGCGTTTGCGCGCCGGAGCTTTCGGGGTTCTGGGGCTGGTGTTCGGCCAGATCGGCCTCGGGGCGCTGACGGCCGGATCGCGCGCCGGCCTCACCTACAACACCTGGCCATTGATGGACGGTCGTTTCGTGCCGCCCCTCGAACACCTCTCGCGGATGGAGCCGAGGTGGAAGAACTTTCTTGAAAACATCACCACGGTCCAGTTCGACCACCGGCTGGCCGCCTACGCGTTGATCGTCGCCGCGCTCTGGCATGTCGCGCGGGCGCGGTCGCTCGCGCCCGGAAGCGGGGCGGCGAGGCGGGCCGGCGTGATCGCGGGCCTCGTGCTGACGCAGGCCGGCCTCGGGATTTTGACCCTTTTGCTCGCCGTGCCGATCTGGGCCGGCCTTCTGCATCAGGCTTTCGCCATGCTGGTTCTCGGGATGGCGGTGGTTCACGCGCGACGGCTCGCCGCTTCCTGAGACCGGCGTTTCACCCCGGATTTCCCGGCGAAACCGGAGGCGAAAGCGGCGCCGCGAACGTCGCCGCCCTTGACCCTCCGCGCCTAATCGACAAGAAAGGGTCGCATGTTTCGACGGCCCGCGCCGCCATTCGAGGAAAGGCCCGATGAAAAAGAAAGCCAAGGAATACGCAGACATTCCCGGCACGATCGTGTTCGACGCGGAACAGTCGCGCAAGGGATACGCCATCAACGCGTTCTGCATGACGCTGATGAAGGACGAGAACCGCAAGGCCTTCAAGGCGAACGAGGCGCGATATCTCGAACAGTTCAAATTGACGCCCGACCAGCGCGACGCAATTCTGAAGCGCGAATGGAACCGGATGCTCGAACTTGGCGGGAACATCTATTTCACGTCGAAGCTCGGCGCGACGGACGGACTGTCTTTCCAGCAACTCGCGGCCATGATGACGGGCAACACCCAGCAGGGCTACGCGGACATGATGTTGAAGGGCGGGCGCCCCATCAAGGGCAACCGCACCAGGGCGGAATGGGAAAAACGATAATGGCAAGGATCATCGCAGGGGTTTCCTCGTCCCACGTTCCGGCGATCGGCGCCGCGCTCGACAATGGCAAGACCGGCGAGCCCTACTGGCAGCGGGTTTTCTCGGGCTTCGAGACGTCCAAGGAGTGGATCGCCAGGGTCAAGCCCGACGTGTGCATCGTGGTCTACAACGATCACGCCTCGGCCTTTTCGATGGATATCGTGCCGACGTTCGCGCTCGGATGCGCCGCCGAGTTTCCGCCCGCCGACGAGGGCTGGGGGCCGCGGCCCGTGCCCGTGGTCAAGGGCCAACCGGAACTCGCGGCGCATATCGCGCAATCGGTCATTCTCGACGAGTTCGATCTCACCATCGTCAACAAGATGGAAGTCGATCACGGTCTCACCGTGCCGCTGAACCTGATGTTCGGCCAGCCGAAGGAATGGCCGTGCCCGGTCATTCCGCTCGCGGTCAACGTGGTTCTGTTTCCGCCGCCGACGGGCAAGCGGTGCTTCGATCTCGGGGCGGCGATCCGCCGGGCGGTCGAATCCTATCCCGAAGATCTCAAGGTGGTGATTTTCGGCACGGGCGGAATGTCGCACCAGATTTCCGGCCCGCGGGCGGGCCTCATCAATTCGAAGTTCGACAAGGCGTTCCTCGACGGTCTGGCGGGCGATCCCTCCGACATCGTCAAGATGCCGCATGTGAAATACATGCGCGAGGCGGGCGCCGAAGGCATCGAGATGGTGATGTGGCTCGTCATGCGCGGCGCGCTCGATAAAAAGGTCAACGAGGTCTACCGTTTTTACACGGTTCCGGCCTCCAACACCGCCGTCGGTCATATTATTCTCGAAAACGCGAAGGGCGGGGCCAAGCGCAAGGCGCCCGCGAAAAAGGCGGCCGCCAGGAAATCCTCCGCGCGGAAACCCGCCGCGAAAAAAGCCACGCCGAAGCGCAAGCTCGCCGCGAAGGCGGCATCGCCGGGCCGCAAGCGTTCTCGCTGAAATCCGCTGGGAGGCGGTTGTTCCGCTTCCCCGGGAACCATGTTATCCCGCCGCCGCGCGCCCGCTGGCGCCGCGGTCGTTTCCGTTCAAACCGTGTGAGGATCTCCCATGAAATTCTGCATCGTCGGCAATGGCGCCATGGGCGTCGCCCATCTCAAGGCGCTCGCCAATATTCCGGGCATGGAAGTGACGGCCATCCAGAGCCGCACCGCGGAAGGCACCGAAAAGACGGCGAAAGAATACAAGGTTCCGTTCTGGACCACCGATTTCAGCGCCGCGATCAATCGCAAGGACGTCGACGCGGTCATCCTCACCTCGCCGACGCAGATGCATCACGACCAGGCCGCCGCCTGCATGAAGGCCGGCAAGCACGTGCTCATCGAAATCCCGATGACGGATTCGCTGGTGGACGCCGAAAAGCTCGTCAAGTTGCAGAAGGAAACCGGCCTGACCGCCATGGCCGGCCACGTGCGCCGTTTCAATCCCGGTCACCAGTGGATTCACCAGCGCATCACGAAGGGCGAAATCCAGCTTCAGCAGATTCAGGCCCACACCTATTTCTTCCGCCGCACCAACATGAACGCGCTCGGCGCGCCGCGCTCGTGGGTTGACCATCTGCTCTGGCACCACGCCTGTCACACGGTCGATATGTTTATTTACCAGACCGGCGGCGTGCCGACGCAGATCTACGGCGTCGAAGGTCCGCACGATCCGAACCTCGGCATCGCGATGGACCTGTCGATCATCATGAAGGCGAAGAACGGCGCGATCTGCACGCTGTCGACCTCGTTCAACAACGAGGGCCCGATCGGCTCGCCGTATCGTTACATCTGCGACAAGGGCACGTGGATCGCCTTCTACGACGACCTGTTCAAGGCCGACACCAAGAACGACCGCGCCGAGAAGGTCGACACCTCCCATTGCGACGTTTCGCAGAACGGCTTCGAGAATCAGGACCGCGAGTTCATCAAGGCGATTCAGGAAAACCGCCAGCCGAATTCATCCGTCGAAGACGCGCTGCGCGCCATGCAGACCCTCGACAAGGTCGAGCAGCAGCTGATCAAGAACCGCCACTGATTGTGGCATACGCCCTCGTGCTTCGAGACGGCCCTCGGGCCTCCTCAGCATGAGGGCTCCTTTGAAGTCGGTGGCTTGATAAGAGCCATCAACTGAAAACCTCATGCTGAGGAAGCCGCGCAGCGGCTGTCTCGGAGCAAGAGGTTTTCAACCAACGTATTTGCATCCAGCACGAATCAAAAAGGCCGGCGCACGAAGGTGCGGCCGGCCTTTTTTGTAGTTGAGCGCGTCAGCCATTGGTCTTGCGATCGACGTAAACAACCGTCAGCGCGAAGGCCACGAAAGCCGCTATGGCCATGATGAAATAAAGCTGCTCGCCTGTCGACATGGGGTCCCCCGTGAAATGGTGGCCCATGAAACCGCTGCGGCGGCGTCGCCGAATTGATCCCGATCAAACGAGGGGGTGCGACAGATTGTACCGCCGACCGTCAGTACTTGAAGTTCAGCCCCAGACCGAAACGGCTGTCGGCGTCCGACTTCGCGCCGGGCAGATCGCGGCGGATCGTGTTGATCGTCGAATCGTTGGGATTGCGCCCATAGGGGCCGGCGTTGGAGGCGCGCCATTGCAAGCCGACCGATAGCGGATCCTCGACCGTGCGCGACGGCGCGGGGCGCGGCGGAAGTTTCGGGGCGGGCTTTGCGGCTCCTGCAGTCGTGCGGGATTTGTCGGACGGCTTCTGCGGTTCCGCGTGCGCCGTTGCGACGGCGGCCAGCAGGCAAAGCCAGTGGAGGCCGGCGCGTGTCACGGACCCCAGCCGTTGCGCACCGTTCCGGCCGAGACCGAGAACCCGACGCTCAGATTGTTGGTGATCGCCAGATCGACGCCGGCCGCGACCGACGTCATGCCCGGCTGGTTGAACGCCGATCCCGAAAACGGATCGGCGGGCCGGTCAAGCGAACTGAAGCCGCGCGACAGCCCGAAGGTGGATTGCGAAACGCCCACCCAAGGCGTCACCCGACCCATGTCGTAGCCGAGCTTGACGCTGCTGCCGCTGAACCCGAAACCCGACGGCCCGCCGAGCGGGCGGCTGAACCCGAAGTCCGGCGTGTTGCTGACGCCGAGCATCAACCTGTTGCCGAACGAGAATTTGTAATCCCCGAAGGTTCCGGCGTTGGTCGACAGGCCGGACCATTGCGGGGCCGAGAGGGCGGACGGCGGAGTCGCGGTTTCCGGCATGGCGACGCTCGACCATTCGAAGGCGCGCGCCCCGAGGGATGCTCCGGGCAGGAGGCTTATCGCCAGTGCGGCTCTGATCAGATGGCGCTTCACCAACACTCTCCGTTCGCCCGCATCATAGACGAAATCAGCCTGGTGCGAAACCGGTCACGTGCGCGTGGCGTCCCCCAGCGGATGCAGATCACGCACCATCGCCTTCATGCGTTCGTCGAGCACAGGTGTGTAGATTTGTGTCGTCGACAGGTCGGCGTGGCCGAGCAATTCCTGCACGACGCGCAGGTCGGCGCCATTTTGCAGCAGATGGCTGGCGAAGGCGTGGCGCAGGACATGCGGGCTGACCCGATCGGCCCCGACGCCCGCCGCTCCCGCAACGGTCTTCAGGTCGCGGGCGAAAGCCTGCCGGGTGAGGTGGCCGCTG
>CAISEY010000453.1 GCA_903884435.1 uncultured Hyphomicrobiales bacterium | reverse complement strand
CGGACGCACCGACGTGATCATGAAGCCGCCGACGCCCTTGCGGTCGCCGAACGTCTCGACGTGGCGGAGGCACTCGTCCGCGTCGACCATGGGCAAGGTGAGCATCGTGTAGAGCCGCCCGCCCGATTGCGGAATCGCCACCTCGGTGATCCAGCGGCTGTAGGCCCAGCACAGGTCGATCTCCATTTCCCTCGACGGATGTCCGCCAAGGTTCAGCATGCCGGTCGGAAAGAGGCAGGAATAATCGACTCCCAGCGCGTCCATCCAGCGTTCGCCGATCTGGACATCGCGATGCGGCCCCTTCGGGTCCGTCTTCTCGGAGGAGCGCAGCGGATAGCGGGTCACGCGGCCGCCCATGTCCTGATAGCCGAACCCGACCGGCGCGACATTGTTCGCGCCGTTGCTCTTGCGGCCCTTCGAGGTCACGAGCTGCTTGAAAACCTCGTTCTCCATGAACGGCAGGATTTCGCTCATGCACTCGTTTTCGTAGTGATGCGCGTCGACATCGACGATGAGCACGTCGTCGAAATTCTTCTGGCGCGTTTGCCGGGACGCGTGCGCGAGCAATTTTGTCGTGTTGAGGTCTTCGACCTTGACGCGGCGACCGCGGTCGGCGACGAGTTCCATGGTTTCCCTCCCGTTTTCGGAAATTCACGGGAAGCCGTTGTCACGTTCCCGCCTGGCGCCCTAGTCTGCGCCGTCGCCGCATCAACGCCCGGCAAGGGCATGGCGTCAAGGGCCGTTCGCGGTCCGCCGGGGGAGGGAAGAATGGCGCTAAGTTCCGTCGCGCTCGCGCTTGTATTCGCGCTTGTGTCGTTCGCGCCCGGTTTCGCCGCCGCGCAGGATCAGACCGCCGGCGCCTACGCCGGCAAACAGGTGAAAATCATTGTCGGCGTCGGACCCGGCGGCAGCAATTCGCTGTACGCGGAATCGATCGCGCGCCATATCGGACGGTTCCTGCCGGGCGCGCCCTCCGTCTTCGTGCAGCACATGCCGGGCGCCAACGGCCTGCTCGCCGCGAATTACGTCTCGACGAAGGCCGCCCGCGACGGGACGGAATTCGCCATCGTCAACCGCACGACGGCGGTGGAGCCGCTGCTCGGCAACCGCAACGCCCTGTTCGATTCCCTCAAGCTCACCTGGCTCAGCAGCGCGAATGTCGAAAATTCCACCTGCATCGCTTGGGGCGGCGCCAGGGTCGAGAAATTCCCGGACCTCCTCGACCGCGAACTCGTCGCGGGCGGCACGGGCCCGGACGCCCTCGAAGTTCTGTTTCCGCGGGTGCTCAACCGGATGATGGGAACAAAATACCGGATCGTCAGCGGCTATCCGGGCAGTCCGCAAGTCCTGCTCGCCATGGAGAAGGGCGAGGTCGAGGGCTTTTGCGGGATCGGCTGGACCTATCTGAAAATGCGCAAGAGCGACTGGGTCGAACAGCGCAAGTTCAACATTCTCTTCCAGATGGCGCTCGCGCGGCATCCCGATCTTCCAGACGTTCCGCTCATCCGCGATTTCGCCCGGGACGACGACGAGCGGAGAATTCTCGATTTTCTGCTCGCGACGCAGGGCATGGGGCGACCCTTTTTCGCGCCGCCGATGGAGAGCGGCGCGGCCGCGCTGCTGCGCGGGGCCTTCGCCAGAACCCTGGCGGACCCGCTCTATTTGCAGGACGCCGAACGCACGGGTCTCGAGGTTCAGGCGGTGAGCGGCGAGGCCGTGCAAACGCTCGTGGGCGGCATATACGCGACGCCGGCGTCGCTGGTGGAGCGGGCGAAGGGACTGCTCGCGGACTAGGCGTCCCAACGAAAACGGGCGGCCCGAGGGGCCGCCCGAATGTCGTCGAAGCGCGGCGAACCCGGCTCAGTTGCCGATGTAGTTGCCGTACTTGATGAGGTTCTGCTTCTGGGCCTCGTTGCGCGGCGGCAGCTTGAACAGCTTGTGCGCCGTGCCGCCGAGGATGTTGTGACGCGCCTTGTCGGTCAGGAACGGCAGGTCCCAGATCGTCGAGGGCAGGTCGAAGTCCCAGTGCGGGTAGTCGGAAGCGTAAAGCAGCGTGTTTTCCGCGTCCATCATGCGGAAGGTGCACTCCAGCGCCTCCATGTCCTGAATTTCCATGGGCTGCACGGAATAGTACATGTCGCGCATGTAATCCGACGGCCTCTTCTTCAGCAGCGGACATTCCGACGGACGCAGCATGTATTCGTGGTCGATGCGCTGCATGACGAAGGGAATCCACGACAGGCCCGCCTCGATCCAGATCACCGGCATCTTGGGGAAACGCTCGCCCATGCCGTTCAGGATCCAGTTGGTGCAATGCAGGATGTTGTACCAGGAGAAGCCCAGCGCGTGCGCCGCGAGGAAGCGGTTGCAGCTCTGGAAGGTGTGGTCGCCCCACGACGGGCCGGAGTGGAACGACAGCACCTGGCCGCGCTCCTCGATGGCGCGATACATTTTCATGTAGGCATTGTCGTAGACGCCCATCTTCGGACGCACGGTCGTGACCATGTAGCCGCCGACGCCCTTGCGATGACCGAAGGTCTCGACGGTGCGCAGACAGGCTTCCGGATCGCTGAAGGGAAGCGTGAGCATGCTGAACATGCGGCCGCCGGTCTCGGGCAGCGCCTTCTCGGTGACCCACCGGTTGTAGGCCCAGCACAACTCGACTTCCATTTCCTTCTGCGGATGCAGGCCGATCGACAGCATGCCCGTGGGGAAGAGGCAGGAATAATCGACGCCCATGGCGTCCATCCAGCGCTCGCCCAGCTGCACGTCGCGATGGGTGCCCTTCGGATCGGTCTTTTCCGAGGAGCGCAGCGGATAGCGGGTGACCCGACCGCCCATGTCCTGATAGCCGAAGCCCGACGGAGCGACGGAGCCGCGGCCGCCCTTGGCGCGCGAGGCGAGGGCGAGCTGCTTCAGGACTTCGTTCTCCATGAAGGGGAGAATTTCGCCGAAGCTTTCGTTTTCGTAGTGATGCGCGTCGACGTCGATGCAGAGCACGTCGTCGAAGCCCTTGTCGCGAGTCTGCTTGGCGGCGTGCGCCAGCAGCTTGCTCGTGTTGAGTTCGTCGACCTGTACGCGGCGGCCACGATCAGCAATGAGGTCCATGCTATTCCCTCCAGTTCGGGGTGAAGGCAGAGGCCGGTTCAGAGACCGGACCAGCTCTGCCACATTCCAAGTTCAAACACCTGCAGATCGACCGCCTTCAGCAGCGCCCCGCAGAGAATCATCGAATCGGTTCCGGTGATCGCCATGCGGCTGCTCACCACCGGATACTTGTTTCCCGCGTCGACATTGGCCGCGTAAAGTTTGCACAGGGCCGCCATCAACGCCTGCACCGCCTCCGGGGTCAGGGCTCCGAGGTCGCCCCCGGCCACCTTCGCCTCGATCAGCGAAGCGAATTTGAGCGCCTCGTCCGACTCCTTGTTGGAGGGGGTCGAGACTTTCACCGGGGCCGGAATCCTGCGCAGGATCTCCACGGTGACGGGCTTTTCGCCCTTCGCCGCTCCGGACTTGCCAGCGCGCGGCTTCGGCGCGGCCGGCGCCGCGGCCTTCGGCTTGACGCCTTCCATCATCGCCTTGATGAAATTCGCCTTGTCCTTGCCGGTCATGCCGGCGTCGCTGGCGACCTTGTCGACGCCGCGCGACACCTTCGCGCCAGGCACGGCTCTCGCCGGCTTCGCGGGCTTGTCCTTCGAGGTCCTAGGCGACGACATAAACGTCGTTTCCCTTGGTCACGACGTCGTACTTGCGCAGCTTCACGCGCTTGTCCTTGACGTGACAGCCGGTCTTCATGTCGTATTCGTAGCCGTGCCAGGGGCAGACGAAGTTCATGTCGTTGGTGAAGTGCAGGCCCATCGAGGTCTTGTCGGGACGCAGGCGCTCCTCGACGTTGGCGATGGTGAGGCCCTCGCAGGCCGGTCCGCCCTGATGCAGACAGAAATTCGAATAGGCGTAGAATTCGCCCTCGTGCTTGAAGACGCCGATTTCGTCTTCGCCAATCCGGACGATCTGACGATCGCCATCCTTGAATTCGGAAGCCTTCCCGATAAATTGCTCGGCCATGAGCGGTCGCCCTCCCGTGAAGTGAAACAGCCGGGCGCACGCGCGCGCTCCAGCCACGCCACAACCTTTAGTATGAGGCGTCGCGGGGAGTCCAAAACATTCGCGTTCTGGCAGCCCAAGGATTTTGCGGGGGGCTGGCGCCCGCCCCGGGGCGTCGCGGGCGCGGAGGTCAGCGCAGGGCCCGCGCGTAGGGCCCGCAGGCCGTCAGCAGCCGCGACGCCACCCCCTCGCAAAAGCGCGTGATTTCGTCCTCGTGGGAGAATGGCGCCCGCTTCGCGGGACGCACGAGATAGAGCGTGCGGGTGATCGCGGGCCTGTCGATGCGGCGCGCGAGCAGATCCCCGGCCGCGATTTCCCTCGGCGCGAGGGAGAACGGCATGATGGTCGCGCCGCCGCCGCGCGCGATCAGCGCCTTCATCGAGCCGATGGAATGGACCTCGTAGGCGAGCCGCATGGTCAGCGACAGGCGCCGCGCCTCCGACTGGACGATGTTCCGGATGACGCCGCGTTCGCCGGCGATGACGAGATCGTGGGTCAGGGCCTCCGCCAGGGACACGGGACCGCTCCCTCCCCCGTCGCACGCCGCCGTGACGAGCAGCAGGTCTTCCTCCAGCAGGGCGACCCGCTCGAGATCGGGCCGGTCGGCGACGTTCCAGCAAAAGGCGATGTTGATCTGGCCGCGGTCGAGCGCGTCGAGCAGCACGACGCTGCGCTCCTCGACGAGGGAGAGATGCACGCCCGGCATGTCCGCGCGCGCGTCGATCAGAAGGTCGGGGCCCAGCAACAGCATGAGGCTGGGCGGCACGCCGAGAACGACGTGATCGGTTTTCGACGCGCCGAGGGATTTCAGTTCGCGCTCGGTCGCCTCGACCTCGGCGATGATTTTTCGCGCCCGCTCGCACAGCAGGGCGCCCGCCTGCGTCGCCGTGACTCCACGCGAGTGGCGCACGAGGAGATCGACGCCCAGCTCCGTTTCCAGATGGCGAATCTGCACGCCCAGCGCGGGCTGGGCGATTTTCAACTGTTCGGCCGCGGCGGTCATGTTGCCGGTTTCCACGACCTTGATGAAATACGCGAGCTGACGAAGATTGATGGAATCCTCCCGGGATTTCCGGCGACTGGACGGCGATTGGAAAAACAATAGCGGAAGCCGGCGGCTTGCGGTAGGTTTTCGGCTCGGGTGCGACACGAAGGACACTTGGGGGGGACGACGACATGGCCGACGAGGCATCGCTCGACAGGCGCGGATTTCTGAAAGTCGTTGGCGGAGCCAGCGCGGCGGGCGCGGCCGTCGCGGCGCCCGCCGCGACGGCGCAAACGCAGGATCATTCCTCGCATGGCCCGGCCCCCGCTTCGGCGGCGGCCGCCGCGGATCGTCTGAGCGGCTGGGTCTTTTTCAACCCCGACGAGGTTGAATTCGTCAAAGCCGCGCTGGACACGCTGATTCCGGCGGACGCCACCGGCCCCGGCGCGGTGGAAGCGGGCTGCGCCACCTACATGGACCGGCAACTCGCCGGCGCTTTCGGACGCGGCGCGCGGCTCTACATGCAGGGGCCGTTCGGCCAGGGAACGCCGCAACAGGGCTATCAATTGCCGCTGACGCCGTCCGAACTCATTCGCATCGGGATCGCCGACGTGAACGCCCTCGCGAGGAAGACGAAGCAAAAATACTTCAAGGAGCTTTCGCCGTCCGAACGCGCCGCGATGATGACCGAAATCGACGCCGGCAAGGCGGAGCTCGCCAACGCGCCCGCGGCGACGTGGTTCAACATGTTCCTCAACCTGACGATGGAAGGCTATTTCGGCGATCCCATGTACGGCGGAAACAAGGACAAGTCGGTCTGGAAAATGATTGGTTTCCCGGGCGTGCCAGGCATGTATTCCGGGGTCATCGAGCAATACCGCAACAAACCCTATCCGCACTCGCCGAAATCCATCCAGGACTTCGCCTGAATTTTTGATCGCGGGCGCGAGGCGCCGCGCAGGGAGGATTTTTCATGGCCACTCGCCTGAACCCCGTCGACGTGCTGCTCGTCGGCTACGGCTGGACCGGCGGCATCATCGCGAAGGAACTCGCGTCCACCGGACTGAAGATTCTCGCGCTGGAGCGCGGCGGACCGCGCGACACCAATCCCGATTTCATGGAGCCCGCCAAGGACGACGAACTGCGTTTCGCCGTCCGCCACGAACTCATGCAGGACGTGTCGAAGGAGACGCTGACCTTCCGCAACAAAGCGTCGCAGACGGCGCTGCCGATGCGCCAGCTGGGCTCGTTCCTGCCGGGCAGCGGCGTCGGCGGCGCGGGGGTTCACTGGAACGGCGTCACCTGGCGCTTCAATCCCTGGGACCATCAGGCGCGCAGCCAGACCGTGTCGAAACATGGCGAGAAAATCATTCCCGAGGGCATGTTCCTGCAGGATTGGGGCGTCACCTACGACGAACTCGAGCCCTATTACGACAAGTTCGAGAAGACCTGCGGCGTCTCCGGCAAGGCGGGCAATCTCAACGGCCAGAAAATCGAGGGCGGCAATGTTTTCGAAGGGCCGCGCAAGAATGAATATCCAAATCCGCCGCTGAAACAGACGCACGGCGGTTCGCTCTTCGAGGCGGCCGCGAAAAAGCTCGGCTATCACCCGTTCCCCTCGCCCTCGGCGAATTCCTCGCGCGTCTACACCAACCCCGATGGCGTGACCTACGGGGAATGCCATTATTGCGGCTTCTGCGAACGGTTCGGCTGCGAGGCGAACGCCAAGGCGAGCCCGCATTTCACGGTGATGCCGATCGCCGCGCGGAATCCGAACTTCGAATTGCGCACCCACGCGACGGTGATGAAGGTGCTGCTCGACTCCACCGGCAAGAAGGCCACCGGCGTCATCTACGTCGACGCGCGCGGACGCGAGTTCGAACAACCCGCCGACCTCGTGGTGCTCTCGGCCTACGCCCTCGGCAACGTGGCGCTGATGCTGTGGTCGGGCATTGGCAAGCCTTACGATCCCGTGACGAACACCGGCGTCGTCGGGCGCAGCTATTGCTACCAGGCCTCGAGCGGCGCGACCGTCTTCTTCGACGAGAAGACCTTCATGAACAATTTCATGGGCGCCGGCTCGCTTGGCGTGAACATCGACGATTTCAACGCGGGCAACTACGACTTCGAGAAGATGGGCTTCATCGGCGGCGGCGGCATCGGCTCGTCCACCTCGGGCGCGAGGCCGATCCAGTACCGTCCGACGCCTCCTGGCACGCCGCGCTGGGGCGCGGAATGGAAGAAGGCGACCGTCAGGCATTACCAGCACACCGGCAACGTCTCGAACCAGGGATCGAACATGGCGCACCGCGCCAATTACCTCGACCTCGACCCGACCTATCGCGACGTTTATGGCCGCCCGCTGATGCGCATGACCTTCGACTTCCTCGACAACGAGCAGAAGCAGATGCGCGGGCTGAACCAGGTCTGCGCCGAAATCGGCCGCGCCATGGGCGGCGTTCTGGTCGAGCCGCGCACCAACCCCATTCCCTATTCGATCGTGCCCTACCAGAGCACCCACAACACCGGCGGCGCGATCATGGGGACCGATCCCCGGATCAGCGCGGTGAACAAATATTGCCAGGTCTGGGACGTGCCGAACGTCTTCGTCACGGGCGCCTGCGTATTCCCGCAAAACGCCGGCAAGAACCCCACCGGCCCGGTCGGCGCCCTCGCCTACTGGATCGCCGACGCCCTGAAGGAAAAATATCTCAAGCGGCCTGGCGCGCTCGTTCCGGCGTAACCGGAACCGCCCGGACGGGAGGCGCCAAATCCCGTCCCGTCCGGGCGCCGGGAAACAAATTCAGCGCGCGCCGCGGTTCCAAATTGACGGATGACGCTCGCGCCAGTACAGTTTGGCCATGGAGAAAAACCCGCACTTCAACCCCGCCGACTACACTGTCGCGATCAAAAACCGTGGCCGCGCGCCGAAACCCTGGCGGTGGGAGATTTGCGTGGCCGGCAAAAGCAAACCCGTGTTGCAGTCGGATTTTTTCGAGACCATGTCCGAGGCGACGCGCGCCGGCAAGGCGGCCCTCGCCGAGTTTCTCTCCGAACGCGCCGCCTGATCTTGGCCCAGCCCCCCGACAAGTTCCAGCGCCCGAAAGCCCGGGCAAAGCCAAAGCCTGGACGCCGCGTCGTTCTGTCCGCCGAAGAGCGGGCGAAATACGAAGCGCTCGCCAACCAGACCGAAAACGACAAGAAATACGCGATTTTCGCCCCGTCGGACCGGCCGAAAATCTAGCCCGCGCCCTGTTCAGGCCGCGCTCGCCAGAGCCGCCGCCGGGCGACGTTCTCCCAGCCGGATGTAGAGCCGCTCGACCTTGCCCTCCCGCAGGACGACGACTTCCGAGAATTTCCCGATGCCGCCGGCGCCGAGACGGCGCGCGAGATCGTCCGCGCCCGCGATGATCTCGCCGTTGATCCGGAAAATCATGTCGCCCAACCGGAGCCCGCCCACCGCGCCGGGGCCGCCCGGCTCGAGTTCCACCACCCGCACCGCGTGGGCGCCCGCCCCGATCGCCAGGGCGACCCGGCGGGACAAAGGCGCGGTTTGCCCGGCCACGCCAAGATGGGCGCGGCGAACGCGCCCGCGAGCGACGATCTCCGCCACGACCTGGAGCGCGGTGTTGCTGGAAACAGCGAAACACAGGCCCTGCGCGCCGCCGATCATGGCGGTGGCGATCCCCACGACCTCGCCGGAGCCAGCGACCAGGGGCCCGCCGGAATTTCCCGGGTTCAGGGCCGCGTCGGTCTGGATGACATCGTCGATCAGCCGTCCGTTGCGCGCGCGCAGGGAGCGGCCCAGCGCCGAGACGACGCCCGCCGTGACCGTGGATTCGAAGCCGAGCGGGTTGCCGATGGCGACGACGAGATGGCCCCGGCGGAGCTTTCCGGAATCCCCGAGCGTCGCCGCCCCCGAGCCATCCGGCAGGGCGGCCCGCAGCAGGGCGAGGTCGGTGTCGGGATCGTCGCCCAGCACCTCCGCCTCGATCCCGGCCTCGCCGCCGTCCGCGAGCGCGAGGCGCACGCGACGCGCGCCGGCGACGACATGGCTATTTGTGAGCACCAGCCCGTCCCCGGCGATCACCACCCCCGAACCGACGCCCCCGCGCCCCTTCCCGCCGCTCTCGACGCGCACGACGGCGGGCCCCACGGCGTCGACGACGCTGGCGCAGACGCGGGAAAAGGCGTCGAGCGGCGCCTCGTCGTTCAGGGAATCCCCGGTTCCGGTCATGGTTGCCTCTACAGGTTGAGAACCCCGAGCCGCGCGGCGTGCGCCACGGCGTCGGTCCGGCCCGTCGCGTCGAGCTTGTCGAGCAGGGAGCCGACATGGAACTTGGCGGTGTGGACGGAAATCCCCAGCCGCCGGGCGATGGTCTTGTTGGAGGCGCCTTCCGCGAGCAGCCCCAACACCTCGATTTCACGGGACGTGAGATTTCCCTGGCCGGCGCCCGCCGCCGGGCGGTCGGGCGCGACAAGCGCTGCGTCAGCCACTTCGCCCGCCGCCGCCAGACGCAGACCGGGAACACCCGCCAGCAGCGCGGCGAGCCTGTCCGCGAGGGCGGGATCGCCGACTCCGAGGGAAATCACCAGGGGCGCCGGCGCGCGCGCGTCCTTCAAGCCTCCGGCCTTTCTCCGACGGTCAGGATCGCTTCCGCCGGCTCGCCGCCGCGCGACAGCGCGAGACGGACCGCGGTTCCGACGCTGGCGGGCCCGAGGGCGCGCAGAAGCGACTGGACGCCGCGCACGGCCTCGCCGTTCCAGGCGACGATCGCGTCGCCCTGACGAAGACCGGCGGCGGCGCCGGGACCGGACCGGTCGACGCTCATCACCATGGCCGCGGGCGCGCCGTCATCGAGCCGGACCGGTTGCAGCCCGAGGCCCAGATAACCGCGGGCGATCCGGCCATGGCTTTCGAGCCGGGACGCGACGCGCTCGATCGTCGCGCCGGGGATGACGAGAACGCGCCGGCGCGGGCCGAAGACCGTCATGCCGAGCACGCCGCCGGAAGCGTCGAGCGCGACGCCTCCCTCCGACGCGCGGCGAAGCCTCAAGTCGAGTTCGACGCGCGCGTCGATGTCCCCGCCGCGCAGGCTGCGCCAGGCGGAACCCGCCAGCGACACGAGCCCCAGCGCGGCGACGGGAAGACCGCCCGCGGCGCCGACCGCGAGAACGAGCGCGCCGGCGCTGGCCGGGGCCGCGGCGAAGGCGACGGGTCGAAGCCCCTCGCGCGCCACCCGCAGGAGCGCGATGTCGGTCGAGGGGTCGCGGCCCGCGAGGGTCGCGGCGACGGTTTCGCCACCGGGCAGCACGACCGAAATCTCGCCCTCGTCCGCGAGGGCTTCCTCCGACGTGACGACGAGGCCGGGGCGCCAGACGAAACCGCTGGCGCGGGACTGCCGCGAATGGACGGCGACGACGCCGGGCGCGGCGGCGGCGACGAGCGCGGCGATTTCCCCGGAAAAGGCCGCGAGGGACGGCGAGGCGGTGCTGGTCATCGGGAGGCTCCTGTGTCGAGCCTCAATGTGTGGACGCCCGGGCGAAGCGTCCACTGCCCGGATGGGCAGGCGCCGGGAGTCTTCACCTTGACGCTCCCGTTCCCCGATGAAAAGCTCGCGCGTCAACGGGGGGAACGCGCGAAATGACGCCGGTAATTCGCACCACCATCAACGACGCCAGCGCCTGGACCACGCGCTCGACAGGCGGCAAGGAGGGCTTCGTCCGCGACCTGACGCCGGCGCAACTGGCGGCCATCGACGATCTGCTGACGCGGCTGCGCGGGATCGCGACACACGACATCACGCGAGACCTGTTCTCGCATCCGGCGCTGACGCCGCTTCTGGCGGAACTTCGCGAGGAGGTCATGCACGGAAAAGGCGCGGTCATCCTGCGCGGCGTCGACGGGTCCACGCGCTCCCGGGAGGAATGCGAGCGGATATTCTGGGGCATCGGAACGCATTTCGGTTACGCGGCCGTGCAAAGTTCGCGCCGCGACCGCATCGGCTACGTTCGCGAGGAACTCGACGATCCTCACCGCCGCGGCTACAGGAGCTCCAGCGAACTCGTGCTGCACACGGATTCGCGCGCCATCGTCGCGCTGATGACCCTGCAAGCGGCGGAGAGCGGCGGCGTGAGCCACCTCGCGAGTTCCGCCACCATTCACAACATCATCCTGCGAGAGCGGCCCGACTTGCTGGCGCCGCTCTATCGCGGCTCGCGCTGGCATTCTTCCGAGGTTGGCGTGACGCGCGGAAACATTCCGGTCTTCTCGAACGTCGATGGCTGTCTCAGCGTCATGTTCTTCGAGGATCACATCCGCCGGGGCGCGACGACGCTCGGCGAGCCGCTCGCCGCCGACCTCGACGAGGCCCTCGCGTTTTTCAGGACTGTCGCGAGCCGCGACGAAGTTCGCGCGCGGTTCATGCTGGAGCCCGGAGAAATCATGATCTGCAACAATTTCGTCGTGCTGCACGCGCGCACGGAATTCAAAAACTCGGCCGAGAAGCAGCGGCTGCTCGCGCGGTTGTGGCTCAACGTCGAGCCGGGGCGGCCGACGATTCCGGAACTGCACGAGCGCGCGAACTTCTACGACAGGACCTACGATCCAAATCTGATGGAAAACGCCTGACGGCGTTACTGGCCGCTGGAAATCGCCGCCTTCACCCTCGCGCGCAGATCCTCCGGCGCCTCGATCATGCCGCGCACCACGGCGGCGAGCGAATCCCCGCTTTCCGGGCGCACGTCGCCGCCCTGGCGGCGCACGTCGGCGATGAAATCCGGGTCCTTCATCGTCGCGTCGAAGGCCTCGCGCAACGCGGCGAGGCGGTCGGCGGGCACGCCCGGCGTCGTGGCGACGGGGCGCCCGAGTTCGGCGAGATTCGTCATGAAGGCGAAAGCCGCGCGCTCGTCGTCGTTCTTCGCCAGATCGAGCAGCAGCGGGACATCGGGCAGGTCCGGCTCCTTTCGCCGCCCCGCCTGAATGATCGGCACGATGAGTTTGTCGCGCGCGAAACGCGGCGTCTCGATCTGGTATTGCGCCCAGCCATTGCTGCCGCCGCCATCGAGTTCGCCGCGCTCGATGGCCAGATTGATCGCCGGCGAGCCCGTGTATCCCAGCACGACCCTGAACTTCGTGCCAAGGAAAGCGTTGTAGAACGAGGGGAATTGCTGCGAGATAGAACCCGCGCCCGTCGAGCCGAGTCGCCCCTCGACGCGCCGCGCGGCGTCGAGCGAGGTAATCGGCGACTTGTACCAGGCGACCGTCACCTGATTCGAAGACGAGACGCTGCCGAGCCAGTTCAATTCGCGCAGATCGATCTTGAGGCTCGGATTGAGGCCGAGCGCCTGGTCGAGCGGCAGGCCAATGCCAACCATCGTCATGACGGAGCCGTCGCGCGGCGCCTGCGTGGCCATGTAATTGGCCGCGACGATGCCGCCGCCGGCGGGCATGTAGACGTTGACGAAGGCGGGATTGCCGGGAACGCGCGCCGCCATGTGCTTGCCCAGCAGGCGCGAATACAGATCGTAGGTGCCGCCGGGCCCCGTGCGGATGATCATTTTGATCGTGTTTCCGCGGTAGAAATCGGCGACGGTTTGCGCCGCGGCTGGAAGCGCGCCGCCGGCGAGCGCGAAACACGCCACCAGCGCGCGCATCAATAGCCCACCGCGCCCGTGCCGCGCTGGCGCGAATCCGCCGCCCCCATCAGCACCCCGCGAACGCGGTGAATGGTCTGCGCGGAACCGAAGGCGCGCGTCGGGCGCAGCTTGTGCCCGCGCGATTCAAGAATGCGCAGCGTGTCGATGGACAGTCCGCGCTCGAAGTCGATCTGGTCCGGCATCCACTGATGGTGGATACGCGGCGCCTCCGTCGCCTCCGCCGCGTTGAGATTGAAATCGACGATGTTGAGGATGATCTGCAACGCGATGGAAATGATGCGCGAGCCGCCGGGAGACCCCGTGACGATCTCGAGCTCGCCGTCCCGGAAAACCAGCGTCGGCGACATGGAGGACAACGGGCGCTTGCGCGGGCCGGGCGCGTTGGCGGCGCCGCCGAGCAGGCCGTAGGCGTTGGGCGCGTTCTCGCGCGCGGCGAAATCGTCGAGTTCGTTGTTGAGCAGCACGCCGGTTCCGGCGGCGACGAGGCCAAGCCCGTAGGAAAAATTCAGCGTGTAGGTGTTGGCGACCGCGTTGCCCTCGCCGTCCACGACGGAAAAATGCGTCGTCTGGTCGCTTTCATATGGCTGCGGCTTGCCCGGCGAAATCTCGCTGGAGGGACGCGCGCGCTGCGTGGAAATCGCCGCGCGCAGGGCTTCGGCGTATTTCTTCGAGACGAGGCCCGCGACGGGAACCCTGACGAAATCGGGATCGCCGAGATGCGCCGCGCGATCCGCGAAGGCGAGCTTCGAGGCTTCCGCGATCAGATGCAGCGCGTCCGCCGAATTGTGGCCGAGCTCGCCAAGGTCGTAGCCCTCGAGAATGTTCAAAATCTCGATGACGTGGACGCCGCCCGACGAGGGCGGCGGCATGGAGACGATCTCGCGTCCGCGGTAGCTCCCGCGCACGACGGGCCGCTCGACGGCGCTGTAGGTCTTCATGTCGTCGAGCGTCATGCGGCCGCCCGCCTCGTTGGCCGCGGCGACGATCTTGCGGGCGACTTCGCCTTCGTAAAAACCGCGCGGCCCCTCGCGCGCGATGCTCGACAGCGTCCCCGCGAGGTCCGTTTGCACGAGGCGTTCGCCGCGTTTGGGCGCGGTTCCGTCCTCGCGCAGGAAAATCGCCTTGCTGGAGGGATAACGGCCGAGCCGGGCCGCCGCCTGCGGCAGCGAGTCCGCGAGGTCCGCGTCGATCTCGATCCCGTCGCGCGCCAGCGCGATGGCGGGCGCGAGCAATTCGGCGAGCGTGAATTTCCCCGAGCCATATTTTTCGCGCGCCAGCGCGAAGCCGGCGACAGTTCCCGGCACCCCGACGCCAAGGCCGCTCGATTGCGATTTTTCCGGCTCGAACTCACCCCTGCCATCGAGGAACACCGAGGGCGTCGTCAACCCGCCGGCCATTTCGCGATAGTCGATGGCGATGGATTTCTTCTCGCGCGCGAGATGCACGACCATGAAGCCGCCGCCGCCGATGTTTCCCGCGCGCGGCAACGTCACGGCGAGGGCGAAGCCCGTCGCGATGGCCGCGTCCACGGCGTTGCCGCCGGCGCGCATGATCTCGACGCCGACGCGCGAGGCCCTTTCTTCCTGGCTCACGACCATTCCGTGTTCGGCGAGCACGGGCAGCGCGCGCGCGTAGGTGGAGATGATCGGCTCTTGCTGTTGCTGGCGACGCGTCTGCGCGAGGGCCGGAAACGGCGCCAGAAGCCCGGCGGCTCCGGCGAGAAGGTCGCGACGGGAAAAACGCAAATTCAGTTACCCCAGCGGCCGCGCCACAGACTTTCGCCAATGGCGCAGGAAATACGTGGCTCCCGAGCCTCGATCAACCGGCTGGACGGCTCCCCTCCCGAGGCCCGGCGCGTGTCCGCCCCGATCGCGGGAACCGGCAGGGAGGCGATTTCACGCACCATCTTGTTGCGCGTCGCCTCGACGAAGCTCTTCGTGTCGCGCACGGTGATGGAAAAGGCCTCGGGCCCGCCGATGACGCAATCCTCGTAGTAGACGTCGAGTTCCCGAATGTCCGCCGGGCTGAACCATTCACGGATTCCGACGAGCGGGAGCCCGTTGATGGTGACGCCCTTTTCGAGCGCCTCGTCGCGCGCCTGGGTGACGAGGCGGCCGTTGTTGTTGGGCCCGTCGCCGGAAATGTCGATGACCTGACGCGTCCCCTTGAAGCCGTTGTTGTCGAAAAGCTTCACCGCGGCGTCGATGGCGCCGGAAATCGAGGTGCGCTGGGCGCGGCGGTAGGGCGCGCTCCTGAGCTTTTCGGCGACGGCGCGCGCGCTCCCGGGGCCGTCGACGATCGTCCAGTTCAGCAGCGTGTCCTGATCGTTGTAGGAAGCCCACTGGATATAGGCGACGGCGATTTTGCCAAGGCCGTTCGATTTCAGCGCGTTGAGAAACTCCGGCGAGGTCAGCGCCTGCGCGTAACCCTCGCGCTGCAACACCTGTTCGAACCGGTCCATGGAATAGGAAATATCGACGGCGAGCACGAGTTCGACATCGACCTCGACGCCCTTGTCGCGCGCCGTCGCGCTTCCCGCGGAGAGGCCCGTCGCGACGGCCGCCGCGAGCGCGGCCTTCCGCCAGAATTGCATCGAGGCGACCATTGGATTCTCCCCGCGTCCGCGTCCCCCGAAGCCAACATGGCACGGAGCGGGCGCGGGCGAAACTGGCCTGGGAAAAATTGTTCGCCAGGCCGACGCGCGCGCCGGACGCGAAAAGGCCGCCGGCGCTGGCCGGCGGCGCCAGCGGACCCTTCGTGACCATCGGCAGATCGGCGGCGGACGCGCCAAACGACGCGACAATGGCGCCAGCGGCGGCGAAGAAGCGGGACAACACGCGAAAACTTCCCTGATCCGGAGGTCAACTCCATGTTGCGGAAGCAGTTAATGAACCGATAAACAGCGGGACAGGGCGCCGGCGGCTTTGACGTGGCGCGGCGAAATGGCATTCTCACCGCTCCACGACACAGGTTGGTGACTCATGCGCCAGACGACAGTTTTTTCGGCCGCCCTGACGCTCTGGCTCGCCGCCCCCTGCGCCGGCGCCGAGATCAGGCCGGCCATCGTCTACGACCTTGGCGGCAAGTTCGACAAAAGCTTCAACGAAGGCGCGTTCCGCGGAGCGGAGAAGTTCCGCGCCGACACCGGCCTCGCCGTGCGGGAGTTCGAGATCCAGAACGACGCGCAGCGCGAACAGGCCCTGCGCCGCTTCGCCCGCGACGGGCAGACGCCGATCGCCGCCGTCGGCTTCAGCCACGCGAGTGCGCTGGCGAAAGTGGCGAAGGATTTTCCGGCCACGCAATTCGCCATCGTCGACACGGAGGTCGCGGCGCCGAATGTCCAGAGCATCGTGTTCCGCGAACACGAGGGCGCGTACCTCGTCGGACTGCTGGCGGCGATGGCGTCGAAGACCGGCAAGATCGGCTTCGTCGGCGGCATGGACATTCCGCTCATCCGCAAGTTCGCCTGCGGCTATCTGCAAGGCGCGCGAAGCGTCAACCCGCGCGTCGAGATTTTCGAAAACATGGCGGGCACGACCGGCGCCGCCTGGTCCGATCCGGTGCGCGGCGGCGAACTCGCGCGCTCGCAAATCGACCGCGGCGCCGACGTGATCGCCCAGGCCGCGGGCGGCACGGGAATCGGCGTGCTGCGCGCGGCGGCGGACGCCGGCAAGCTCGGCATTGGCTCGGACGCCAACCAGAACGGGCTGTTTCCCGGACGCGTGCTGACCTCGCTGCTGAAGCGCGTCGACGCGGCGATCATCCGCGATTTCAACGACGCGCGGTCGGGCGCCTGGAAGGCCGGCACGGTGACGCTGGGCCTGAAGGAAGGCGGAATCGGCTGGGCGCTCGACGACGACAACCGCGCGCTCGTCACGCCCGCGATGCAGGCGGCCGCGGAGGCCGCGACCGCGGCAATCATCGACGGAAAAATCGCCGTTCACGATTTCATGAGCGACGGAAAATGCCCGCTGTCGCCCGGCGCCGGCTGATGGCGCCCGCGCTGGAACTCCGGGGGATTTGCAAGCGTTTCGGCGCGGTCGAGGCGAACCGGGACGTTTCCATTTCCGTCGCCCGCGGCTCCATTCACGGAATCGTCGGCGAGAACGGCGCGGGAAAATCGACGCTGATGTCGATCCTGCACGGCGAACAGCGCGCCGATTCCGGCGAGATTCGCGTCGATGGCCGCGCTGTCTCCATCGCCTCGCCGCGCGACGCCATCGCCCTTGGAATTGGCATGGCGCACCAGCATTTCATGCTGGTCGAGGCGATGAGCGTCCTCGACAACGTCATGCTCGGCGCGGAAGGCGGCGCGCTGCTGGCGCGCGGCCGCGCCGCCACGCGCGCGAAGCTCGCCACGCTGGCGCGCGAGGCGGGGCTCGCCATCGACCCGGACGCGACGGTCGCCAGCCTGACCGTGGGCGCGCGCCAGCGCGTGGCCATCCTCAAGGCGCTCATCCGCGACGCGCGCGTTCTCGTGCTCGACGAGCCGACCGCGGTTCTGACGCCGGGGGAAACCGCGGAGCTTTTCACGCTGATGCGCCGCCTGCGCGACGCGGGTTGCGGCATCGTCTTCATCACCCACAAGCTCGCGGAGGTGCTCGACGTGACGGATCGCGTCACCGTCATGCGGCGCGGCGCCGTCGTGGCGGAGTTCGAGACCACGCGGACCAGCGCCGACGAACTCGCCGAAGCCATGGTGGGACGTCGAATCGCGCCCCCGGCGCGGGCGCGGGCGGCGGCGCCGGGGCGCGAAATCCTGCGCGCGCGCGATCTGACGATCGCCGGCGACAACGGCGCCCTTCGCGTCCATGGCGCGTCGCTGTCGCTGCGGGAAGGCGAGATCGTCGGTCTCGCCGGCGTCTCCGGCAATGGCCAGAGCGAATTGCTGGAAGGACTCGCGGGGATGCGGCCGCTCGTGTCCGGCGCCGTCGAACTCGATGGCGAGACGCTGGCGCCACGCCGGCTGACGCCGCGCGCCCTGCGCGCCCTCGGCGTGGCGCATGTTCCGGAAGACCGGCTGAAACACGGGCTGGTGGCGGATTTTCCCGCGAAGGAAAGCGCCATGCTCGGGTATCACCGCGAGGCGCGCTATGGCGGCGCGCTGCTCGACGGAAACGCCATCGAGAGCGAGTGCGAGGGGCTGATGGAGCGGTGGGACGTGCGCCCGCGCGCGCCCGACCTCGCGACGCGCCGGTTTTCCGGGGGCAATCAGCAAAAGCTGATCCTCGGGCGGGAAATCGAACGCGACCCGCGCGTCTTGCTCGTGGGCCAGCCGACGCGCGGCGTCGACATCGGCGCCATCGAGCAGATTCACGCTCGGATGCTGGCGCTGCGGGACGCGGGCAAGGCCATTCTGCTCGTGTCCGGCGAACTCGACGAAATTCTCGCGCTGTCCGACCGCGTGCTCGTGATGTGCGACGGACGGATCGCCGGCGAACGCAGGCCGGAAGAGACAAACGCGCGCGAACTCGGCCTCCTGATGGCGGGCGCGGGAGACCGCGCGGCATGAGCTTTCTCGCGCGGCTCATCGACCCGGCGCGGGCGGCGCTCGTCGCGGTCGCGCTGGCGCTGGGCGCCGCGGCGGCCGCGGTCGCGGCGGCGGGCGAAGACCCGCTCGCCTCGTTGCGCCTGATCGTCGCCGGCGCTCTCGGAAGCCGGGAGGGGCTCGGCTTCACGCTGTATTACGCGACGAATTTCATCT
>CAISEY010000452.1 GCA_903884435.1 uncultured Hyphomicrobiales bacterium | reverse complement strand
TCCGGACGGCGCGCGCCCGGACCTCGGGTGAAAACTTGTTCGTCGTTTTGCTCATGGTGGCTCCATCCTCTCAAGAGTTGGAGCCTCCGGCAAACCCGGGGCGGTTCACTTTCGTCTGGCCGCGCCGGTCTTCATGCTCGTCGCGCTGGCGTGGGCCTGGTTCGCGTTCCGTGTCGCGACGGCGTTTGTCGCGCTCCCCCCGCGGGTCGCCGGCTAACCGGACAGCGCGGCGCGCATGAGATCCTCGCCCGGAACGCCATGTCCGGGACAGATCACGGTTCCCGTCGAAATCTCCTCGTCGCCGGCGCCCGCGATCCGCCGCGCGCGATCGGCGAGCGTCGCGGCGACGTTCGCGAGTTCCTCTTCCGTGTCGAGGAAGGCGACGCAGGCGAAGATCACGCCGGACGGATCGGCGTGGAGAAAATCGTGAGGGGGCAACCGGCGCGTCAGCGCGCCCGCGATGTCGTTCGCGAGTTGCGGCGCAATGGCGCCGCGCCCGTGTCCGGGCCCGGTCGCCGCCGGCTTGATCCGCAACGCGACGAGGCCGGTCTTTCGTCCGAAGCGCGCGGAGACTTCGACCGCGGCCTCGACCCGCCGCGCGAATTCCGCGTCGAAACCCGTCGAACCAGCGGGACTCCGGTCGGGGACTCCGCGGAAAAATCGCGCCGCCGCCAGAAACGGCGCCGCCAGCAGGCCGGTCCAGAAGAGCAACCTGACCAGGGGAGTGACCGCCGCCGACGGAGCCGCCTCCGCGGAAGTCCGCGGCGCGGAGCGTTCGGGGCCGCCAGGCGCCATGAGAAACTCATGCGCGGCGGCTTCGTCGTCGTCGGTGCGCCAGTCGGGCGTGATTTGCGCGGGCCGCGGCCGCCATGTCGGGGAAGCGACGGCGCGCACGCCGGGGGCGTCGAGGCAGGGGCCGCCTCGTGACAGCGCCGCCATGATGGAAAGGACGTGCAGCGTCGTGGGGTAGTATTTCTGGCCCGGCGCGATCTCGTAGAAGCCCTCCGGAAACGCGCGACCGCTCGCCGCGCAACGCGTCAGCGCCGCGATGGCTTGATAGCCGCGTTCCGGCAGGAATTCATCGCGCTTCGCCGATTGCCCGTCGATGACGCGCGGCAGGCCGCGATTGTCCTCCCATCCCTTCGCGACAGCGTCGAAAAGCGCGTGATTCCCGATGCCCGCCCAGTAGAGGTGGAGAGGAACGCGGATGGCGTTGAGCCCGAACGTCAGGCCTTCGCCGCGGGCGGGAGCGGGCTCGCTTCCCCGCAGCGACGTCCATTCCGCCGGCAATCCAAGCCGTCCGAAACGCGCGACGTCGAGCAGCGCCGCGCCATCGCGCAGGAGTTGCGCCCACGGACGTCGCGCGCCGGTTTCGCGCAGACGCGAGAGGGCCGGGAAAATCCAGTAGGACAGGTTCACGACGGGCCCGTCGTCGCGATCCGATGGAGAGAAACCGCGGCCGCCCGGCAGCAGGATGGATCCAAAGCGCGCGTGCCGGCGGAGGGCCTCCGCGCCGAGATCGTCGAGAATGTCGAGGCCGCTCCGGCTCCATGCCGGCTCGTTCCAGAATTCAGCGGCTTCGACGAGCGCCCAGGCGATCAATAAATCGCCGTCGCTGGCGTTGTTGGAATCGACGGCGCGCCTCGCGCCGGGCTCCCATTTCCAGGCGAAGAGCCTGTCCCGTCGCGTCCGGAGCTCCCGCCGGGTCCATGCCCAGATTTGCTCGAAAGCCGGACGGTCGCCGGCGGCGACAGCGATGAGCATTCCATAGCCCTGGCCCTCGCTGTGGCTGACGCCGCCGTTGCCCGTGTCGACGATCCGCCCCGAGGTGTCGAGAAACTGACGTTTGTAGAGCGTCCACGCGGGCTTGCCGGCGATCATCCCGCCAATCGACACGGAGACGGGAACGTCGGTTGCGTGGACGAAATCGCGGTGGATCGGGTCGCCGGCCGCCACCGCAGGAAGGAGCAGTCCGGCCAGCAACCAGAGAACGACAGCCTTGCTGTTCAACAGGAGCCCTCGACAGATTTTCATGACGAACTCGACTATCGCGCATTCAATCAATCAAAAATTAATGGCCATCGCGCAAAAGGCCGATTTGTTGAAAAAAATAAACTCCGGACCGGAAATCGGAGTAAAATAAACAAACAGGATGAATCTGATCCTCAGTAATCGGACTATTTCATTTCAAAATTTGCGATGGATCAATAAAATTTCGCGGACGTGATGCGTGAAAACATGTTGCATTTGCTTGAAATTCAGGCGCTGTTTTTGATTTGTCAGCAAGCGGATCGTTCCATGAAATGCGCCGCCGCGCGGCGTCGGGGAAAGAGATGCGCCAGAATCGAATCGGGCGAAGGTGGAGGCCGGGGCGCCGGACGACATCCGCGCCGCCGCGACCGGACGCGTTCGAAGATCCCTCGATCGACTGGTCGGTGGCCGGAGGGGCGCGCATGGCGCCCGTCGCCCTGCTGGTCGCCGCGCTGTCCGTCGGAGGCCTGTTAGGACTCTATTTTCTCAAATCGCTGCTGGGGATCGATCTGATCAACGGGCCTTCGCCCGTTCACGAGTTTTTCGACGCGGTTCGCCTCGCGGTGGCCTCGTGAGGGGCGGGCGCGATTGGCGATTCACGACCTTTTCAGGGAAAGTGGAGAAACATCCATGAAAAATCAGAGCAGCAAGTCCCGCGAACTCCAGTCTCTCGAGAGGGATAGCGTCGCGCTCGGGCATGGCGAGCCGCCGGCCTTCGCGAGGGAGCCCGAAATCGAACCCGCGCCCGGGCCGCCCCACTGGCCGCCCGGCGAGGCGGAAACCATGCTCGGCCTGATCGCGCAATTGCCCTGGCCCGGGTCGCCCTTCGGCGCGGCGCGAAAGAGCGCCTGGCTCGCGAGCGCGTCGGCGATTCTCGACCGGCTCTACCCCGGGCCGTGACGGCGATTACCGGGTCCGGCCGCTTTCGAGTTGCGTCTTGGCGTCGAAGGGCTTGCGCGGCGGCGGGGTGAGGTCTGGCTGCGGCGGCGGGGGGGCGGCGCAGGCGGCCATGGCGAGCGCCAGCGAAAGCGCGATCAGAGGACGAAAAACTCGGGACATTTGTCTTCCTTGCGGTTATTGACGCGGGACGAGGCGGCGTTCGTGAAACGTCGCCGATCCAGACGCGACGGTCAATCTGGCCGCGTCGCGACAACTTCATGGCAAATCGACGATGACCCCTTCTGCGCGCCTTTCCGCGGCGATTGAAATTCTTGGCGTGATGGAAACGCAACACCGGCCTGCCTCCCTCGCTCTCAAGGACTGGGGCCAGTCGCACCGGTTCGCCGGTTCGGGCGACCGCGCGGCCATCGGCACGCTGGTGTTCGACACGATGCGCAAGCGCGCCTCCTCGGCCTGGATCATGGGCGAGGAGACGCCGCGCGCCATCCTGCTCGGCGCCCTGCGCCAGACCCGCGGCCTCGACGCAGCTTCCATCGCCGCCCTGTGCAGCGGCGAGAAACACGCCCCGGCGCCCCTGACGGAAGCCGAGAGCGGTCGGCTCGCGGCCGCGAGCCTCGACGGCGCGCCATCCCACGTCCGCGGCAATTATCCCGAATGGCTCGCCGC
Organism: uncultured Hyphomicrobiales bacterium; assembly: GCA_903884435.1. GTDB lineage: Bacteria > Pseudomonadota > Alphaproteobacteria > Rhizobiales > Beijerinckiaceae > Terripilifer. The sequence goes on along the minus strand of CAISEY010000452.1, from coordinate 739 downwards.
CTCCTTCGCGGCGGCCTTTGGCGAGCGGGCGGAAGAGGCGGGCAGGGCGCTCTCCGAGCGCGCGCCGGTCGATCTGCGCGTCAACACGCTGAAGGGAACCCGCGAGGCCGCGCGAAAACAGATCGAACATCTCGATCCCGTCCCGACGCCGCTTTCCCCCTGGGGGTTGCGCGTCGCGGTCGGGCCGGACGGCCGCGGCCCCGCGCTCCAGGCCGAGCCCGCCTATGTGAAAGGCCTCGTCGAGGTCCAGGACGAAGGTTCGCAACTCGCGGCGCTTCTCGCGGGCGCCGAACCGGGCCAGCAGGTGCTCGATCTTTGCGCCGGCGGCGGCGGCAAGGCGCTGGCGCTCGCGGCGATCATGGAGAACAGGGGGCAGATTTTCGCCACCGATTCCGATGGCCGCCGCCTCACGCCCGCCATCGCCCGGCTCGAACGCGCCGGCGCCCGCAACGTGCAAATCCGCACGCCGCGCGGCAAGGCGGATATTCTCACCGACCTCAAGAACCATTGCGATCTCGTCTTCGTCGACGCGCCCTGCACGGGAGCGGGCTCCTGGCGGCGCAACCCCGACGCCAAGTGGCGCACCCGCCCGGCGGCGCTCGACCTGCGCCGGAGCGAGCAGCGCGAGGTGCTGGAAACCGCCGCGGCCTGCGTGAAAAAGGGCGGGGTGCTCGTCTATGTGACCTGTTCGGTTCTGCGCGAGGAAAACGAGGACCAGGTCGCCGCCTTCCTCGAAAAG
>CAISEY010000451.1 GCA_903884435.1 uncultured Hyphomicrobiales bacterium | reverse complement strand
CGGGACAGGGATTGTACCTGCGACCCGTCCCGTGTGAACAGAGGTAGGAATTATATCTTTAAAGTTAGGAAATAATATATCCCATTGAGAACGAAGACTGAAAACACGATGAGGAAACGAGCGTAAAAGCACTCTGCGGAATGTCTGCGAAACGAAATTGACAGCGTGGGGGATTTTAATCTTCTGGTCTTGTGGGTTTGTTCTTCGTTGAACAAAGTCAGTAACGAAAAAGGGCTCAGCATGATGCCAAGCCCTTTATCTGATTTGAGCAATTTTCGTCTGCTGCTTCGTGACCAGGTGAACTTGCCCCTGTTTGGCGTCTCCCGAGGCCGGGCGATTATGCAGCGTGTCTTTCTTCCTCGCCAGACTCCTTTCTTTCGACCTTCCGGTTGGCCTCGAACGTCATCGGGCTGACGTAGCCCAGCGTCGAATGAAGCCGCTTGTGGTTGTAAAACCGCATCCAGTCCATCGTTTCGTCTTTTGCCTGTCTGCGCGTGGGAAAGCGCATGCCGTGCAGCCGCTCCACCTTCAACGATCCGAAAACCGTTTCGGTGACCGCGTTGTCCCAACAATCGGCCCGCCGGCTCATCGAGCCTTTCATGCCGAAGTCCTTCAACTGTTTCTGGAAGTCGCCGCTCGCGTACTGGCTGCCGCGATCGGAATGGAAGATCAGGCCAGGAGCCGGACGCCTCTGGAACCAGGCCATGCGCAACGCGTCGATGACAAGTTCCCGCGTCATGCGTTCGTTCATCGAAAAGCCCACGATCCGGCGGCTGAACAAATCGATGACGACGGCGAGATAAAGCCAGCCCTCGTCGGTCCACACGTAAGTGATGTCGCCCGTCCAAACGCGGTTCGGCTCGGCCACGACGAACTTGCGATCGAGCAGGTTGGGCGAGACGGGAAGTCCGTGCGAACTGTCCGTCGTCACCCGAAACTTGCGCTTGCCGCGCGCCCGCAGACCGTCCGCTTTCATCATCTTGCGAACGCGTTCCTTGCCGGCGCGAATGTCGCGGTCGCGGAGTTCGCGCCACACGCGCGGCCAGCCATAAGCGCCTTTCATCTCGTGAAAAATGGCGCGCACGTGAACCAGAAGCGCCAAGTCGCCGACGCGCTGGCCAGGCGACGCCGCCGGCGCGGTCCCGCGCCCGCGATGTCGCCGATAGCCGCTGGCGCTCACTTCGAGCACCCGGCACTGGACCACGACCGGCCAGACCTCGCGATGCCGCTCGATGAAGGCGTATCTCACGACGACTCCTTCGCGAAATACGCCGTCGCTTTTTTTAATATGTCGCGCTCCATCCGCGTGCGCGCCAGTTCGGCCTTCAGCCGGCTGATCTCCATCTGCTCCACACTCACCGGCCTGAGTGTCCCGCCGCCGGACAATCGCCCGGCCGCCTCCGCCTTGAGCCAGTTGTTCAACGTTTGCCCGGCCATTCCGAGCGACGCCGCCACGTCGGCCGGCCGTTGTCCGGCGCGCACCAGCCGCACCGCCTCCTGCTTGAACTCAAGCGTGTAGTCCGTTCTCGGTCTTTTCATCCAAATTGCTCCCGTTGCCGTGATTGTACATCATCAGCCTCGGGAGACGTTTTTCGGGGGCAAGGTCAGATACGCATCGCCTTGTCCTTTTGTGCTCCTGGCTGGTTCCATTCATGCTGATAATTTTTGCTGCTTCTAATTTGTGTAGGCGTGCATTGCGTAGCCGCCCATCGCAATGATTATCGCTGTAATAAAAAAGACTTTCGCACTGCGTTCTGGTGATTTTGGGGCTTTGCGCCCAGCGAACCTATCAATTGCGGTAACGATAGTGCCCCAAAGCATCCCAGCGGATATTGCTTTAGTTAGGATGTCATAGTCCATCACTTGCCCCCTTCCAGCCGTTAGTATCCTACCAAATCCTACAGAACCTCCAACTCCCATCACCAAGTTGGTGATTAAGCGTGGGGTAGGGCAATGGCAAAAAACACCTCTAGTGTATTTGGAGGTAAAATTTGATGCCATTTCGTTGGGTTTTTTAGGCACTTATGAATGCAGATATTTTGGCAAAAGATTGTTTTTAATCAGGGTGTTATTGCATATGAAATTTGCGAAAACTTCCACGGATGGTATCTGCAGACCCTATGCATTTCGTTTGAGGATGCAGAAAAAGTCCATAAAATAAGGTTTTTTTGCATATGTACGGAAATTCAAGCACTGCCACGGCGCCCTCGTCTGAACGCCGTCCCGCGAGGCGGGTGAACGAACTCTGAACGGCGCGGCCACGTCCCGTTCAGCTTCACGGCGTTAATCTCTCCACTATCGGAATCCCGGCCCGTTCCGGGAACGACAGGAGAGACAGGATGGCCAGCTTTTTTCGGAAGACCCTGACAGGCGCCGCCACGGCCGTGAGCCTCGGCGCGCTGGTCGCCTCCGGCACGCCCGCTTCGGCGCAATGGCGCGGCGGACACGGACATGGCGGCTGGGGACCGGGCATTGCCGCCGGCGTTATCGGCGGGCTCGCGGTCGGCGCGATCGTCGCGGGCTCCGCCAACCGGGCCTACGCCTCGCCAGCGCCCGCCTACGAGGAACCGGTCTATCCGCAGGTCTATCCGGGACGCGGATTCAGCGATGAAGGCCATTACGCCCCGGAGCCCGCCGGTTATTGCCACCGGGAGTGGAGGCCGGTCTATCGAACCGACGGCCAGTATGTGCGAGATCGCCTCGTTCGCGTCTGCGACTGATCGCCGGCGCTTCGACGAACTCGACGCGAAGGCCCTTCGGACGCCTGTCCGGAGGGTCTTTTTGTTACCGGCTGGCGGGGGAATAGGCCGCGAGGCTGGTGGGAACGGCGGGCTGCGCGCCGGCGACGGTCCCGGCGGTCTTTGGCTTCGCGAGGGACGCCTGTGGCTTCGCCGGCGTCTGGGCCTGCCGGCGCGGCGGAACCGGGACGCTCGCCGGCTGAACCGAAGCAGCCGGCGCTGATTCGCTTCCACCGAACCCGAGCCAGCGCTTGTAGAAAGGCTGTTCCGGCGTCGCGGCGGCGACGGGGGCGGCGGTCGCCACGAAGGAGGCGGCGTTTTCCGTCGGCGCCGGAGCCGCGGCCTTCGCGACGGAGGTCTTGCCTGGAGGCGGGACGGCGCCCGTCCGTTCGAGCAAGGCCTCGAGCGAAGGTTTGCCGGGGTTCCCGGTAGTCGCGCCGGAGTTCGCGGGCGCCGCTGGCCGGGCCGCCTCCGCCTTCGCGGCGGCGACCTGAACGACGGCCGGAACAGGCTTGCCCTGTTCGTTGATCTGGATTTCCGTCGGCCCGCTGGCCACCGCCTCCGGACGGCTGAGCATCGTGACCGAATTGGCGAACGAAGGATGCTGTCCGCCGTCGGCGTAGACAATCTTGACCGCCTTCACGCCGCCGGCGACGAGTTCCGCGACCTTCGCGTCGTCGTTCCGCTGTTTCGCGGCGACCGCGGTCTTGATCTGGCTGTCCTCGTTCATCACCGGACATTGCGCGTTGGCGTCGAGACGCGCGCTGGCGTCGACGGGCGTCGCGCCAAAGACATAACGCTGGTTGCAGATCGCCACCTTCGTTTCTCGCTTCGACACCTCGAACTGGTCGACGCCTTCCTTCAACTGTTTCCAGAACCGGATATTCGGATCGAAACGGTGTTTGGCGAGATTCTCCGGCGTCATGCGGAACGGCAGCGACTGCATCTGGATGGCGCGCTGTCCGCCGCCAAACGCCTCGCGCGCGATCGCGTAAATTTCGGCGATCTGGTCGTCGGTCATCGAGAAACAGCCGGCCGACGAGCAGTCGCCATGCACCATGATGGCGCCGCCGGTGTAGCCATGCGCCTTGTCGTAGGCGTTGGGATAACCGACGTTGAACGACAGGTAATAGGCCGAGTTCGGATTCAGCTGGCCCTGCGTGATCGTGTAGAAACCCTCGGGAACCTGCCTGTCGCCTTCGCGGCGCTTCGGACCGAGCTGTCCCGACCAGCGACACATCGGATAGGTCTTGAAATGCACGTATTCTCCGTCGGCGCGCATTTTCCAGATTTCGAACTCGGCTTCTTTCTTGAAAGCGCGAATCAGGATCGGCTTGTGCGCGTCCGTGCCTTTTTGCTGCATCAACGCCAGGGCGTCCGAGGGAATCGCCTGATAGGCCCGATAGGAGCCCGCGTTGCCGCGTCTTTCCTCGCATCCCGCCAGCGCGAGACCAACCGCGGCCACGAGCGCGGCGCGGCTCGCGTGGCCGGTGAAACTCGACACGTTGAAACCCCGGAAAACCATTGGCTCGATCTACCTGTGATGGCGCGCCGCGAGGCGATGACGCTCTCTCCAAAGCTTTATCGGCGTTATCCTTACGCCACCGTTACCATACCCGCGCGCTCTTCATCAACACGGTGAACGAGGCGTTAACGCGGCGGGCTCGCCGGCGAAGATGCCAATCGATCAAATCTTCCGTCCGATCGCCAGAAATTTCTCCGCCCGCGCGTTGCGGATTTCATCGCGGGACATGTTCCCGAACGCGTCGATGGCCCTGCCCACCGCGTCCCCGGTCGCCGCGATGACCGCCTGCCGATCACGGTGCGCGCCGCCTGGCGGCTCCGGAACAATGGCGTCGATCACGCCGAATTTCAGCAAATCCTGGGCGGTGATCTTCATGTTCTGCGCGGCTTCCTGCCGCCGGGACGAATCGCGCCAGAGGATCGAGGCCGACGCCTCGGGCGAAGCGACGGAATAGATGGAGTGCTCCAGCATCAAAACCCGGTTGGCCGTCGCGATGGCGACGGCACCGCCGGACCCGCCCTCGCCGACGATCACCGCGACATTGGGCGTCCCGAGAGCGAGGCAAGCCTCGGTCGAACGGGCGATGGCTTCGGCCTGCCCGCGCTCCTCGGCGTCAATCCCGGGAAAGGCGCCGGCGGTGTCGACAAGCGCGATCACCGGCAGCTCGAAACGGTCCGCGAGCTCCATCAGCCGGGCGGCCTTGCGGTAGCCCTCGGGTCTCGCCATGCCGAAATTATGACGGATGCGGCTGTCGGTGTCGGAGCCTTTTTCCTGCCCCATGACGCAAACCGAACGTCCCCGGAACCGGCCGAAGCCCCCGACGACCGCCTCGTCGTCGGCGAATTTCCGGTCGCCGGCGAGCGGCGTGAAGTCGGTCACGAGACCGCTGATGTAGTCCTGAAAATGCGGCCGCTGCGCGTGGCGGGCCACCTGGGTCTTTTGCCACGGAGTCAGGGCCGCGTAGAGATCGACCAGGGCCTTTTGCGCCTTGGCCTCGAGGCGCGTGAGCTCCTCGCCAATCGAAACCGCGCCGCCTTTGGCCGCCAGAGCCCGCAATTCCTCGACCTTGGCTTCGAGGTCGGCGACGGGTTGTTCAAAATCAAGATAGGAGCGCATTCCGGCCCTGAAAACCTCTTCGGCGAAAACGCCGCGAGACATCGACCCGGGCGAGCGGAAACTGGCTATTCCCCGCCGTGAAGTCAAGGATCGCGCACAATCCGGGGTGCCGGCGCGTCGCCAAGCGGATGCAGATCGCGCACCATGGCTTTCAGCCGCTCGTCCAGCACATGCGTGTAGATCTGGGTCGTCGAGACGTCGGCGTGACCCAGAAGTTCCTGCACCACCCTGAGATCGGCGCCATTTTGCAGGAGATGGCTGGCGAAGGCATGGCGCAGGACGTGCGGACTGACTCGCGCCGCCCCCAGCCCGGCGAACCCGGCGACCGTCTTGAGATCCCGGGCGAAAGCCTGCCGGGTGAGGTGGCCGCTTTCGCTATCGGATGGAAACAGCCACGGACTCGCCAGCGCCCCCGGCGTCGACGCAAGCAAGGCCCGGTAGCGGGCGATTCCGGCGCGCGCGGCGTCCGAGAGGGGCACGAGCCTCTCGCGCCCGCCCTTGCCCTTGATGTTCAGCATCGGTTCGCGCGTCGAGGCCGCCCTGGCGGGAAGCGCCACGAGTTCGGACACGCGCAGCCCCGTGGCGTAGAGGACTTCCAGCAGGCAGGACAGCCGGGCGGCCCGCAAGCGCTCGCCAAAAGGACGGCTTTCATCGACGGTTCCTTCCGCCGCCGCCGCCAGCAAGCGGTCAACGTCCACGACGCCCAGCGTTTTCGGCAATCGCCGGCCGGGTCGCGGCCCCTCCAGCACGCCGGTCGGATCGTCGCCCCGACGGCCCTCGAGGTAGAGGAATTTGTGAAACTGGCGGACGGACGAAAGCCGGCGCGCCACCGAGGCCGGGGCGAAACCGCGCGCGTCGAGATCCGCCAGCCAGTCCCGCGACGTCCGGTTGTCCGCGTCGAGCGGCCCGCGCCCCCGCGCGGTCAGAAAATCGCAATAATCCGAGAGGTCGCGGCGATAGGCCTCGATCGTGTTGGCGGCGGCGCCGCGCTCCGCGGCGATCATGTCGAGGAAAGCCGCGACCAGCCGTCCCGAGGGGGATTTCATCACTTGCCCGTGAACTTGCCAGCGGGAACCGGCTGCGACATTTCGCGCGGCGTCGGCTCGACGAACGTCGCGAGCGCCAGCATCGCGCCCCAGACGAGCCCGGCCAGAACGCCAGTCACCAGAAGAAAACGAATCAGGCTCGGCAATCGAATGTCCCGCCGATTTCCACGCGCCGCGTTATCAACACGGGGCGGGAGCGAATGCAATACGATGGAAGGAGTTTAATTCTCGCCGCTCGCCATGGTAGGAGACGGGCGTGAGCGAGATGATCGATGGCGCGGCGCAAAAGCCCGCGCCGCCCCGGACGGACGAGAATTCAGACCGCGCGGCCCGCGCCGCGTCGGTGCGGGAGAAGCTCGCCGGACGTTCGCTGGTGCTCGTCGGCATGATGGGCGCCGGCAAGACCTCGATCGGGCGGCGCCTCGCCGCCGCGCTCGATCTGCCCTTCGTCGACGCGGACATCGAGATCGAGAGCGCCGCGGGCATGACGATTTCCGAAATCTTCGCCCAGCACGGGGAAGCCTATTTCCGCGGCGGCGAACGCCGCGTCATCTCGCGAATTCTCGGCGAAAAACAGGTTCTGCTGGCGACCGGCGGCGGCGCCTGGATGAGCCCCGAAACGCGCGAACGCATTTCCGCCCATGGCGTGTCGCTCTGGCTGAAGGCCGATATCGAGGTCTTGCTGCAACGGGTGCGCAAACGCTCGAACCGGCCCTTGCTGCAATCCAGGGATCCCGAACACACGCTTCGCCAGCTCACCGCCGAGAGATACCCCGTGTACGCCCTGGCGGATTTCTGCGTGGTGTCCCGCGACGGGCCGCATCAGGCCATGGTCGACACGATCCTCGAAGCGCTGGACGAGGGGCTAGGCCGGGTCGCGCGCGCGGCGCGGAGATCCTCGCCGGAGCTTTCGCCGGCGTCTCCGCCCGCCGAGACGGAAGGCGAACCCGTCGCGGTCCCCGTGGAGCTTGGCGCGCGGCGCTACGAGATTTTCGTTGGCCCGGGACTGCTCGCGCGGGCGGGAGCCGAAATCGCGCGCGTCGCGCCGAAGGCGGCCTGCGCCATCGTCACCGACCGCAATGTCGCGAGCCACTGGCTGCCCCAACTCGAATCATCTTTGACCAACGCGGGGATTCGCCATTCGCGAATCATCATCGAGCCCGGCGAAGCCTCGAAATCGTGGGGCGTGTTCGCCCGCGTCTGCGACGACATCATCGCGGCGCGCATGGAGCGGGGCGACCTCGTCGTGGCCCTGGGCGGCGGCGTCGTCGGAGACATCGCGGGTTTCGCCGCCGCGACAATTCGCCGCGGAATGCGGTTCGTCCAGATTCCCACGACCTTGCTGGCCCAGGTCGATTCGTCCGTCGGCGGCAAGACCGCGATCAATTCCGAACACGGCAAGAACCTCGTCGGCGCCTTTCATCAGCCTTCGCTCGTGCTGGTCGACACAAGCACCCTGCGCACGCTTCCGGAGCGGGAGTTTCGCGCCGGTTACGCCGAGGTCGCCAAATATGGCCTCATCGACGACGCGCCATTTTTCGCCTGGCTGGAAAACAACTGGCGCCAGATTTTCGCCCATGGCCCGGAACTCGCCCACGCGATCGCCACGAGCTGCCGCTCGAAGGCCTCGATCGTCGCGCGGGACGAAACCGAACAGGGCGACCGCGCCCTGCTCAACCTTGGCCATACGTTCGGCCACGCGCTGGAATCGATCACGCGTTTCAACAGCGCCCGCCTCGTGCATGGCGAAGGCGTCGCCATCGGCATGGCCTGCGCCTTTCGCTTCTCGGCGCGGCTTGGCCATTGTTCAAGCGAGGACGCGGCCCGGGTCGAGGCGCATTTGCGAGCCGCGGGCCTGCCCGCGAGAATTCGCGACGTTCCCGGCTGGAACGCGGGCGCGGACTCCATCCTCGACGCGATGTTTCAGGACAAGAAGGTCGAGCGCGGCGCGCTGACCTTCATTCTCGCGCGCGGCATCGGAAAAAGCTTCATCGCGAAAGG
>CAISEY010000450.1 GCA_903884435.1 uncultured Hyphomicrobiales bacterium | reverse complement strand
CCCTGATGATCCAGAACCATCCGGACGGCGCGCGCCCGGACCTCGGGTGAAAACTTGTTCGTCGTTTTGCTCATGGTGGCTCCATCCTCTCAAGAGTTGGAGCCTCCGGCAAACCCGGGGCGGTTCACTTTTTTATAAAAAACGCTTTTTTGGTAATGGAGAGGTCGAGAGTTCAATCCTCTCTCGCAGCACCATCCCGCACCCCCGGTTTGCCTTCCCCACAAACCCCTCCCCGAATCCCGCTTCCCGCGCCGCCCATCCCCCGGCGACCCGTCCGCTCAAAATCGACGGGCCGAGCATCGTGCCTTCGAGGCCGTTCTGGCCGTTGATGTGGCCGCCCGCCATTCCCGCCACCTCGCCCGCCGCGTAGAGCCCCCGGATCGGCTCGAAATGCTTGTCGAGCACCCGGCAACGCAGGTCGGTCTTCACGCCGCCAAAATTCTTGCGCGCCAGCGGGAACATCTGGATGGCGGTATAGGGCGGCGTGTCGAAGGGTTTCGAGGCGCCGAGCGGCTTGCCGAAGTCCGGATCGTTTTTCAGGCCCCTGGCGAAGGCGGAATTGTAGCGCTCGACGGTCTCGACGAAGGCGCCCGCGTCGACGCCGGTTTTCGCGGCCAGTTCCGCCAGCGTGTTCGCCTTGTGGATGAACGGCGAGTTTTCGAGCAATTCCTCGATTCTCGCGCGGTTGGCCGTCTCGCCGGTCTGGTACCAGGGATCGGCGACCGTCATGTTCGCCAGCATCGCCCGGTCGGCGATCGCCCAGGCGTGGCGGGGATTTTGCGCGAGCAGGGCGGGGGCTCCCGTCGCGCCGCCCGAGAGCGCCTCGTTGTGGAAGCGCTTGCCCTGCTGGTTGACCCAGATGTAGCCGGGCACGAGGCGGAAGGCCAGTCCGCGCCGTCCCGCCGGGTCACGATAGTCGGGCGTCGCGTAGCAGTAGAACCAGATCTGGTCGAGGTTCGTGAAATAGCCGCCGAGGCCGCGCAGCAGCTTGTGGCCGTCGCCGTTCGCGCCGGCGCCCGAGCCTTCCAGCACCCGGCCGGATTTCAGTTCCGGACGGACTTCGAGAATCATGTCGAGATTGGAGTTGAAGCCGCCGGTGGCGACGACGACGGTCCTCGCGGCGATGTCGATCTCGCCGTCCCTCGACCGGGCCGTGACTCCGGTCACGCGGTCGCCCTCGCGGGCGATCCCCGTCACCGCCGTGTCGGCGAGGATCTCGCCGCCCTTCGCCCTGAACGAGGCGATGAGCCTCGTCATCAGTCCGTGGCCGCTGTTCTCGGCGCGGGTCCAGCGCAGGACCGAATTGCCTTCCTGCGACTTGATGTCGACCCAGACGACTCCATTGCGTTCGGCCCAGTGATAGAGGTCGTGCAGCGTGTGTTCGATGTAGTAGCGGGCCCAGACCGCGTCCGCCGAGGGGCCGCCCCATTTCATCCAGTCGTCGAAGGCGAGATCGGGCGTGTCGCGAATGCCCGCCTTCTCCTGCAGGGGCGAGCCGACGATCAGGCATCCGCCGCCGGAGGCGATGGCCGCGCCGCCCGGTTCCGCCGTCTTCTCGATGACGAGCGCGCGGGCGCCCTGATCCAGCGCCTCGATGCCCGCCGCGATCCCCGCGCCGCCGCCGCCGATGATGACGACGTCTGTCTTGATTCGCTTGCTCTGCGCCATGTCGGACCTTTCAACGCGTCGATCGGGCGACGCCGGAGCGGATAGACAGAATGGATTCCGCGAAATCGTCAAGTTCGGCGGAATTCCCTTTCGCGGTTGACTGCCGGCTCCGCGCGCGCAGGATAGCGGCGAGGCGCGGCCGAAGGCGCCGGCTCCGGAAGGAATCGCCATGTCGAAATTTTCGCTGCTCGCCCGTGTCGCCGCGGTCCTCGCCGCGTTGTCCGGCGCGCCCGCGCGCGCGCTCGACAAGGTGAATGTCGGCGTCGCCAATTCCGCGACCGACATCGGCTTCTTCATCGCGCACAAGCGCGGATATTTCCGCGACGAGGGCATCGAGGCGAATTTCATCGCCTTCGATTCGGCGGCGCGGATGATCGCCCCCTTCGCCTCGGGCGATCTCGACGTGGGCGGCGGCGGCCCCTCCGCGGGTCTCTACAACGCCATCGCCCGCGGCATCGATATTCGCATTGTCGCGGACAAGAGTTCGACGCCGCCCGGCCGCCCTGGCCAGTATCTGCTGGTGCGCAAGGATCTCGTCGCGAGCGGGCGCTACAAGACGCTCGGCGACCTCAAGGGCATGAAAATCGCGGGCACCGCGCCCGGCGGCTCCGCGACGACGACGCTCTACAAGCTGCTGGAGCTCGCGAAACTGCGCATCTCCGATGTCGAGCGAGTCTATCTCGGCTTCCCGCAACAGGCGGTGGCCCTCGAGAACAAGGCCATCGACGCCGCGCTGCCGTCCGAGCCGTCCGCGACGATCGCGGTCGGGAAGGGCGCCGCCGTGAAGGTGATGGGCGACGACGAAATGTATCCCTACCACCAGATCGCCGTGATTCTTTACGGCGGCCAGTTCGCGAAATCCCGGCCCGCGGTGGCGCAGCGTTTCATGCGCGCCTATTTGCGCGCGACGCGCGACTACAACGACGCGCTCGACGGCGCGAAATTCTCGGGTCCGCGCGGCGAGGAGATGATTTCCATCCTCACGGAATTCGGCACGATCAAGGATGGTTCGATCTTCCGCTCCATCGGAATGCACGCCTGCAATCCCGATGGAACGCTCAACATCGACAGCGTGCGCGAGGATCTCGACATTTTCCGCTCGGAAGGGCTGATCGAGGGACAGGTGACGATCGAACAGGCGCTCGACACGAGTTTCCGCGACGCCGCGCTGAAGGAACTCGGCCCGTGGAAACGCGCGCCCTGAGGCGCGCCGCCGTCGTTTCACGTCTCCGGGCGTTCCGCTCGCAATTCGATCAGCGCGTCGACCGCCGTGCAATGATCCGCGCCGACGATCAGCGGGTTCACGTCGATGGAGCGCACGAGCTCCGGAAATTCCAGCGTCAGCGCCTGCAGGGCGAGGAGCGCGTCGACAATGGCGCGACGCGCCGAAAACGGGCTGGCCGCTCCGGCGTCGAGCCGCCTCGTCAGCGCGCCGATCCGCGATTTTTCCAGGATCGCGGATATCGCGGTCGCGCTGGCGGGCATGGAAATCAGCAGAACTTCGTCGAGCGCCTCTGCGAGCAGGCCGCCAAGGCCGAACACGAGGAAATGTCCGAGCGGCGGCTCGTGCGTCACGCCCGCGATGAACTCCACCCGCGAGGGCAACATCTTCTGCGCGACGAGCGAACATGCGTCCCGGGGCGCGCCGAGCGCCGCCAGCGCGCGCTCGATGGCGGCGTGGGCGCGGTCCATGGCGTCCGCGCTCGCGATGGAGGTCACGACGAGCCCCGCGTCGTTCTTGTGCGCGACGCCTGGCGCGACGCCCTTGAGCACCACCGGCCCGCCGGCGGCGCGCAGCGCCTCGCGCGCCTCCCCGGGCGTCCGCGCGACGGCGCTTTCGACAATCGGAACGCCCGCCGCGCGCAGGATCTCCGCGCTGTCGATCTCCGTGAGAATGTCCGCGCCCGCCGCGGCGTCGAGCAGCGCGCGCGCCTGCGCGGCCCGTTCCGCGTCTAGGCGCGGCGGCGCGTCGTCCGGGGCGCTGAATTCCAGCGCGTCGTAATAACAGCGCAGCGCGGCGAAACAGGCGCCCGTGTCGCGGAAGACCGGCGCTTTCCGCGCGGCGTAAAACGCCTTCACGCTGTCGCGCATCCCGCCGGGCGCGACGCAGACGAGCGGCGCGCCGGTGCGCTCCCGCCGGCGCAGCAGCATTTCCGCGACGGCGAGATCGCGCCGCTCCTGCGGCAGCATGTGCGCGAAAAACAGCACGGGGCCGGAGCGTCCTTCGCCTTCCAGCGTCTTGAAAAGCTGTTCGAGGCGCGTCCAGTCGCCGAGATTGCCGCCATCGACGGGATTGCGCACGAGCCCCGCGCCAGTGAACGTCGCGATGAGCCTCGCCGCCTCGCCGTCCCACGAGCCGTCCGCGGCGCCCGCCAGCGCGAGACGGAAATCCGCCGCGTGATCGGCGAGCAGTTCCGCGCCTCCGCCCGTCGTGGAAACGCACACGAGATCGTTGTTCGCGCCTCCGCGCGAGGGCAGGCCGCCGGCGAGCAGGGCGCAGGCGCCGGCGAGGGCCTCGATGCTCCGCACGCGGAGCACGCCGCTGTCGCGCAGCAGCGCATCGTAGGCGCGCGCGCTGCCGGCGAGGCGACTCGAATGGGCGAGAGCGGCGCCCGCGCCCGCCTCGGAGCGTCCGAGTTTCAGAGCGACGACGGGCTTGCCCGCGGCGCGCGCCCGTCGCGCGAGGTCGCGCAGGCGCGCGCCGTCGCGCACGCCCTCCATCAGGAGGCCGATGACCCGCGTTTCATCGTCGCCGATGAAGAATTCGAGAACGTCGAGCATGTCCACGTCGGCCTCGTTGCCGACGGGCACGAATTTCGACAGGCGCGCGCCAAACTCCGCCAGCGCGGGCGCGATGGAGTTGAAAAGCGCGCCGCTATGCGCCGCGATGGACACCGGGCCCGGGATCATGGGATCGCCATGCGACGTGTTGTAGCCCAGCGAGAAATTCGCGCTGGCGTTCCAGACTCCGTTCGTGTTGGGTCCGAGCAGGAGAATGCCATGCCGGCGGGCGATGTCCTCGAGATCCCGCTGCCGCGCCCGGCCCTCGTCCGTGCCCTGTTCGGCGAAACCGTTGGAGCCGACGATGATCGCGCGCACGCCCTTTTCCGCGCATTGCCGGACCGCGGCGATGGTCGCGCCCGCGGGAATGACGAACAGCGCGCAATCCACCTCGCCGGGAATGTCGAGAATCGAGGGCCAGGCCCTCAGGCCCTCGATTTCGCCGCCGGACGGATTGACCGGATAAACCGCGCCCGCGTAGCCGCCGGCGATCAGATATTTGATCGCGACGTTGCCCTGTTTGAAAGGCGTCGCGGACGCGCCGACGATGGCGACGCTTCGCGGACGAAAAAGGGCCTCGAACGCCCTTTGGCGTGGCGGGAACGCGGTCACGGCCTAGCGTCCCTGCCAGTTCGGCGCGCGTTTTTCGAGAAAGGCCCGCGCGCCTTCCTTGCGGTCTTCAGACGCGTAAACGTCGGGCCCGGCGTCGAGCCGCAAACCCGAATGCAGGGGCAGGCCCCAGGCCTTGCGCCACGTCAGCTTCATGCGTTGCAACGACAGCGGCGCCGACGACGTGATCTGCGCCGCGAGCGCCATCGCCACGTCCATCAGCTTGTCCGATGGCGCCACGCGGTTGACGAGGCCCCAGCGTTCGGCTTCCGCGAGTTCGATGCGGCGCGCCGTGTAGAGCCATTCCATCGCGATGGCCGGCGGCATGATTTGCGGCAGCACCACGGAGGCGAAATGCGCGCCCATGCCGCGCTTGGCTTCCGGCAATCCGAAATAGGCGTGGTCGGCGACGACGCGCATGTCGCAGGCGAGGGCGAGTTCGCAACCGCCCGCCATCGCGGGGCCGTTGACGATGGCCATCAGCGGCTTGCGGCTGTCGATCATCACCTCGAAGAGGCTGCGCTCGGGTTCGTGCAGCGGGCCGCGGTAATCGCCCGTCGATTCATCGACGGCGCGCGCGTCCTTGAGGTCGGCGCCGGCGCAGAAGGCTTGCGTTCCCGCGCCCGTGATCGCCACGAGATAGACGTCCGGGTCGGTGTCGGCGGCGAGAATGGCGCGGCGCAGCGCGGCGCCGAGATCGCGCGACAGGGCGTTGCGACGGTCGGGACGGTTCAGGGTCAGCAGACGCACGCGGTCGCGCGTCTCGATTTTCAGAATGCTTTCGGCGCTGCTCATTTTCATGTCTCCACTCGAAGGGCCGGCGATCCCGCTTCGCCCCCGAAGGCTCGCGGAACGCGGGCTTTCGCCGGACGGACCGATTCAGTCCACCGGAGGGAGCGGGAAAGCTTGCAAGAAGCTCCGCGACGGACAAGATTGTCAACGGTCCCGGCGACGGGTGAAACACCGCGCGTCGAACGCGCGAACTGGAGGATTGTGCGCGTGAGCGATCTGCCCGCTAAAATACATCTCGTCGAGGAAGGCCCGCGCGAGGGATTCCAGATCGAGAAAGGCCCCATCCCGACGGCGCGGAAGATCGAACTGATCGACGCGCTCTCCGACACCGGCCTCACGCGCATCCAGATCGTCTCCTTCGTCAATCCCAAACGCGTGCCGGGCATGGCCGACGCGGAAGCGGTCGTCGCCGGTTTCACGCCGCGGCCCGGCGTGTCCTACGCGGGTCTCTGGCTCAACGACCAGGGCTTCGACCGGGCCCGCGCGACGGGACGCCTCGACATGCGCGGCGCGATCACCATCGGCGCGTCGGACACGTTTCTGCGCCGTAACCAGAACCGCTCCATCGCCGAACAGATCGCCTCGCAGCGCGACATGGTGAAACGCTACGTCGAACTCGGCGTTCCCGTGTATCGCGGCGGCATGATGGCGGCCTTCGGCTGCAACTACGAGGGCGACATTCCCGTCCCGCGCGTCGTGGAACTCGTCGGAACGATCGTCGACATCGCCGCCGAACGGAACATCCGGCTCGATTACGTTTCGCTCGCCGACACGATGGGCTGGGCGACGCCGCTGTCCATCAAGCGCGTCGTGGGCGCGGTGCGCTCGAAATTTCCCGATCTCGCGTTGTCGCTGCATCTGCACGACACGCGCGGCCTTGGCCTCGCCAACGCCTTCGCCGGGCTTGAAATGGGCGTCGCTCATTTCGACGCCGCGGTCGCCGGCCTCGGAGGCTGCCCCTTCGCCGCCAACGCGGGCGCGGCGGGCAACGTCTGCACCGAGGATCTCGTCGTCATGTGCGACGAGATGGGCGTCGAAACCGGCGTCGATCTCGACCGGCTGGTCGAATGCGCGCGGCTGGCCGAGGACATCGTCGGCCATCCACTGCCCGGTTGCGTGATGAAGGGCGGCACGCTCGCGAAATTGCGCGCGGCGAAGGCGGCGCGCGCCTGACGCGTCCGGGCGGCGCGCCTGTCAGGCGCGCCGTTTCGCGGCGTCGAGTTTCCATAAATTCCACGCGCGCTCGTTGTCCGGCGGCACGCGCTCCGCCGCGTAGGCGGCTTCCTCGGGGCTGAGGTAATCCACGTCCGGCCCCAGACGCATCGCGTCGATCTGCTGGCGCGCGTTCAGCTCCGAATAGACGCCCCGCCACACCACCTGCCGGAGCGAATTGCCGACGGCGATGGCGCCGTGCCGCGCCAGCAGCAAGACCGCGTGCTGGCCCAGCGCGCGCGCGGCGGCGCGGCCCTGTTCCGCGTTGACGATGATCAGCACCGGCCCCTTGTCCACGTCGCGAATGTCGAACACGGGAACGCCGGTTCCCAGAAACCCGGCGGGCCCGGTCAGCGGGCGCAACAGCGTGCGCGACACGCTGAAACTCACGAGGGTCGGCGAATGATGGTGGCACACCGCCATCACGTCGGGACGCGCGCGATAGGCCTCGCCATGGATGTATCGCTCGATGTAGAGCTTGCGTCCATCCGGCGACACGGGCTCGCTGTCGATGTCGTGTTCGAGGATGTCCTCCGCCGTCACGAGCGACGGCGCGACGCTGCGCGACAGCCAGAAGCGCTCGGGATTTTCGGGATCGCGCACGCTCACGTGGCCCCAGGCGTCGAGCACGCCCTGATCGGCGAGGATGTGATTGGCGGCGACGAGATCGGCGAGCAGCGCCGGGTCGAGCTGGCGGGCGCGGGATTTGCGGGCTGGCTTTTTCATGCGGTCTCCATGCGCGGGCCTCCCCGCGATTATTTGCTTCGGGCGGGCGGCGTCGGGTTCATTCCATTGTCCGTCATCACGCCGCGCCAGTGTTCGATCTCCTCCGCGACAAAGGCGCCCATCGCGCCGGGGCCGATGTCGCGGCGGATGGACGCCTCGGTTTCGAACTGTCGCTTCAACTCCGGCGAATCCAGCGCGCGGATCGTGGCGCCGCGCAGGGCGTTGACGAGCGGCTCCGGCAAGCCCTTCGGCCCCGCGAGCCAGAACCAGGCTTCGCCCGTGACTTGCGGAAAGCCGCTCTCCCGCAACGTCGGGATGTCCGGAAACGCCGGATTGCGATCGCGCGAGGCGACGGCGAGCGGGACAACCCAGTTCTCGCGCATCATCGGTCCGAGATTGGCGACGGGCAGGATCGCGAGGGACACCTGGTTGCCCAGCAGGTCCGTCGTCGCCACGCCGCCGCCGCGATAGGGCACGTAGACGAGTTCGATCCCCGCGAGGCGACGGAACTGTTCGAGCACGATCGAGGCGAGCGAATTGGCGCTCGGAGTCGCGCAATTCAGCGGATCCTTCGAATGTCTCGCGAGGGCGAGCAAATCGGCGAGCGAATGGACGCCGAGCGTCGGGTTCGCCGCGAGCACGTAGGTGTCGCCGCCGATCATCGCGACGTGGGTGAAGTCTTCGACGGGATCGTATTTCACTCGCGACAGCAGCGGAACGGACACGTGCGGTCCGGACGCGCCCACCATCAGCGTGTAGCCATCGGGCGCCGCGCGGGCGACCTGCGTGGCCGCGATGGCGCCGCTCGCGCCCGCCATGTTCTCGACGATGAATTGCTGGCCAAACGCGGCGGAGAGATGGCCGCCGAGCAGGCGCCCGAACCTGTCGGCGCTGCCGCCCGCGGGATTCGCCACGACGAGCTTGACGGGGTGATCCGGCCAGTTGGCGGCGCGCGCGACGTGGGTCCAGCCGGACAGCGCCGCGAACGCCAGCGCGAAGGCCTGAAACAGCGATAAAGCTGGTCCGCCCATGATTCCTCCCCCGGGATTTATCCCTTTCGGGAATATTGCCCGGACGGGCCGTCACGCGCAAGCCGGGCGCCCGCGCCTCGCCGGCCCGGGCGCCCTGTCTTTCGAGAGACGGGCCGACGAAAGGCTACTTGCCCTTCGCCGCGTCCCTGATCGTGTCCTTCAGGCCGCCGATGGCGTTCTGGATCTTGCCTTCCGCCTTGTCGGCGTGGCCTTCCGCCACGAGCTTTTCGTCGCCGACGGCCTTGCCCACGCCGATCTTGACGGCGCCCTTGATTTCCTTCGCCGAACCGGCGACGCGATCCTTGTCCATGTGATTTCGCTCCTGTTGTGTCCGGCGTCCGGGATCGGGCGCCGGTGATTGGCGTTCCGCCCCGAAAAGCTCAGGGCTTCGCGTAGTCGAACGCCGGCAACATCGTCAGTCCGTCCTTCGTTCCGCCCGGCAGAAGGATCTTGCCATCGACGAACTTCAGGCTGTCGTATCTGACCACGACCATCTTGCCGCCCATGCCGAGGAAGCTGCCGATGGAGAGCACCGCGTAGGGCTCCTTGCCGTCGCGGGTGACGAGGAGATCGTCGATCTTCCCGATGGTCTCGTTCGCGTCGTTGGCGACGGCGGCGCCGACGACCTTCGACGCGCGATAACCGGCCGACACCGTCTGGATGTCGACCCTGGCGATCTCCACCGTCTGGGGAACGCCCTGGGCGTTCGCGACGGCGAGAAATCCCGCGCCGGCGAGCGCCGCCGCGGTCAGTATCATTGCTGTTTTCATGTTCGCTCTCCGGTGGTTGAAGGCGTCCGCCGCGGGCGCTTTCGAGCTGGCTTTCCGATCGTGATCGGGCGTCGTCGCGCTAGTCGATCACTTCGACGATGCGGCGGGTCTTCGGATCGACGAGGACCGCGTGGTCGTTGACGATCGTGTAGCGGTATTCCTTCACGCCATATTCCGCCGGCACTTCGTAGTAGGTCACGCCGCGCTCGGGCAGCATCGCGCCGGCCGCGAGCGGGCTTTCGTAGACATAGGACGGGTGATGTTCGCGAATGGCGTATTCGCGAAAGCGTGGCCGCTGTTCGATTCCGAGCAGGCCGGCGATGCCGCCGCCCACCGCGCCGACAACGCCGCCGACGACGCCGCCAACCGGACCCGCGGCGCGATTGCCGTCGCGCGCGCCCTGTTCGGCGCCGCCGACGATGCCCTGCGCGTGTGCGAGAGCGGGCAGGGCGAGCATGGCGGCGGCGGTCATGACAAATATTTTGATACGCATGTTAATTCTCCTGTTGAGTTTCGAAGTCTTGCTTCTTCAGCGACGGCCGGGTCCGCGGCCGCGGCTCCAGCCGAGATGGCGGCCGCGATTGCGCATGGAGGGGCCGCGATGCCGTCCGCGGCTCCAGCCGTGGCGAACCATGCGCGCCGGCGTCACCATCGTGTCGCCCTGACTGGCGGCGATCGGATTCGGCGCCGCCGCGGGCGTCGCCATGGCGGGCGCGGCGAGCGTCAGGCAGAAGGCGACGAGCGTTCCCGAAATGAATTTTTTCACTGGATGTCTCCGGTTTTGCTGAAAGCGGGCCCCGACATCGGGGCCGCGCCCATGCGTTGAACGTCGCGTCGGTGGCGCGGCGCGACGGGTATCCGGCGGCGCGGCCATTGTTCCGGCGTTCCTGACGATGGACCCGAACGCCGGGGCCGGGCAGCCCCGGAATCTACCTAACGAGCGAGCGGCGCGGATCGGGCGGGGGCGCGACGCCGCGGCGGGACTTGTCGGGCAATCGCTCGCGGCGCCGGTTCGGCCTGAGTGGTTTCCGATCCT
>CAISEY010000449.1 GCA_903884435.1 uncultured Hyphomicrobiales bacterium | reverse complement strand
CGGTCTGCCCGCCGAGAGTCGGCAACAACGCGTCAGGCCGCTCACGGGCAATGATCTTTTCAAGGATCTCAACGGTGATCGGCTCTATATACGTGCGGTCAGCTGTCTGAGGATCGGTCATGATCGTCGCGGGATTCGAATTGACGAGGACGACGCGGTAGCCCTCCTCCCGCAACGCCTTGCACGCCTGCGTGCCCGAATAGTCGAATTCGCAGGCCTGGCCGATGATGATCGGCCCCGCGCCGATGATCATGATCGTGGAGATGTCTGTGCGTTTGGGCATGGTCGTCCGGTTTGGCCCGCGTTTCGGCGGGCGGTTGGCCGGTGCGAAGCCGGCGGTCCTGGGCACACAAAAAAAGGCCGCGCCGGCGGCCCGGAGGGGCGCCAGCGCGTCCTTTGCGAAACCCTGACGGGTCGAGAACCCTGATGGGGCTCCGGGCAGGCGGCGCCAGCACGAAGGTGCGCTTCACTAGACGAGATTCGAGGGCAGGGGAAGGGGCGGACGCGCGCGGCGGCCCGGGCGCCTCCGCCGCGGACGGTTTTCCACAGTGACACGGACCGTCCGCGCGGATAGACCCGCCCCATGCACCTGTTTCGCCAGTTCATCACCTTCTTCGGCGTCGGCGTCGCCGCAACGCTCACGGACTGGAGCACGTTCTTCGTGCTGGGCCGGTTTTTCAGCGTTCCCAACGTCTACGCGGCGCTCGTGGCCTATTGCCTCGGCGGAATGCTGTCCTACACGCTCAACCGCGCCCACACCTTCCAGTCGGAGCGCACCCACCTCGAGGCCGGCTGGCGCTTCGCCGCCGTCATGGTCGTGGGTTTCGCGCTCACCGGGCTTTTCGTCTGGCTCTTCGCCGACAGGATGGGCCTCGCGCCCATGGTGGCGCGCGTTTTGTCGACGGCCATCGTGTTTTTCTGGAACTACGCGGCGCACAAGCTCTGGACCTTCGCGGAGCGGAAGGATTGAAATCGATGTTTTTCAGAAAAAATATCGCAGGAACCCTGGCCGTCCTTCTTCTCGCCGCCCCCGCCCTCGCGCAGACCCGTTACCCCTCGGCGCCCATCAAGCTCATCGTGCCCTCGACGCCCGGCGGCGTTCACGACGTGATCGGGCGCCTGTGGGCCGAGCGGCTGACGCCCTTGCTTGGAACGATCGTCGTGGAAAACCAGGGCGGCGCCGGCGGAGCGATCGGCGTCGGCGACGCGGCGCGCGCGCCGGCGGACGGCTATACGCTGCTGCTCGGGTCCAACAGCACGCACATCCTCAATCCGCTGATCATGAAAAGCGTCCGCTACGACCCCTTCCGGGATTTCGACGTGGTCAGCGTTTTCGCGACGACCTCGACCTCGGTCGCGGTCAGCGCCTCGTCGCCCTGGCGCACGCCTGGCGAACTCATCGACGACGCCAGGGCGAACCCCGGCAAGTTTTCCTACGCCCACGGCGGCGTCGGAGCGATCAGCCACGTCACGGGCGAGCTGTTCAAAAGCCTCGCCGGCGGGATCGCCATCACCCCGGTTCCCTACAAGGGAATGGGGCCGGCGCAGGCGGACGTGATGGGCGCCCAGGTGCCGCTGTTCTTCCCCAACGTGACGGGCCAGGTCGCCTCGCTGGACAGGAACGGCAACATTCGCGTTCTCGCGGTCAATTCGGCGACGCGCCACAAGTCGCTGCCGGCGGTTCCCACCGCCATCGAGGCCGGCGTGCCCGGGATGATCGCGGAGAGTTTCTTCGCCATCTTCGCCCCGGCGGGCCTGCCGGCGGACATTCTGGCGCGGATCAACGCGGAAACCGGCAGGGCCTTCGCCGATCCGCAATTCCGCGAAAAACTCGCCGCCGGCGGCTTCGATCCCGTGGCCGGAATCGGGCCGGACCGGACGAAGGACTACGTCCGGCGCGAATTCGAGCGCTGGGCGCCCCTCGTCAAATCCCTCGGCGTCGCGCTGGAATGAGCTAGGGCCATTTCACGCTCGGCGGCATCGACGACAGGATCGATTCGACGTTCCCGCCGGTCTTCAGGCCGAAAATCGTGCCGCGGTCGTAAAGCAGGTTGAACTCGACGTAGCGTCCGCGCCGCACGAGCTGTTCGTCGCGGTCGGACTCGTTCCATTCGCTGGCGAAATTGCGCCGCGCGATCTCCGGATAGATCGCCAGAAAAGCCTCGCCGATGTCGCGCGTGAAGGCGAAATCGGCGTCCCACCCGGAATTGCCCGCGTCGCCCGCGCTGTTGAGATAATCGTAGAAAACGCCGCCGACGCCGCGCGTCTCGTCGCGGTGCTTGAGAAAAAAATAATCATCGCACCACTTTTTGTACTTGTCGTGATCGGCGACTCCCGGATGCCGCTCGCAGGCGCCGCGCATCGCCGCGTGAAAGGCAACCGTGTCGGGGTCTTCCCGGGTCCGCCGGCGGTCGAGCACCGGCGTCAGGTCGGCGCCGCCGCCGAACCAGGATTTAGAGGTCACGACGAAACGCGTGTTCATGTGCACCGCCGGAACGTTTGGATTCCACGGATGCGCGATCAGCGAAATGCCCGACGCCCAGAACCGCGGATCAACGTCCGCGCCCGGAATTTGTTTGGCGAATTCGGGCGCGAAAGT
>CAISEY010000448.1 GCA_903884435.1 uncultured Hyphomicrobiales bacterium | reverse complement strand
GGCGATGAACATGGCCGCGAAAGCAGGCCAGAGTCCCTGAAGTTTCATCGGGCCGCCTCCCGCTTCGTCGCGCGCCGTCGCGCGGCGTTTCCAGACCGATGATAACGCGGTCCCGCGCGTCGCGTCGAGCCCGCGATTCGCTGCTGCGCGCGCTGCTCCCCGGTGCTAGGTTGCGCGTTCTGGCGGATTCCCGGGAGGAACAAATGGACTTCAGCGCGTGGCGCGGCACGCTTGGCATCGTGCGGCCGACATTCCGGCCCGGCGGCATGGAGGAACTCATCAAGATGATGCCCGATGGAATCGGCGTCATTCCGCTGTTCGCCGACGTGCGCGAGGGCACGGAAAAGGAATTCAAGACCGTGCTCGACCGTTACAGGAAAAAGGTCGCCAAACTCGCGGAGGTCGGATGCGACGTCATCAACCCCTCGGGCGCGCCGCCCTTCATGGTGCTCGGCTACAAGGGCGAGGCGGCGCTGATCCGGGAATGGGAAAAGCTCTACAAAAAGCCGGTGTTCACGTCCGGCACGACGCACGTCGACGCGCTGCGCAAGCTGAAGGCGAAGAAGTTCGTCGGGTTCAGTTATTTCCGCGGCGACATCAACAAGATTTACGCCCGATATTTTCGCGACGCCGGCCTCGAGCCGCTCGACATGGTCGGTCTCGACGCGGACTTCCAGAAAGTTCAGGAATTCTCGGCGCAACAGCTCTACCGCTGGATCAAGCAACACGTGAAAAAGCACCCGGACGCGCGGGCCATCTACATGCTGGGGCCGGCGTGGCGCACGCTCGAGATCATCGAATTGCTGGAAAACGATTGCGGGATTCCCGTCGTCCACGCGGTGCCGGCGCAATGCTGGGAC
Organism: uncultured Hyphomicrobiales bacterium; assembly: GCA_903884435.1. Taxonomy (GTDB): domain Bacteria; phylum Pseudomonadota; class Alphaproteobacteria; order Rhizobiales; family Beijerinckiaceae; genus Terripilifer. The sequence goes on along the minus strand of CAISEY010000448.1, from coordinate 1,372 downwards.
ACGCAACGACATCTTTCCGTGCGCGAGCCCGTCAAGGGCTTCGGCCGGCTGCTGGCGGAGATGCTCTAGTGCGCGGCTGGATCGCGCGCGGTCTCGCCGCGGTTCTGGCTTTCGCCGCGGGAAGCACGCGCGCGGCGGATTTCTACGAAGGCAAGACGATCACCATCGTCGTCGGCTTCACGCCGGGCGGCGGCTACGACCAGCTCGCGCGTTTCGCCGCGCGCAACCTGCCGCGCGTTCTCGCGGGCAAGCCGAACATCGTCGTGCAGAACATGCCGGGCGCGGGTTCGCTCGTCGCGACGACCTATCTCGCCAACAACGCCGTTCGCAATGGCACGGTGCTTGGAGTGATCGGCGGCGGCACGGTCGCCGAGCCCATGCTGGGCAATCCGCAGGCGCGCTACGATCCGCGCCGGTTCGGCTGGATCGGCGGGCGTTCCGGCGATCATTTCATGTGCACGCTCTGGCATGAGTCGCCCGTGAACACGATCGAGGAGGCGAAAACGCGCGAGGCCGTGTTCGGCTCGACGGGCACGGGGTCGCGCACCATGAGTTTCCCCGTGGCGCTGAACGAACTCGTTGGCACGAAATTCCGCGTCGTGACGGGATATCCGGGCGGCAACGAGATTTCCATGGCGATGGAAAAGCGCGAGGTCGACGGCTTTTGCGGCTGGGGGATCAGCGCCATCCGGCAGCGCGTTCCGCACTGGCTCGCCGAAGGGAAGTTGAAGTTCCTCGCGCAGTTCGCACCCGGGAAACATCGCGACTTCCCCGACGTTCCGCTGGCGATGGATCTGCCAGCGACCGAAAACGGCAAACGCGCCATGGAGTTTCTCGCCGCCGACGCGGTGCTGGCCTGGCCGATGATGACGCCGCCGGGCGTTCCGGCCGAGCGCGTCGGGGAACTTCGCCGCGCCTTCGAAGCGATGATGGCCGATCCCGCGGCGCTCGCGGAGGCCGCGAGGGAAAACATGGAAATCGACCCCGTGAGCGGCGAGACGATGGAGCGCCTCGTGGAGCGGCTCTACACGACTCCGCCCGCGGTGATCGACATCGTGAAGAAGATCAACGAGGCGAGGTGACGCCGGACACGCCGGAGCCGGCTCGCGCCGGCTCCGGGTTTCGTCAACGACACTGGACGCGGATCAGAACGAGACCTTGTCCTTGATCGCTTCCTCGGCGTTCTTCGGCACGACCTTGCGCGCTTCGAAGTCGGCCCAGTCCTTGAACTTCGCCTTCGCGCGCGCCTCGATGATCGACTTGGCGCGCGCCTCGCCGATTTGTGGCAGGGTGTCGAGTTCCTTCGCGTCGGCGGTGTTCAGATTGACCTTCTTCGCGACGGGAGCCGCGGGCGTGGCGGCCGTCGTGGCCG
>CAISEY010000447.1 GCA_903884435.1 uncultured Hyphomicrobiales bacterium | reverse complement strand
GTTGCCGATAGCGCGAGGTCGTCGCCGCCGAGGAGCGTGTCGTTGCCCGCGTCGCCGAAGATCGCGTCGGCGCCAGAAGCGCCTTTGACAAAATCGTTACCGCCAAGCGCGTGCCATGTAGCTCCAGAATACGGCAAGGTTACGCTATCCGCGTTTTCAGTGAACAATGCGTCGTCGTTGAGGATGACTCCATTCGCCGTCGCGGCGCCAATGATCAAACCAGACGAGGGGTTCGACAATGCAACGGTAAACGACAGGTCCGGCTGAACAATTATATTTCCGGCAACGGGAATTGTGATCGTCTGGCTTGTCTGCCCCGCGATGAAAGTTACGGTCCCTGAAGGAAAAACACCGTTCGTGAATTCACTCGCCGGCGCCGGATTGGTTCCGGAGCCAACCACCGAATAGGACAGGGATTGAGACGTTAGCGGCGCCTGATCCAGGCTAACCGTGAACGTGAAAGACGTTGTTCCGCTGTTTCCTTCGGTCTTTGTCGCCGACGCAGCGGCGATTGACGCCGTCGCGACCACCGATGTTATCGAAACGAAGTTATACGAACTCGAACCAAAAGTACTCGCGTTGGCGCCCGCGACATTGTTCAATTCATATGTACCGGCGACCGTTCCGTCGGAAACCCATATACCCTGGTTGCCGCTCACGTCGTAGGCGTGAAAAAACGCAATGTTGCCGTTCGCCGCGATATGTGTCGTGGTGTTTATGAAACCGGTGGTGTTCAACGGGTTCAGCCCGTTCCGCGCGGCGCCCGCGACTCCGGAATTGTTCAATCCTCCGATTTCAAAGGTTCCCGCGAGAGTCCCATCCGTGACCCAAAGCGTCGTTTGCCCGCTTGCATCCGTTCCCGTGAACAGAGCCTTTGAACCAATCACGGTAAAATTCGCGGGGTTCAGTCCGAACGGTTGAGCCGCGGTCGCGAGTCCCGCGTTCCGCAATCCTCCAATCTCGATCGTACCCGCCGCCGTTCCGTCCGTGACCCAAAGCTGAGACGAACTCGACGCCGAATCCGCGGCGGTAAAAAGCGCTTTGTTACCCAGGACGGTAATATTGGTTGGCCTCACAAGCGCGTTGAATCCGGCTATATTCACGCTCCCGAGACCGCCGACTTCAAGCGTGCCAGCGGCTGTTCCATCAGTGGTCCACAGGCCCCATCTCGACTGGGAATCCCGACCGACAAACAAGACTTTCGCGCCAAGGGCCGTGAAATCGGCCGTGCCGGCTCCCACCAGTCCAAGATTGTTCGCCCCCGCGACGCCAGAGTTTTTAAGACCGCCAATTTCGGTTGTTCCAGCGGCGGTTCCATCCGTGATCCAGAGACTGGCCGTTCCAGTGGAATCGGTCCAGAGGAAGACATCCCGACCGCCGAGAGACGTAAAACCGTCCGGTCCTCCGGAACCGCCAGACGTCGACTGAACACCCGCTATGCCCGAATTTTTCAATCCGCCAATTTCGACCGTTCCCGCCGTCGTTCCATCGGATATCCAGAGGCCATTGTAATTATTGGAGTCCGTGCCGCTGAACAGAAGCTTGCTTCCAAGAGTTCCCAAATTCGTCGGGCTCAACCCGCTGAAATACGCTCCGGCGATCCCCGCGTTTTGCAATCCACCAAGTTCAAATGTTCCGGCGAGCGTTCCATCCGTGATCCACAGTCCATTGTAGCCCGTGGAGTCTTTCCCCTTGAAAAGCGACTTCGATCCAAAAACAAAAAAGCTGCCAGGGAGAAGTCCCGGAAGCGCGCCCTGATATGAACCGGGGACGCCCGCATCCTTGAGACCACCGATTTCGATCGTGCCGGCCGCGGTTCCGTCGCTGACCCAAAGTCCTCCGCCGCCGGAACTGTCGAGGCCCCAAAAAAGGATTTCGGCGCCGAAAGCCGTGATGTTCGTGGGAATGAAATCCGACGACGCGCCAACTACGCCCGCGCTTGCGGCCCCGCCAATTTCGTAGGTTCCAGCGACCGTACCATCGCTGACCCACAACCCCAGATGATTGGGATCGGGACCATTGAACAAAACAATTTTTTTGGTCACGACTGCCTCAGACTTCTTTCAAGCCATTGTAATTTCAGGTTTTCAGAGCGGAAAATTCGGAACAAACCAATAATGGCAATCCGGCAACCGGGACAAGTGAATAAATTGTAATTTCGATTGAATATTCGCCATTTCCGAATTTAGCTCGCACTGATGAAATTCGGGTTCCCGACCGGCGCGCGCTGTTTTCGCGCGCTCGCTCCCCCGCGCCTCGACGTCTTCGCCAGCCCGTGCCGCGTCTTCGCCCATTTCCAGGGGTCGCGCCAGAGTTCGATCAGGGCGCGCCAGGCGGCGAGGCTCATCAGCAAATAATACAACGGCAGCAGCGGCAGCCAGGCGGCTTCGCGCGCGAGGCCGCGGCGGCGGATTCCGAGCCAGGCGGGCCAGAAAATGCTGCCGAGGCACATCACGAAGGACGAGCACCAGAAGGTGCTGGCGGCGACCTCCCCCCAGGTGGCGGGCGTCAGCAGATCGCCCGTCAGCGCGTCGTGGATCACGAGGAGCGCCATCGGCGGGCCGACCAGCGGCCCCACGACGCCGGCGCCAAGCAGCAGCAGGGCGCAGGCCGCCCGGCCCGGCCCCAGTTCACGCGCGAGGCGGGCGGGATCGCGGCTCATGGTGACGAGCGTCTGCGTCCAGCCCTTTTGCCAGCGGCGGCGCTGCGCGAGCCAGGCGTCCAGTTCCGCCGGCGCCTCCTCGTGCGTCGTCGAGGCCAGCGCCTCGACCCGGTAGCCGAACCGCGCGAGGCGCAGGCCGAGGTCGGCGTCCTCGGTCACGTTCCACGCGTCCCATCCGTGAACCTCGCGCAGGGCCCCGACGCGGAAATGATTGGACGTGCCGCCGAGCGGCATCGGCAGGTTCAGCGCGGTCAGGCCGGGATTCATCACGTCGAACAGGGCCGCGTATTCGATGGCGAAGAGCGACGCGAGCCAGCCGTCGGCGCTGTTGTCGATGGCGAGGCGCGCCTGCAAACAGGCGAGCGAGGCCGGCGCGCCGGCGAAACGCGCGGCGGCGAGGCGCAACTGGCCCGGCTCCGGTTCGTCCTCCGCGTCATAGACGGTGACGAGCGCGCCGCGCGCGAAGGGCAGCGCGACATTGAGCGCGCGCGGCTTGGTGCGCGGCGCGCCGGGCGGGGCGACGACGATCTCGAAACAGGCCGGAAGCGCGAGCCGCTCGAAGGCGGCGCGCGTCTCCCGGTCATCGGCCTCGAGCACGATTTTCACGTCCAGCCTGGCGCGCGGATAGTCCAGCCCGTCGAGCGCGCGCGCCAGTTTCGCGGCGACCTCCGCCTCGCGATAGAGCGGCACGATCAGCGTGTAGACCGGCAGGTCCGCGTCGGCGAGGGGCGGCGAGGGCGGCGGCGGCGCGTCGCAGGAGGCGGCGCTGGCGAAGAGACGCAGCAGCACGCCGGCCAGCATGACGGCGCCCAGCGCCTGCCCGAGCGCGAACGAGGCGTCGGCGGAAAAGCCGAAAGCCGCGAGGACCAGGAAGGCCAGCCCCGCGAGCGTCACGACCTGCGCGCGGGACAGGCCCGTCGCGGCGCTCAGCGCCGGGTCGGCGCGCCGCAGTTCGTTGCTCGCTTCGTCCGCGATGGCCTCGCCGGCGGAGAGACGCGCCCAGGCGGCGAAACGGCGCGGCGTCGTCAGCACGACGCGTTCGCGCGGCAGGGCGCCCGCGCGCTGGAACGCGAAGAGACGCGCGACGGCGGGGCCTTCCGGCGCGACGAGAACGCGACCGTCCGGCAGCGGAGCGACGCCGGCGCGCGCGGCGACCGGCGAAACGGGAGCCTCTTCCGGAGCGTCAGTGTAGCCGACGCCAAGGTGGCGGGCCAGCGCGGCGACATAGGCGTCGTCGGCGATCGCGCCCGAGGCGACGAGCGCCGCGTCCGGCGGGACGCGCAGCCGGCGGGCCTCGGCCGCGGCGGACAGAAGCGCGCCAAGCGGGGCGCCCCGCGACGCCAGAAAGGCGATTTCCGGCGGCAAAACCGCGCCGAGCGCCTGGAGGCGACTTGCGTCGCGCGCGGTCGCGTGCGACGAGCGCGGCTCTTGCTGCGCGGCTTGCGCCGCCACGTGCGACGGTGACGCGGGAACCATCGGAACTCGGACTAGCAGACAACCATGGCGAAGAGTGAACCATTCGTTAACCGGGTGGCAAGCGAAATTTATCGCCCGCCAGGCCGGGCGCGCCGCGCCAGCCCGGCCGTCGCCGCCATGCTGGCGCTTCTGTCCCTCCCGCCGGGAGCGCGCGCCGCGGACAATCCGGCGCCCGGTTTCTGGGATCCGCAGCACAGGCTGGAGCGTCCGGACACGACCAGTCTGCGCCTCGTTCGCTTCACCATCGAGGACGATTATCCCCCCTTCGGATTCGCCCTGCCGGACGGAACGCTCGCCGGCTTCAACGTGGAGCTCGCGCGCGAGATTTGCGAGGAATTGCGCATCGCCTGCACGGTGCAGCCGCGCCGATGGGACACGATCCTGCCCTCGATCGAGGACGGGCGCTCGGACGCGGCGATCGCCTCCATCGCGATCACGCGGGAGAACCGCCAGCGCGTCGATTTCAGCGCGCCCTACTACAAGACGCCGGCCCGGTTCGCCGTCGCCGCCAGCTCAGGCCTCGTCGACGCGATTCCCGAAACGCTCGCCGGAAAAGCCATCGGCGTCGAGGCGCGCACGGCGCACGAAGCCTGGTTGCGCGACTTCTTCCCCGGCTCCGACATTCGCCCCTACGAGACGGCCGCCGCCTTGCGCGCGGCGTTGCGGCGCGGCGAGGTGGAGGCGATTTTCGGCGACGGCGTGACGCTCGCGCTGTGGCTCAACGGCACGGACGCCGCGGGCTGCTGCGCCTTCCGCGGCGGGCCTTTTCTGCATTCGGCCTATTTCGGCGAGGGCGTCGGCGTCGCCGTGCGCAAGAACAATTCGACGCTGCGGCGCGCCATCGACTTCGCGCTGGCGCGGATCGCCGCGCGCGGCGTCTACGCGGACCTCTATCTCAAATATTTTCCGGTCGGATTTTTTTGAGGCGAAGCGATCACATCCAGCGCTGGATTTCCCTCGCGGCGCGGTCCTGGTCCTGCAACGGCAGCGCGTTGACGAAGCGCATCTGCCTGTCCATCAGATAGACGATGGCGCTGTGATCCATCGTGTAGCCCTCGCCCTCGCCGGGGATTTTCTTCGAATAGACGCGGTAGGTCTTGAGCATCGCGTCGATGGACGCGCGGTCGCCAGAGAGGCCGCCGATGCGCGGATCGAAACTCGACAGATAGGTCTTCATCAATTCGGGCGTGTCGCGTTCGGGATCGACCGTGACGAAGACGCCGCGCACCTTCGCGGCGGGGCCAAGCTTGCGCAGGATTTCCGAAAGTTCGAACAACGTCGTCGGACACACGTCGGGGCAATGGGTGTAGCCGAAGAAGACCAGCGCCGGCTGGCCCTTGAAGTCGTCCTGCGTGACCTTGCGGCCATCCTGGTAGACGAGCTGGAACGGCCCGCCAATGGCCGAGGGCGCCGGCGCGCCCGGATCGCGCGCGAAAAACGTCAGGCCGATCGCGCCGGCGAGCAGCACGAGGCTGAGGCCGAGGACGACGAGCGGCAGCGTCAATTGTCGGCGGGGAGCGGGACTGGCCATGGGAGCTGAACTCAGAAGCAGTTTTGCAGGGACGCGAGCACGTCGAAAAAGATCGCCGGGCCAAAGCGCCACCACATCAGCGCGCCCGCCACGAACAGCAGGCCGAAGCTCGCGGCGGCGAGGCGCGCGAAGACCCTCCCGTTGAAGGCAGCCGGTCCGGAGGCGTCTGTTTCGACCTGGCTCATGTCGCTTTTTCCGAAGCGGGAGACAACGCCAATATAGGCCCCCGCGCGCGGATTGACACCCCTCAGCCCCGGCCGGCGCGCCGCACCGTCGTCGCCGCGAGGATCGTGAGGCACAAGGCCGCGGCGATGAAGGCGAAGGGCAACCTGTCGAAGCCGCGGTCGAGCATCGGGCCCACGACGAGGGGCACCATGACGCCGCCCAGATCGAGGCCGGAATAGACGAAGCCGAAAACCTTGCCGGTGGCGCCCGCCGGCGCCGCGCCACGCACCAGCATGTCGCGAGACGGCAGGATGGCGCCGGCGCAAAAGCCCGCCGCGCAGCCCGACAGCGTCAGCGCCGCCGTCCCCATCGGCAGGTAGCCCACCGCCAGCAACAGGGCCGCCGCGAGGCCGAGACCGAGCCCGACGATGGCGTCGAATCTACGGAACCGGTCCGCGATCCAGCCGCCGGCGAGGGAGCCCGCGGCGCTCGCGAGGAAATAGTTGGTGGTGAAAGTCGAGGCGAAGCCGAGGTCCACCACCTGAACGCGCGGCAACAGCGTCGGCATGAAGGCCTGCACCGTGCCGAGCGCCATCGAGATCATCAGGAAGAACACGAAGGACACGAGCACGGGCCGCGACTTCAGCGGCGCGAGATCGGGCAGAAGGGAGGCGCCCTCGCCACGCGCGTCCCGCACCCGCGGCAGCGCGATCTCGCGATGGTCGAGGGCGACGAGCAGGGCGGCGACGAGACCGAGCGCGCCCGCTGCGACAAGCGCCGCGCGCCAGCCGAAGGCGCCCGCCAGCATGACCATCGTCACCGGCGGGACGGCCCAGCCAAGACCGCCCGTGACCGTGTGAACGCTGTAGCCGCGCGCCAGCAGGCGGGGCGAGACGCGCGCGCTCAGCACCGCGTAATCGGCCGGATGATAGACCGCGTTGCCGGCGCCGGCGACCGCGGCGAGCGGCAGAAACATCCAGTAGGAGGGCGCGAGGCCCATGCACAGGGTCGCGCCGGCGAAGAGCGCCATGCCCGCCGGCAGCACGATCTGCGGCCCGTAACGATCGACAGCGAATCCCGCCGCGATCTGGGCGAGGCCGGAGACGAGCGCCATGATCGTCATGATCAGGCCAAGCTCGGTCCAGGAGACGCCGAGGCTCTCGCGCATCAGCGGAAACAGCGGCGGCAACACGACCTGGAAGAAATGGCTGGTGAAATGCGCCGCGCCAATGACCGAGATCAGGCGGATGTCGGCGGCGGGCCGGTCGAGTGCGATGTCGCTCATGGCGGATGGATGCGACGGCGGCGCGCGCCGGTCAAGCCACGCAAAAGGGGACGGCCCGAAGACCGCCCCCCTGTTGCCCCGAACCGTGAAACAGTTCGCCGCGCCGCCTCGAAACGGCGCGCTGAAATACAGTATCCTCGCGAATAAGGCTTTTTCAGGCCTCGCGCCTCAGTCGGGGGCGCGAAAATGCTTCGACAGTTTCAGTCCCTGCGCCTGATAATTGGAGCCGAGACCGGCGCCGTAGAGCCGGGCCGGGCGCTCGGCCATGCGTTCATAAACGAGGCTGCCGATGGTCTGGCCATCCTCGAGAATGAAGGGCACGTCGTGCGAGCGCACCTCGAGCACGGCGCGCGCGCCGGCGCCGCCCGCCTCCACGACGCCGAAGCCCGGATCGAAAAACCCGGCGTAGTGAACGCGAAACTCGCCGACGAGCGGATCGAAGGGGCGCATCTCCGCCGCGTAGTCCGGCGGCACGCGCACGGCTTCCTTCGAGGCGAGAATATAGAACTCGCCGGGATCCAGCACGAGTTCGCGGCGCGCGCCGGGGCGCGCGTCGGCGTGCATCGGCTCCCAGAAGTCGCGCGGATCGTGCGCGCCAACGCGGTCGATGTCGATCAATCCGGTGTGGCGGCGGGCGCGATAGCCGACGAGTCCGTTGTCGCCGAAACCCTCGAGGTCGATCGAGACGCCAACGCCGTTAATGAAGACGGGCGCGCTCGAGGTCACGAGGGGATCGCGCGCGTGCAGGGCCGCGTGCTCCTCGTTGTCCAGGATTGTCGAGGCGTTGCGGAACCGCACTTGCGACAGGCGCGCTCCGGTGCGCGCGAGGATCGGAAAGGTCCTGGGCGATATCTCCGCGAAGAGCGGCCCGTTGTATCCCGGACCGACCGTGTCGAAGGCGCGGGCGCGGTCGGCGATGACGCGCGTGAAAACATCAATGCGGCCGGTCGAGCTCTTCGGATTGGCGGCGGCGGATATTTCCGCGGGCAGCGCGAGGCTCTCGAGCAATTCGGCGACATAGACGCTGCCGGTCTCCAGAACGGCGCCGCGCGCGAGGTCGATTTCGTGAAGCGCCAGCCGTTCGACGCGCTCCATGACGCTGGCGCCCTGGCCCGGCAGGAAGCTCGCGCGCATCCGCCAGACGCGGCGACCCAGCCGCAGGTCGAGGCTCGCGGGCTGGATCTGTCCGGCGGCGAGCGGTTCCGCCGCGACGACGCCGCCAGCCCCGGCCAGCGCCTCGATCTGGCGGGCGGACAGAATGCCGGCGCCTCGCAGCCAGGCGGGAATGGACTGGGTCAACGCACAAACCCTCTCGACGACGCCCGGACGCGGGCTCGACGTACCTACCGCACGGGCGAAGCCCCGCCAAGCCGCGCCGAAAGACCGCGTTGACGCGAAAGCCCGCCAGGTCTAGAGAAACTGGACTGCGTGGTCATTTGAGCCGGTCGGCTTGCCGCCACTTTAAACAAGGGGCTAAAAGATCGGGGCTTCCAGCAGCGCCATTCTTTCGCCCGTGACAGGGAACGCGTTCGCGCGCGCATCGACACATGACGACACAGGCACCGAAAACATTCCGCCCCGCGACGAACCTCGTGCATGGCGGCCAGTTGCGCTCGCAATTCGGCGAGACTTCGGAGGCGCTCTACCTCACCCAGGGCTTCGTCTATCCGACGATGGAAACCGCCGAGGCCCGGTTCAAGGGCGAGGACAAGGGCTTCATCTATTCGCGCTTCTCCAACCCCACCGTCGCCATGTTCGAAAAGCGCATGGCGATGATCGAGGGCGCCGAGGCGGCGCGCGCCACGGCGAGCGGCATGGCCGCGGTCACGGCGTCGTTGCTCGGCCAGTTGAAGGCGGGCGACCACGTCGTCGCGCCAAGGGCCATGTTCGGCTCGTGCCTCTACGTGATCGAGGAATTGCTGCCGCGGTTCGGCGTCGCCTCGACGCTGGTCGACGGGAGCAATCTCGACGAATGGCGCGCGGCGATGCGCCCCGAGACGAAAGTAGCCTTTCTCGAAAGTCCGACCAATCCGCAGCTCGGCATCATCGACATCGCCGGCGTCGCGGAGATCGCGCACCGGGCGGGCGCGTCCCTCGTCGTCGACAATGTCTTCGCGACGCCATTGCTGCAAAGGCCGTTCGAACTGGGCGCCGATTGCGTCGTCTATTCCACGACGAAACACGTCGATGGCCAGGGCCGCTGCCTTGGCGGCTGTATCCTCGCCTCCGAGGAGTTCATCCAGACGCACATTCACAATTTCCTTCGCCAGACGGGACCGGCCATGTCGCCGTTCAACGCCTGGGTGATGCTGAAAGGGCTCGAGACCCTGCCGGTGCGGCTCGCGCAGCAACAGGCCAACGCCGTCAGGATCGCCGATTTCCTCGCGGCGCATCGCAACGTCGAGCGCGTGCTTTACCCCACGCGCGAGGACCATCCGCAGCACGCGCTGGCGATGCGGCAGATGAGCGGGGGCGGCAACGTGATCGCCTTCGACGTGCGCGGCGGCAAGGAAGGCGCGTTCCGCTTCGGCAACGCTCTTTCGATCGTCAAGATTTCCAACAATCTCGGCGACGCCAAGAGCCTTCTCACGCATCCCGCGACGACGACGCACCAGCGCATCGGGCCGGACGCGCGCGCCGCGAGCGGCATCGGCGAAGGCATGTTGCGCCTCTCGTGCGGGCTCGAGGATGTCGAGGACTTGCTGGAAGACGTCGCGGCGGGCCTCGCCGCGGCGGGCGCCTGACCGGCGACCCATTACCGGAGCCCTCCCGCGGCGAGGCGGCGCGCGCCGATTTTATTCGGCGATCACGTATTGCCTGACGCGACTGTCCGCGACCATTGATATCCCGTTTCCGGGACGAGCGGGACCGCGTGGGGCGCCGACACCCTGTTCGCCCCGAAGCTCACCTTCGCGACAGGCCGCGCGACGCTTCTCCAGGGCGCCGTGCATCTGGTGATTTTCGGCGTTTTCCTTTTCCTGCCGGCGGCGCCATGACCGTCACCCGCCCGGATGAAATGACGTCCTTTCAACGACACGAACAACCAGCTTCAAGGCGACGCCGCCTTCCCCGGAATTTCGTTTCCTCCGCGGGTCGCGCTGTCGTTCCGCCGCGCCCGTTCCGCCCCTTGCCCGCGCCGCCGGCCCCTGCCATTTTGCCGCCGGGGCTTCGCGCCTGAAATCGACAACCGGAGAAAACACCATGGCCAAGGGCTACTGGATCAGCGCCTATCATTCCGTTTCCGCGCCGGAAAAGCTCGCCGAATACGCCAGGCTCGCGGGCCCGGCGATCGAGGCGGGCGGCGGCAAGTTCATCGCGCGCGGCAACGCGGTCCACGCCTACGAGGCGGGCGTCCTCCAGCGCACGGTCATCATCGAGTTTCCGAGCGTCGCGGCCGCGGCCGCCGCGCACGACAGCCCGGGTTATCAGGCGGCGCTGAAGGCGCTGGCGGGCGGCGCGGTGCGCGACCTGCGCATCGTCGAGGGCGTGTGATCAGAATTCCTTGATCATGGCGCATTGTTCCTCGCTGAACAGGTCGCCTTCCTCGTCTTCCGCCACGTAGCCGCGCGCCTCGAAAAACCGGCGCGCGGTTTCCGTGGTGGTGAGGTTCATGCGATCGGCCAGTTTTTCCCTGGCGGTCGCCTCCATCCGCGCCACGAGCGCCTTCGTGATCCCCTGGAAGCGCGCCAGCGGCGACACATAGGCGAGCACGATCTCGCCATCGTCGCGCACCGCGCCGACGCCGACGAGGGCGCCGTCCCGCTCGGCGACGAAACCGGTCATGCCGGGGGCCGTGAACCAGTACGCCATGTTTTTCGGCGTCTTGTTGGCGAGCCAGCCCTCGAGGGTCAGCGGATCGCCGAAATGGTCGGCCTTGCACAGGCCGATGATCGAGGCGCGCACGAGGGCGCAGGCCGCCTCCGCGTCGCCGGCCGCGGCGGGCCGGATGCTGAATGTCTCGCTCATGTCGATCTCCCGTGACGCGCGCCCGGGATAGCGGCGCCCTTCGCCCATATCAAGGGCTCGACCCGGCGCGCGCGCCGTGGCAGACTGCCCGCATGTACAGGGCGACAACACAGGCGATCCAGGTCGATGTCGAGCCGCAGTTCCTCGCGGATCGCTCCGATCCCGCGCGCGGCCGGTTTTTCTGGGCCTACACGGTGACGATCTCCAACAGGGGACCGCGCACCGTGCAACTCGTGGCGCGCCACTGGCGCATCACCGATGGCCAGGGCCGGCTGGAAGAGGTCAAGGGCGCCGGCGTCGTCGGCGAACAGCCCATCCTCAAGCCCGGCGACAAATACCGCTACACCTCGGGCTGCCCGCTCACCACCGCCTCCGGCTTCATGAGCGGCGCTTACAAAATGGTCGACGAGGACGGCAAGTCCTTCGAGATCGACATTCCCACGTTTTCGCTGGATTCTCCCCAGGCCCGGCGGGTGCTCAACTAGAGCGGCGGACGCGATGGGCGATCAACGCATGGAAGACGCGATCGCGCTGCTGGAGCGGCTGGTCGCGTTCGACACCGAGAGTTCGAAGTCCAACCTCGACATCATCGCCTTCGTCGAGGATTACCTGCGCGCGCGGGGCGTGCCGCACGTCCGCGCGCCCAACGCGGCCGGCGACAAGGCCGCGCTGTTCGCCACCATCGGTCCGATGCGCGATGGAGGAATCGTCCTCTCCGGCCACACCGACGTCGTGCCCGTCGCGGGCCAGGCCTGGACCTCGTATCCGTTCGCGCTGCGACGCGAGGGCGGGCGTCTTTACGGGCGCGGAACCTGCGACATGAAGGGCTTCGGCGCCATCGCCCTGTCGATGATCGAGGAATTCCAGCGGGCGCCGCTGCGCGCGCCCGTCCATATCCTGCTCAGTTACGACGAGGAGACCACCTGCCTCGGCCCGGTCGACACGATCGCGCGGTTCGGCCTCGACCTGCCCACGCCCGCCGCCGTCATCGTGGGTGAACCGACGCGAATGCAAATCGCCGACGCGCACAAGTCGGTGTCGACCTACGTCACGCGCGTCGTCGGCCACGAGGCGCATTCGTCCAATCCGGCGCTCGGCGCCAACGCCATCGAGGGCGCGTGCGAACTCGTCGCGGATCTCTATCGCTTCGCGGAGGAACTCGCAGCGGCCGGCGATCCCTCGGGGCGATTCATTCCGGCGGCCTCGACCATCAGCGTCGGCACGATCCACGGCGGCTCGGCGCGCAACATCCTGGCGAAGGAATGCGTGTTTCACTGGGAGTTCCGCGGCCTGCCGGACGCGCCGCGCGACGCCGCGCTGAAGCGGCTCGAGGCGCACGCCGCCGCCGTGGTGCTGCCGAAATTGCGCCGCCACGCGCCGCACGCGCGGATCGAGACGACCACCGAGGTCGAGGTGCCCGGCCTCGCGCCGGAGCCGGGCTCCGTCGCCGAGCGCCTCGCCTTCAAGCTGGCGCGCGCCAACAGCACCATGGCGGTCTCCTTCGCGACGGAGGCCGGGCGCTTCCAGGGCGCGGGCGTGCCGACCGTCGTGTGCGGCCCCGGCGGCATCGAACAGGCGCACCAGCCGGACGAATACCTCGAGGAATCCGAGGTCGCCGCCTGCGTCGCGTTCATGCGCGCGCTGGCGGGCGAGCTTTCGTGACCGGCGGCTGAACGAGGCCTGCCAAAGCCGTTCATCCCCGCTTCACGCGCGCGGGCGCAGACTGTCTTCTCGTCGAAGGGCGCCATGTGGCCGTCCGGACGGGAAAGACCAATCATGAAAACCTTGTTTATGGCCGCAATCGTGGGCTGCGGACTGCTGGCCGCCCCGGCGGCCTCCATCGCGGCGCCGGCGGACGCGACGCAAATGGCGCAATTCGATCCCCGCTTCGGCGGCGACCGGGACAGCGAACGCCCCCGGGAGTTTCGCCGCGAGGATCGCGGGGACCGTGACTTCCGCGGCGACCGGGACCGCCGCTTCGAGCGCCGGCGCGAACGTTGCCACGTCGAAATCGTTCGTCGCCGCACGCCCTTCGGCGTGAGACTCGAGCGCGTGCGCCGCTGCGGCTAGCGACGCGCCGGACTTTCGGAAGGCCCGCCGCGCTGGCGACGGGCCTTTTTCGCGGGCGGCGGGCGCGCGCGGAATTTGGGTGGCGCGGCGAAATTTTTCGTCTATAAAACCCGCGTTGACGCAAATCCGGGCGCGAGCCCGTCAGATGCGTTCGCGGGCGTAGTTCAATGGTAGAACGGAAGCTTCCCAAGCTTCATACGAGGGTTCGATTCCCTTCGCCCGCTCCATCCCCCGACGACCTCTCCCGCCCCCTTTCCTCCGCCCCTGTCGTCGCCGTTGACAATGGCGGGTCCGGCGGCGTTTGATCCGGATAGCTATAAAACGGGTGGAAACGCGCGGGGCGTTCGATGCGGAACAGGGCTTTGGCCGCGCTGGCCGCGCTCCTCTGTCCGGGAGCGGTTCCGGCGCGCGCCCAGGACGTCGCGGGTTTTTACGCGGACAAGACAATCACGCTGAACGTCGCGGCTGGACCCGGCGGCGGTTACGATCTCTACGCGCGCGCCCTGGCCCGCCACATGGGAAAATATATTCCCGGCGCTCCCTCCATCGCCATTCAGTACATGCCGGGCGGCGGCGGGCTCGTCGCCGCCAACAACCTTTATGGCGCCGCGAAACGCGACGGCGCGTCGATGGCGATGCTCGCCTCGAGCGTGTTCCTGCTCGCCTCGCTCGGCGACCCGCAAGCGAGGTTCGAAAACCTGAAGTTCACCCCTGTCGGCAACATGAACGAGGAATCGGACACCTGTTCGTTCTGGCACACGACGGGCATCCGCTCGATCGGGGATTTGCGCGCGCGCGACGCGGTGATTGGCACCACCGGCGTCGGCTCCAATTCGCACACGTTTCCGCTTGGCATGAACGCGGTCATCGGCACGCGGTTCAGGGCCGTGCTTGGCTATCCGGGCGCCGGGCGAATCACCTCCATGGAACAGGGCGAGATCGACGGCGCCTGCGGCGTCTTCGTCTCGACGCTCGGCGCGCAATTCGCGCGGCAACTGGAGACCGGCCAGTTGCGCGTGGTCGTCCAGATGGGCCTCTCGCGCCATCCGGCGTTTCCCGACGCGCCCAACGCGCTCGACCTCGCGCCCGACGAGGGTGGCCGGCTGGCGCTCGAGTTGCTGTTCGCGCAACTGGCGCTGGGCCGTCCCGTGCTCGCCCCGCCCGGCGTGCCGCCGGAGCGCGCCAGGGCGCTCGCGGAAGCGTTCGACAAAACCATGGCCGATCTGCGGTTTCTCGAGGAGGCGCGGACCGCGGGCCTCGAGTTGCGCTGGTTTGGCGCGGGCCGCATGAAGGACGTGATGGAAAAAATGGCGCACGCGCCGGAGCCGGTGAAGGCGAGGGTGCGCGCCCTGCTCGCGGGCAAGGACGCGCCGTGACGCGGCGAAGGAGAGGCTGAACATGCAATTCGGACTTTATGGCACGAACGGACACGTGACCGTCGGCTCGCCGGAAATCGCGCGCGCCATCCAGGAAGCGAAGGGCCCGCTCGAGCCCGGACGGCGGGACAAGCAATTCGAATTCGGCCTCGACGTGATGCTGGCGGCGGAACGATCCGGCTTCGACATCATCCTCTTCGCCGAGCGGCATCTCGGGCCGGACATGACGACCTGGGTCATCGCCGGCGCCATCGGCTCGAGACTGGAGCGGATGCGCTCGATGGTGGCCGTGCATCCGGGCCTGTGGCATCCGGCGCTCGTCGCCAAGCTGTCGATGACGCTCGACCGCGTCTGCAAGGGCGGCATGGCCATCAACCTCGTGACGGGCGCCAACGAGGCCGAGTTCCAGATGTTCGGCGGCACCGCGCTGCTCGACACCGACGACCGCTACGTGCGCGCCACGGAATTCGTGCGCGTGATCGAGGGCATGTGGCGCAACGAAAAATTTTCGATGGACGGCAAGTTTTTTCCCACGCGCGACGCCGAATTGCGGCTGCGGCCGCGCAACCCGACCCCGCCGGAAATGTTCACCGCCGCGAACACGGAACGCGGGCGGGAAATGGTCGCGGAAATCGGCGACTGGTGGTTCCTGCCCTACAAGCGCGACATTCGCACGACCGACGAATTGCTGCGCGAACTCGAGGCGTCCATCGCCGACATGCGGGCGCGCACGAAACGCACGGGCCGCGTGGTGCGCTTCGGGTTCAACCCCTTCGTCGGCTTCGGCAAGGACGCGGCCACCGCGCTGGAAGCGTCGGTCGCGCGCATCATCGCCCACGAACACAATCCCGACACCAACAAGATCCGCCGCAGCATGTTGCCGGCGACGCTTGGCGGCTGCATGGGTCCGCCGGCGGACATTCGCAGGCAGATCGGGCGTTTCCGCGACATGGGAATCGAACTGGTGCTGTTCAAGATGACCGCGGGCGTCAGGGACGTGGAGGAGATTGGCGCCGAGGTCATCCAGCCATACCGGCGCGACGCGGCGTAGCGGCGGCGCCTCTCGCGCCCCTCGCGGGGGCGTGACATATTCCCGACAAGACCCGACGCGCGCGCGTCCCCGGAGTTTTCACATGGAAGCCTGGCACTTCACGGAAATGCCCTATCCCTACATTCCGCCGCTCGAGGACATTTCCTCGATGCGCGTGAACCTGCCGAACGGCCTGTTCGATCCGCTCAAGGGCCGCGATCTCTACAAGCGCTACCTCGACGAATACGTGATCGCCGACGAACTCGGCCTCAACATCATGCTCAACGAGCATCATTCGAGCGTGTCCGCGATGAACCCGGCGGCGCCGCTGATGGCCGCGGCGCTGGCGCGGCAAACGACGAACGCGCGCATCGTCATTCTCGGCAATCCCGTCGCCAACCGCGAGGATCCCGTCCGCATCGCCGAGGAAATGGCGGTCATCGACTGCATCTCCGGCGGGCGGCTCGAATGCGGCTGCGTGCGCGGCGTGACCTTCGAGATTTTCGCCGCCAACACCAATCCGACGCAGACCAACGAGCGCCTGTGGGAAGGCGTCGACATGATCATCAAGGCGTGGACGACGCGGGACGGACCGTTCAACTACGAGGGCAAGTTCTGGCACAAGAGGTCGATCAACATCTGGCCGCGCCCCTTCCAGCAGCCGCGGCCGCGCATCTGGATCACCGGCTCGAACGACGTCGAGAACATCGCGAAGGTCGCGCGCGAGGGTCATGTCTTCGCGACCTTCCTGCAACCGCACGACGTCGTTCGCTCGCTGTTCGATCTCTACCGCGAAAACTACGTCTGCAACGGCCTGCCCGGCGGGCTCGCCTACATGCCGCTCGTCTACACCGGGGAGACCGAGGAGGACGCGCGCAAGGGCGCCGCGGAACTCGCCTGGTTCCTCAAGACGAAATCCGAGCCGCAATTCCGCAATCCGCCAGGCTACGTCAGCGTTCCCTTCACGGTGAACGCGATGAAGGGCACGTTCGCCGGGCGCACCGACGCGATCCGGACGCAGGGGCTCGACGCGCTGATGGAATCGGGCGCGCTCGTCGCGGGCACGCCGGACTCCGTCGTGAAGCAGATCCGCCGCTTTTACGACCGCGTCGGCGGCTTCGATCATTTCCTGATGATGCAGCAGGCCGGCTTTCTCAGCCACGAGCGCACCGTGAAGAGCATGACGCTGTTCGCCAGGGAAGTTTATCCGCGCATCCGCGAATGGCCGGGCTCGTGGTGCGCGCGAACCCCGCCGGCGGCCGCGGCCGTGTGACGGCGGGCTATTTCAGCGCGTCGGCGCCCGCCCGCGCGACTTGCGCGTCCTGATGGGAGGCGGCGCCCGACACGCCGATGGCGCCAATGATCGCGCCATTGACGACGATGGGCACGCCGCCGTCCGCGACGCTCGCGCCGAAGGTCAGCACGCGCAGACCGATTCCGCCGCCGGCCACGGCGTCTTCGAAAACCTTCGTCGGGCGACGAAACTCCGCCGCCGTGCGCGCCTTGTCGCCGGCGATGCGCGTCGAGGACAGTTGCGTGTTGTCGAGCCGGTGCATCATCACGAGATTGGCGCCGGAATCGACGATGGCGATGGCGACGCCCACGCCGATGCGCGCGGCCTCGGCTTCCGCGGCCGCCATGGCCTTTTTCGCGTCGGCGAAGCAAATCGGCGCGCCATAGGGCGTCGTCGGCGGGGCGACCTGTTGCTGTGTCATCGAACGGTTTCTCCAGTCACGACGCCGATGGCGTCCTCGCGAGTCTCGGGGCGAAGGCGTTGCCGCGGAACAAGTCCTCCATGGCCGCGACTTCCTCGCGGCTCAGCGGCGCATAGGGCGGATAGGGCTCGCCGGCGGGCACGCCAATGAGATTCATCGCCGCCTTCATGGCGGGCGCGAGACCGCGATGCATCCAGCGCGCCGGAAACAGCGCGAATTGCAGTTGAAAGGCCGCCGCCTTCTCGAAATCCTTCGCGAGAAAGGCGTCGATGACATGGCGCGCGATTTCGCAGCCGGGCGGCGGCATGGTGGCGCCGGAGCCGCCCAGCTCGAGAGTCGCGAGCAGCATCTGCATCGTCGTCATGTAGCGCGCGTGTCCGGCGTGGTCGATCTCGACGATGAGCCGCCCGACGCGCGACAGATCGCGCGAGCTTTCCTTGATCAGCTTGACGCAGGGCAGTCTGGCGAGCGCGATCGTGTCGGCGATCGACACGTCGGCGCCAGGGCCGGGATTGAGATAAAGCGTGATCGGCAGGCCCGTCTCGCGCCCGACGCCCTCGAAACAGGCGACGAGATCGGCCTGCGTCGGCGGGCCCGCGAAGGGACGCAGCGGCGCGAGCAATTGCACGGCGGCGGCGCCGTGCTTTTCCGCGAAATGGGCGAGGCGGACGGAGGTCCGCCAGGACGCGTGCGAGACGCCGACCATGACGGGAACGCGGCCATCGACGTATTCAATGGTCTGGCGGATCAGCGCCTCGCGCTCTTCCATGCTCAAATATGTGTATTCCTGCGTCTCGACGCCCGCGGCGACCACCATCGTCGCGCGGCATTCATCGACAATATAATCGATCTGGCGCTTCAAAGACGGACCGTCCACCGCGAGGTCGGCGGTGAAGGGCGTCAGCGGCGCGACGATCAGTTCCGGTGTGCGCATGTCGTGAAAGCCCCCCGCCGGCGCGGCGCGCGCGGCTCGGGCCAAACTAGGCGCGGGGCGGCGAACGGGCAAGGGCGCGCGCTTGATCCGGCGCGCCGGGCGGGGCATGGAGCGTGGTCACGACGCGGGGCGGGAGACGGACATGACGCATTCAGGCGGAGCGGCGCTGGCGGGCGGCGCGCGGAATATGGGGCGCACCGGCCTCACCACCAGCCGGATCGGCTATGGCGCGATGGAGCTCGCCGGCTTTCCGCGCGCCCGCGCGATCGCCGAGGCGGAGGCCGTCCGGTTTCTCAACGAGGTCGTCGATCGCGGCATCAACTACATCGACACGTCCATCGACTACGGCCTCAGCGAAACGGCGATCGGCAAGGCGCTGTCGCGCCGGCGCGGGGATTTCTTCCTCGCCACGAAATGCGCCTGCCAGGTCGGCATGGAAGGAACCGAACACGGCGAAAAGCACGTCTACACCGGCGAGAACGTCACCGCCGGCGTCGAGCAAAGCCTGCGCCGCCTGAAGACCGACCATCTCGACGTCGCGCAGGTTCATGGCAATCCGACGCGAAAGGAGCTCGAGGACGGCGGCGTGATCGACGCGCTCCAGGCGCTGCAAAAGCGCGGCGCCGTCCGGTTCATCGGCATTTCCTCGCGGCTGCCGCTGCTCGCGGAATTCGTCGAGCCCGATTATTTCCAGGTGATCCAGGTTCCCTATTCGGCCCTGCAACGCACGAACGAGGGCGTGATCGCGGCGTTGAAGCAATCGGGCAAGGCCATCGTGGCGCGCGGCGTCACGGGACGCGGCGCGCCCGCGAAGGGCTGGGCGACCCGGCCTATCGGCACGGCGGACGGCGAGGTCCGGAGCCTCTGGGAGCGCGCCGGGCTCGACGATCTGCTCGGGGGCATGTCGCGGATCGAATTCATGATCCGTTTCGCCATGGCAAACGACGACATCGACGTCGCGCTCGTGGCGACGACCGACAGCGCGCATCTCGCCGCGGACATCGACCACGCGGCCAGGGGCCCGCTCGACGCGGCGACGTACAGGACGGCGCGCGAACGCATCGACGCGGCGGGCGGCGGCTCCGGTCAGGGCAAGTACCAGTCCGGCGGACCGACCGTCGTTCTGTAAGTCCTCAGCCGGTCGCGAGCCCGAAGGCTTCGCCCCGGCGCGCGATCGAGTGGATTCCCGGCGCCGGCAGATGCGCGCCGGCGACGGGGATTGCGTCCTTTGTCACCCAGTCGAGCACGCGCCGGCGGCTTTGCAACGCGAGCGCCGGGTCGAGATCGTATTCCATCACGACATGCGGCGCCGGCAGGTGCAGATACGCGATGTGAATGAGGTCGCCCCAGGCGAGCACGGACTTGCCGCCCGATTGCGCCAGCCAGCACGCGTGGCCCGGCGTGTGGCCCGGCGCCAGATGGGCGGAAACGCCCTGAATGTCCTCTCCCTCGCGCGCGCGGCGCACGCGGTCGCCATAGGCCGCGAGAGTCGTTCGCGTGACATCGAAAAAACGCCACGCGCGTTCGGGCATGTCCTCGAAGGCCCGGTCCATCCAGAAGGCGGCCTCGGTTTCGTGGAGCACGAGTTCCGCGTTGGGAAAGACCGCGGCGCCGGCGGCGTCGACGAGGCCGCCGAAATGGTCCTTGTGCATGTGAGTCATGTAAATCGTGGCGATTTGCGCGGGCGAGACGCCGCTGGCCGCGAGCGCGTCGGCCAGCTGGCCGAGTTCCTTCGACATGAGGGCGCCCGCGCCCGCGTCGACCAGGGCGTGGCGCGCGCCAAGCTTCAGCAGGTAGCCAAAGACCGGCATGGTCAGCGCGTCGGCGGGCGCGCTTTCCAGCAGCTTTTCGGCCTCGGCGCGGTGGCGGGGATCGGGAATTTTTCCGAGCGTCGCCGGCAACGGCCCGTCGAGGAGCGGCGTGATCTCGATGTCGCCGATTTTCAGTGTCGCGCGCGCTTCGTCCCGCATCGAAATCCTCCGTCCGGGCATGACGCCCGGGCCGCCATGATGGCGCGGGAGGAGCCGGGTTGAAAGGCCGCCCGGAAATCGCGGCGCGCGCCGCTTGCCTTTTTCGCCCGGAACGGATCAAAAAGCCCGCGACGCCGCCCGCCGGGAAAAGCCCGGCCCGCGAGACACGTCCCGCGAACGCGGGCAACCGGGGAAACGACATGCCGCACGACGAGACCGCCAAACACTGGCACGAACCGAAGGCCGGGGAAAACGCCGGATTTGGCAAGTTCAAGCGCCCGGCCATGCCCTACGACCGGTTCATGGAGGCCGAGGGCGTGCCGGTCTATCGCGGGATCGGCTGCCGCACCGTGCTCGACCTGCCGCTCGCGCCGTGGAAACGACTCGGCGGCCGCGGCACCTACATCCAGCTCTACGGCACCGAGGGCCTGTGGGGCATGTATGTCGTGGAAGTGCCCGCCGGCGGCGCGCTCGAGATCGAGCGCCACCTCTACGAGAAGAACGTCCTCGTGATCGAGGGCCGCGGCTCGACGGAAGTCTGGCAGGAAGGCCAGGCCAGGAAGCAGACCTTCGAATGGCAGAAGGGCTCGCTGTTCTCGGTCCCGCTCAACGCCTTCCATCGCTTCGTCAACGCGACGAATTCGCCGGCGATCCTGCTGTGCGGCACGACGGCGCCGAACATCATGAACCTCGTGGACAACCCGCATTTCGTCTTCAACACGCCCTATAATTTCTCCGACCGCTACGCCGGCAACGACGATTATTTCAAGCCGGGCGACGACATCGAGCCGGATCCCGTGCGCGGCCTCGCCATGCGCCGCACCAACTTCATTCCGGACGTGATCACGACGGAGCTTCCCCTCGACAACCGCCGCTCGCCCGGCTACCGCCGCATCGAGCCCTACATGGCGGGCCAGCGCTTCTATCTCTGGATCGGCCAGCACGAGACCGGCCGCTATTCCAAGGCGCACAAACACGCGTCGGCGGCCATTCTGATTTGCCTCAAGGGCAAGGGCTACACCTACACCTGGCCCGAGGCGCTCGGAACGCAGCCCTGGAAGGACGGAAAATCGCAATACGTTCAGCGCCAGGACTATGAGTTCGGCGGAATGGTCACCGCCGCCCCCATGTCGGGCGACTGGTTCCACCAGCATTTCGGCGTGTCGAAAGACCCGCTGCGGCTGAGCGCCTGGTTCGGAGCCAACAATTCCCGCGCCCGCAAGCCCGGCTTGCCCGGCGAGGCGACGATGGATTTCGGCGCCATCGACCTCAAGAAGGGCGGCAGCGCGATTCCCTATCACGAGGAAGACCCCTTCCTGCGCGCCGAATTCGAGAAATATCTCGCCCGGGACGGCGCCAAATCGCGCATGGAAGAAAAATGGTACGCCGGCCCGTCGGCCGACGGCAGCGAGCCGGGCAACGATTTCTGAGCGCGCCGCACCGGGGAGAGTCCACCGTGAAGATCACGCAATTCGACATTCGCGACAGCCTCATGCGCAAGGAGGATCCGACGTGGAAATTCGCGCTCGGGGCGAGTCCGGTGACGGAAGGCAAGTTCGTGCGCCTCGCGACCGAAGACGGTCACGAGGCCTTCGGCTACGCCTCCGCGACGCCGCACATGGGCGCCATTTCGCCGGCGCTCGGCGGCCAGCTCGACTATCTGAAGGCCAGCGTCGTCGGCAAGGAGAGCGGAGACATCGAGGCCATCCTCGCGGGGCTCGACCGCGCCATGCGCGGCGCGCCGCAAGCGAAAGCCGGCGTCGATTGCGCGCTTCACGACCTTCTGGCGAAACGCCTTGGCGTGCCGCTGTGCCAGTTGTTCGGCGGCAAGGTGCGCGACAGCGTGCCGATCCTGCGCATTCTCGCGATCAAAACGCCCGCCGAAATGGCGGTTCAGGGCCAGAAGCTCGTCGACAAGGGCTACAACTACCTGAAGATCAAGGTGCATGGAGAAGTCGCCGAGGACGTGGCGCGGGTCGCCGCGATCCGCAAACAGGTCGGCCCCGACGTGCATCTGACGATCGACGCCAACCAGTCCTACACGCCGAAGGACGCGATCGCGGCGCTGACGCGCATGGCCGATTACAACATCGATCTCGCGGAACAGCCGGTCTCGGCGGACGATTTCGAGGGGCTGAAGCTCGTCACGCAAACCGTGCCGATCACCGTCGAGGCGGACGAGGCCGCCGGCTCGTTGCAGGAAATCTACCGTCTCGTGACGCAGCGCGCCTGCGACGCGGTGAGCCTGAAAATCCCGAAACTCGGCGGCCTGCGCAACACGCTGGCCGCGGCGCGCATCTGCGAGGCGGGCGGAATCAAATACCGCCTCGGCGCGGCCGTCGGCAGCCGTCTGCTGTCGGCCCACGCCATCCACCTCGCCTGCGCCCTGCGCGACGTCGACTACGCCTGCGAACTTGGCGAATTCGACCGCCTGCTCGACGACAGTTTCGAGGGAATCGAAATCGAGAATGGCGCGTTGCGCCTGCCCGAGGGCCCCGGCAGCGGCGTTCGCTGGAAGAAATAGTATCGCACATGGGAGCCCCCGGAATGCGCGAGCGCGCGAAGCGAAAGCCAAAGACGACGTTCCTGAGCGGCGCGATCTGCCTCGCGTCGCTCGCCGCCGCCTGCCTTCCGGCGCGCGCGCAGTCCCCCGACATCCTGACGAGCAACGCCGCCAACCGGCAGGAGTTGCTCGTCGAGGGCGCGAAGAAGGAAGGCGCGGTCGTCTTCTACTCGGCGATGATCGTCAATCAGGCGCTGCGTCCGCTCGCCGACGCCTTCATGAAGAAATATCCCTTCATCAAGATGACTTACTGGCGCAGCGACACCGAGGAACTGGTCGCGAAGGTCAACGCCGAGGTGCGTTCGAACAACCAGCTCGTCGACGTGCTCGAGGGCACCGGCGTCGGCGAACTCGCGATCCAGATGAATCTGGTGCAGCCCTACCACACGCCGATGCTCGAGGCTTATCCGAAGGCCTATCGCGACCCGAAAGAATTGTGGACGCCGACGCGCGTGAGTTATTTCGGCACGGCCTACAACACGAAACTGGTTCCGCCTGACCAGGTTCCCAGGACTTACGAGGACCTGCTCGATCCCAGATGGAAGGGCAAGCTCGCCTGGCGCATCGGCACCAGCAGCGGCACGCCGCTGTTTATCGCCAACCTGCGCATCGCCTGGGGCGAGGCGAAGGCGAACGACTATTTCAACAGGCTGGCGGAACAGAAGGTCGTCAATTTCGGCTCCGGCAGCGCGCGCACGCTGGTCGACCGGGTGATGGCGGGCGAATTCCCGATCGGCCTCAACATTTTCGCGCATCATCCGTTGATCAGCCGCGCCAAGGGGGCGCCGGTGAACACGGCGCTGCACGATCCCGTGCCCGCGACCTCGGCCTCCATGGTGGTGGCGAAAAACGCGAAACATCCGCACGCCTCGCTGCTGCTCGTCGACTTCATCCTGTCGCGGGAGGGCCAGCAAATCCTCGCGAAGGCGGAATATTTCCCGGCGCGGCCGGACACGCCGCCGCTCGACCTGGTCGCGCCCGTCGTGCCGAAGAACGCGGGCGTGCCCGAGAATTTCATCACGCCGGAAGACCTCAACAAATACACGGAATCGTCGCAGGCGATCTGGCAGGAGAAATTCCGGTGAACCAAGCGCGCGCGGAACGGCCATGACGCGGGCCCTCGCGACCGTCGACGCGGAAGACGCGCCCGCGCCGGAGACCTCCAGTCTCGCCTGGCTGCTGAAACCGTCGCTGCTCGTCGCGGCGCTCGCGGCGGTCCTGCTGATCCTCGTCGCGCCGCCGGTGCTGTTCCTGCTCGACGTGAGCGTTCACGAATCGAAGCCGGACGGTTCGATGGGCGCGTTCACGCTGAAGTTTTACCAGCAACTCTGGTCGGACAGGTTCTTCCTTCCGAGCCTCGTCAACACGCTGGTTTACGCGGTCGGGTCCGCCATTGTCGCGATTTTCATCGGCACGATGCAGGCGATGATCGTCGAGCGCACCAACGCGCCGGGCCGCAAGCTGGTGCTGTTCGGCGCGATCATTTCGCTCGGCGTGCCGCATGTTCTCTACACCGTCGCCTGGCTGCTCCTGCTCGGGCGCGCCGGGCCGTTCAACGACCTGATCGCGGCGCTGACCCGATCGGGCGAAGCCATCAACGTTTATTCCATGTGGGGGATGGTGCTGATCGAGGGCGTCGGCTTCGTGCCATTGACCTTCCTGCTGATGTCCGCCGTGCTGCGTTCGACCGACGCTTCCTTCGAGGAGGCGGCGATGATGTCTGGCTCGGCGCCCGTGCGCACGTTCTGGCGCATCACGCTGCGCATGGCGCTGCCGGCGCTCTGCGCGCTGACCCTGCTGATTTTCGTGCGCGCCTTCGAATCCTTCGAGGTGCCGGCCCTCGTCGGCCTCGCCGGCAACATCAACGTGATGACGACGACGATCTATCAAACCTCGCATTCGACAGGCGCGCCAAATCACGGCCAGGCCGGCGCCTATTCGGTTTGCCTGATCCTCGTCGTGATCGGCCTGCTGTTCTGGCAAAACCAGTTGTCTCGGCACGCGCACCGCTACCAGACGGTGACGGGCAAGGGCTTTCGCCCGCGCGTCATCGATCTCGGGCGCTGGCGGATCGCGGCCTCGGCGATCCTGTTCCTTCTGTTCAGCGTCGTGACGATCCTGCCGGTGTCGATGCTGGTCTTCACCTCGTTCCAGCCCTTCTACGAGGGCGTCACGGCGGACTCGCTGTCGCGTTTCTCGCTGGAGAATTACCTCGTTCTCGCGGGGCCCGGCTCGTTCCGCGATTCCATCGCCAACACGCTGATCCTGGGCGTCGGCACGGCGACCTTCGTCGTGCCCTTCACCGCGCTCTGCGCCTGGCTCGTGGCGCGGCGCTATCCCGGCGCCATCCTGCTCGACCAGCTCGCGACCATGCCGCTGGTGTTTCCGGCGATCATCATGGGCGTCGCCTTCCTCAACGTGTTCGTGAACCTGCCGCTGCCGCTCTACGGCACGCTTCTGTCGGTGATCATCGCGTCGAGCGTGCGCTTCCTGCCCTATGGAATGCGCTATTCCTACGCGGGCGTCCTGCAAATCCACACCGACCTGGAGGAGGCGGCGACGGTGTCCGGCGCGAACCGCGCGAAGATTTTCCTGCGCGTGCTGCTGCCGTTGCTTGTCGCCTCGCTCGTCAGTTCGTGGCTGCTGATCTTCCTTCTGTCCGTGCAAACCGTGTCGCTGCCGCTGCTGCTCGTGGGGCCCGGAACGGAAGTCATGGCGGTGACGCTGTTCGATCTCTGGCAAAACGGCCAGGTGACGGAACTCGCGTCGATGGGCGTCGTGTGGATTTGCCTGATGACGGCCGTGAGCACGGCGTTCCACCTGCTGACGAAGCGCCACCAGATCGCGTGAGGCGTTTCCCTTCTCCCGTTTCGCGGGAGAAGGGAGCGCGCGCTACCCCTTGAAATACTTGTCCATGCCGGGCGTGATTCCGGCCTTTTTCATCTCTTCCAGCCAGAGCTCGTGAATGCGCGGATTCTGTTCCTCGTATTCGACCTGGTTGCCGCCTTCCTTCACGCTCAGCGAGGAGCGCTGCCGCTTGTCGCCCTTCTCGCCGATCATCGTGCGGCGCTTCATGGTGGTGAAGGGGTAGCGCACGTTGCCGAGACCCGTGGCGAGATAGCGCGCGGGCTCGTGGCTCGTGTTGAAATGCTGGTGGAACTGATGGAGACAGGGCGGAAACACGACGCCGTGTTTCCACTCGACGCGCTCGAAATTGTCTTCCTGCCCCTCGTACCAGGTCAGCGAATAGCCGTGGCCGGTGACGCAGATGACGTGCGTGCCGGCGCCGTGGCGATGGCCCTTCTTGTAGGTGCCCACGGGCATTTCCGACATGTGCGCGGAGAGCACGCCATCGGCGAGCACGAACTTGAT
>CAISEY010000446.1 GCA_903884435.1 uncultured Hyphomicrobiales bacterium | reverse complement strand
GATCTCGACGCGCTCGACGGTCTCGCCTTCGCAAGTCCGGCGTCCGTGCTACAAGCCGCCGGACCGGAGTGGAACGATCGGGAAAAGTCAGGCGCGATGCAAGGTTGAGGCGGAGATGAAAGACACGAATGCGAACCCCGGCCCGGACCGGACCGTCACGATCGACGTCATCTCCGACGCCGTCTGTCCCTGGTGCTTTCTTGGAAAGCGCAAGCTCGCCGCGGCCCTCGACCTGAGCGGCGACATCGGCGCCGAGATCAGATGGCGCCCCTATCAGCTCGACGCGACGATTCCGCCGGAGGGGATGCGCCGCGTCGATTATCTGACGCGCAAGTTCGGGCCGGAGCGCGTCGGACAGATGAACACGCGGCTGATCGAGGCGGGCCGCGAAACAGGCATCGCCTTCGCGTTCGACAGGATCGAGCGCTCGCCCAACACGCTCGACGCGCACCGGCTCATTCGCTGGGCGCAACCGACCGGCGTGCAGGACGCCGTCGTCGAGCGCCTGTTCAAACTCTATTTCGAGGAAGGCGCGGACATCGGCGACCGCGAGATCCTCGCGGGCGTCGCCGCCGATCACGGTTTCGACCGCGCCATGGCGCGGCGCATGCTCGACGCGGAAACGGACAAGGACGCCGTGCGGGAAGAAATCGCCGTGGCGCGACGCATGGGCGTCAACGGCGTGCCCTTCTTCATTTTCAACGGGAAATACGCGCTCTCTGGCGCCCAGCCGCCGGAAATCATCGCCGGAGCGATCAAAAAGGCGCTGACGGAGACAGCCGCCGGGAGATAAAGCCGGATTGGCTCTGGACTCCGGTCCTGGCGAGGATCACTCTTTCGAAGGGGTCGCCTGAAACGAGCGCCCGGCGCGAACCGGCGAGGACCGGCGCGCAGTTCCTCGAAGGGAGGTTTTCATGAGAAAGTCCATCGCTGAATTCATTGGCACGTTCGCTCTCGTGTTTTTCGGATGCGGCGCCGCTGTCATCGCGGGCATGGGCACGGGCCCCACGGCCATCGACGTGCTCGGCATTTCCTTCGCCTTCGGCCTCGCCATCGTCGCCATGGCCTATGGCATCGGACCGGTCTCGGGGTGTCACGTCAACCCGGCGGTCAGCTTTGGCGTGATGCTGGCGGGGCGCATGAGCTTCGCCGAGTTCATCAGCTACGCCATCGCGCAATGTCTCGGCGCGCTCGCGGGCGCCGCCGTGCTCTATCTCATTCTCTCGGGCAAGGCGTCGGGCTGGAACGGCGGCCTTGGCCAGAACGGCTGGGGCGCGGGCTATCTCGGGCAATACAATCTCGTCTCGGCCTTCGTCTTCGAGGCCGTCGCGACCTTCCTGTTCCTCGTGTGCATCCTTGGCGTCACGGCGGAGGGCCAGCCCTCGCATCTCGCGGGCCTCGCCATCGGCCTGACGCTTTGCGCGATCCACATCGTCGGCATCAACGTCACGGGCGTGTCGGTGAATCCGGCGCGGTCGCTCGGGCCGGCGGTGATCGGCATGGGGTCCAACGCGGGCGCGCTCGGCCAGCTCTGGCTGTTCATCGTGGCGCCGCTGGTGGGCGCGGGAGTCGCGGGCGTTCTGTTCGCCAGCGGCGCGCTCGCCGCCGACAAAAAGTAATCCCGCCGCGCTTGCCCCGGCGAGCGCGACCTTCCATGATCGCCCGGGCCGCGCCGGAGACATCCGGCGCGGCCAGCGGGAGGTTATCATGGCGCAACCGGCACATCTTTCAACCATCGAAGCTCCGTCCCTCCAATTGCGCCGGATCGGCGCCTTTCTCGGCGCGGAAATCACCGGAGTCGATCTGACGAAGCCGCTCGAACCCGCGGCCGTCGCCGCCATCGGACGGGCGCACGCGGAACATGGCGTGCTGGTGTTTCCCCGGCAGAAAATTTCCCCGGAAGATCTCAAGCGGTTCGGCCGCTATTTCGGCGAACTGACGGTGCATCCGTTCTCGACCAACGCCGCCGACGCGCCGGAACTCATCGTCTATGACCAGAAAGAGGGCAATCCGCCGCCGCCGACGGACATCTGGCATTCCGACGAAACATTCCGCGAATGTCCCCCGATGGGCACGGCGCTCTGTTCGAAAATCATTCCGGCGATCGGCGGCGACACCGCGTTCTGCAACATGGGCGCGGCCTACGAAAGCCTCTCCGACAAGATGCAACACTACATTTCCGGTCTCGAGGCGGTGCATGATTTCAAGCCGTTCAAGACCCTGTTCGCCGAGACGGAGGACGGCTGGCGCAAGCTGCGCAAGTTCGAGGAAACGTACCGGCCCGTGACTCATCCCGTCGTGCGCGCGCATCCCGTCACCGGACGCAAGGTCGTGTTCGTCAATCCGCAGTTCACGCTCTTCATCAAGGGCATGGAAGAGAACGAAAGCCGCGCGCTGCTGGATCAACTGTTCCGGCTGACATCCTCGCTCGAACATCAATACCGGCACCGGTGGGAGCCTGACATGCTCGTCTTCTGGGACAACCGCCTCGTCATGCACGCCGCCGTGCACGATTATTATCCCCAGCGCCGGCTGATGGAGCGCGTGACGATCCGCGGCGACCGGCCCCTCGGCGCGGGCGAAGCGGCCGCGGGATCGGAAATCCGCAAGTTCAAGGCGCCGCCGGTGATGAGCATGGCGACGCGGCAGGCGCGCCAGCACGAAAAGGATTGAGGCTCACTCGCAGCCGGGCGTCCTGTCGGCCGCGTTCTCGACGACAAAAGGCCCTAGCTCCGCGTTGGCCGCGCGCACGAAGGAATTGTCCACGAGTTTTTCGACGGGCAATCCCCGCGCGACGGCGCCTTCCCGCGCGAACCAGTCGTAGACATCGACGACGGATTCGACGTCGACCTCGCCCGACGCGCGCCGCGAGCCCCAGAAATATTTGAAGAGTTCCGGGTCGTCGACGACCCCGGTCCGCGCGAGAATGTCCTGAACCTCCGCGCGGTTGCTTCCGTGATGATAGCCCTGGCAAAAGTCGCGCACGCCACGCGACAGCGCGACGAAAAAGCGCCGGGCCACGTCGGGCTTTTGCCTCGCCCAGTCCGTGTTGATCATGGTGACGGCGGTGGTGATGCGCTTGATGACCGTGTCGATGGCGAGCAGTTGCGCCGCGAGGTTTTGCGCGGGAAGCAAATGAGTGAAGGGCGTGTAGGCGATGCCGGCGTCGATGGCGCCATTGCGAAACCCGGCGCCGAGCTGGGTGATGCCCACGGTCTTCATCTCGACGTCTTTCAGGGACAGCCCCGCCGAATTCAGCAGCCTGTCCATCTCGTAGTAGAAAACCGAGCCCGTCGCGCCCGCGGCTATCGTGCGACCTTTCAGGTCGGCGACGCCCTTCACGACGCCACGCAATTCCGGTCGGATCAGCAGATAGTGTCCCGTTGGCTCCGAGGCGCGGTCCGACGCGATGACGATCGGCAAGTTCTGCGCGATGGCGCCGAAAATATTCGCCTGCAGGCCGCCTTCCAGGACCTGAAGCCGGTTCGTCGCGAGCATTGGCATGAGGTTCGCCGCCGTGCCCGCGAGTTCGAACTCGACGTCGAGGTCCGCCTGATTGAAATAGCCCTTCTCCTTCGCGATCATCAACGGCCCGGAGACAAGGGCCTTGACCCAGGCGACGCGCACGAGTTCACGCGCGGCGGCGGGCGTCGCGACGGACGCGCAACCCAGCGCGACGGCGAAAAACGTTTTCACGATCGCGCGCATCACGGTCTCCCTCGCGCCGGCAACACCGGCTCGCCCTCGATGACGCCCGCCGCGCCATAGCCGCGCAGCAACGCGTCGAGCCGCTTGCCAGGCTCGGGCGTCAGTTCGACCGCCGGCTTGTCCCGGCCAATGTCGGCGCCGATCCAGCGGCCGCGCTCGACGAGGCGCGCGCCAAAGGGAGGGCGCTCGCGGTCGTATCGGGCGAGCGCCGCGTCGATGTCGTCGTTCGCCAGCAGCGCGTCGGCCAGAGCTTGCGCGTCGAGCGCCGCCTTGGTGACGCCGGTGGCGACATGCGGGCGCACGACGGAGGCGGAATCGCCGACGAGCGCGACGCGTCCGCGGACCATGTGTTTCGAGGCGAGATCGAACACCGGCTGCAAAATCGGCTGTTCGGCGCCGCGCACGAAGGCGGCGAGGTGCGGAGCGAGCGTGGCGCCGGCGATTTCGCGCAACTCCGCGATCAGATCGGACCTGATCAGGGGCGGCGGAATCGAGACGCCGTGACGGACGCCCTTCGCGTCGGTGCAAAGCAGTGGCAGTTCCGTCGCGAAATCGACGGGGCGAAACCAGACGCATTGCGCCCGATGTTTCGTTTGTCGCGCCCCGTCGTCCGACGGCGGCATGGGAATGGCGAAGGCGAGTTCGCCGCGCGGAAACGAGAAGATCATGCGGCTGAACGCCTGATCGTGCAGGGCTTCCGGGATGTCCTTTTCCGTGACGACGAAGCGCCAGGCGACATAGCCGGAATAGACCGGTTTCTCCTCCGGGAAAGCCTGCGCGCGCACGGTCGAGTAAAGGCCGTCGGCGCCGATCAGCAGGTCGCCCTCCTCCCGCGATCCATCGGCGAAGATCGCGGCGACCCGATCGCCGCTCGCCTCGTGGCGTTCGAGTTGCATCCCCGAGCGATAAAATTCGTCGGGCAGCGCCTCGCGCATGGGCTGGTAGACGCGGTCCCAGGCGGTCGCGATGGCCTGTTGCGGCACTTCGTGAACGATGTTTCCGAGGATGTCGCGGCACTGGCGGGAGATCACGCGCGCGCCAACGGCGTCGCCAAGCGCGGCGTTGCCGACGCCGGCGCCCACGCGGCGCATGACCTCGAAGAGTTCGTCACGCGCGCCAAGCCCCGCGCCGCGCCCGGCGAGATCGCCGCGGGCGCGCTCGAACACAACCGCGTCCCAACCGATGGTCCGCAGCAGATTGGCGGCGAACAATCCGCCGAGGGAACCGCCGATGACGAGCGCGCGTGGCCTGCTCACGATCTGTCTCCGGACCTAGTCGAGTTTGACGCCGATCTTGCCGACGACCTCGCGCCAGCGGGCGCTCTCCCGCTTCATGAAGTCCGCGGCCTCCGCCGGCGCGCTCCCGACGGGAATCGCCGAGAAGCCGTCGAGCAACTCGACGAAATCCGGCCTCCGGATTTCTTCGGCGATGGCCGCCGACAATTTCGCGGCGATGGCGGGATCCGTTTTTGGCGGCGCCACGACGCCGAACCAGGTGGTGACGACGAAGCCAGGATAGGTTTCCGCGATGGCGGGCACGTCCGGAAGCGCCGGAGAACGCGTGGCGCCATCGACGCCGAGCGCGCGCACGCGCCCGTCGCGGATGAGTTGCAGCACGTTAGGGAGATTGTTGAACATCAGGGCGACGTGGCCGCCAAGCACGTCTGTCAACGCGGGCGCGAGCCCGCCCGAATAGGGCGCGTGGACGACGCGCGCGCCGGTGAGGGACTTGAGCCATTCCATGGCGAGATGCGGCGACGAGCCCTGCCCCGCCGAGGCGTAGGCGAGCCTGTCCGGATTGGCCCTCGCGTAAGCGACGAATTCCGGCAGAGTGCGGAAGGGCGCGTCGATGTTCGCGACGAGCACGTTGGGCACGGCGGCGATGATCGTCACCGGCGTGAACGCCGAAGGATCGAAGCGCAGGCTCGAAAACAGGCTCTGGTTGATGGTGAGCGGCGGCGGCGGCGCGGCGAGCAACGTGTAGCCGTCCGGCTCGGCCTTCGCGACGACCTCGGCGCCGAGATTGAGCGACGCGCCCGGCCGGTTCTCGATGACGACGGGCTGGCCGAAGCGCCTCGACAATTTGTCGCCGACGACGCGCGGCAACGTGTCGGCCGCGGCGCCAGGCGCGACGGGCACGATGATCCTGATCGCGCGGTTCGGATATGACTCCTCCGCGCGGGCCGCGAACGCCGCGGCGCACAGGGCGGCAAGCGCCAGTCCCGGATATTTCATGCCGCGTTTCCCCGCCCCCTTTCAATCTGGAGGCGGACCGCGGCGCCGTCAAGCCGCGCTCACTTGACCTTTTTCGCCTCCGCGATGCCGACGAGCGAGCGCATGATCTGCCGCGTGCCCTCGAGGCGCGCGTCCATCGTCTCGAAATCGCGCATGAACACGACCTTCATGTCGGGGCGCACGCGGGCGTCCGACCCCTGCCCGGCGATGAAACGCACGAGGCCCTGCGGATTGGCGAAGGAATTGTCGTGGAAGGAAATCACCGCCCCCTTCGCGCCAACGTCGATCTTGTCGACATGGGCGCGAATGCACAGCGCCTTGATGGAGACGAGTTTCATCAGCAGGCCCACCTCCTCCGGCATGGGGCCGAACCGGTCGATCATTTCCGCGGCGAAGCCCTCGATGTCCGCGTCGGTCTGCAACGACGACAAGCGGCGATACAGCTGCATCCGCAGCGCGAGATCGGGCACGTAATGGTCGGGGATCGTCACCGGCGCGCCGGTGGTGATCGTCGGCGACCATTGCTCCTCCAGCGGCTCGACGACGCCAGCCTTCAACGCCGCCACCGCGTCGCTCAGCATCTGCTGATAGAGCTCGTAGCCGACCTCCTTGATGTGGCCGGACTGTTCGTCGCCGAGCAGGTTGCCGGCGCCGCGAATGTCGAGATCGTGGCTGGCGAGCTGGAAGCCGGCGCCCAGCGTGTCGAGCGATTGCAGCACCTCCAGGCGCTTTTGCGCCTGCGGCGTGATCGCCTTCTTCGCGGGGATCGTGAACAGCGCGTAGGCGCGCGTCTTCGAGCGGCCGACGCGTCCGCGCAACTGGTAGAGTTGCGAGAGACCGAACATGTCGGCGCGGTGCACGATCAGCGTGTTGGCGTTGGGAATGTCGAGGCCGGATTCGACGATCGTGGTGGAAACGAGAATGTCGTACTTGCCCTCGTAGAAGGCGGACATCCTGTCCTCGAGCTCGCCCGGCGACATCTGGCCATGGCCGATGACGAATTTCGCCTCGGGCACGTGCTTGCGCAGGAAGGCGGCGACCTCCTCGAGATCCTCGATGCGCGGACAGACGTAGAAGGCCTGGCCGCCGCGATAGCGTTCGCGCAGCAGCGCCTCGCGCACGATGAGCTCGTCGAAGGGCGTCACGAAGGAACGCACCGCGAGGCGATCGATGGGCGGCGTCGCGATGATCGACAGATCGCGCACGCCGGTCATGGCGAGTTGCATGGTGCGGGGAATGGGCGTCGCGGAGAGCGTGAGAACGTGAACTTCCGAGCGCAGGTTCTTCAGCTTCTCCTTGTGGGCGACGCCGAAATGCTGCTCCTCGTCGACGACGACGAGAGCGAGGTCGCGGAACGTCACCTGCTTGCCGAGCACGGCGTGGGTGCCGACGACGATGTCGATGTCTCCGCTGGCGAGGCCCTCGCGCGCCGCGCGCTGGTCGGCCGCCGACACCATGCGCGAGAGTTGCGCGATCTTCACCGGCAGGCCGGCGAAGCGTTCGACGAAGTTCTTGTGGTGCTGGCGCGCCAGCAGCGTCGTCGGCACGACGACGGCGACCTGCTTGCCGTTGATGGCGACGTCGAAGGCGGCGCGCAGCGCGACCTCGGTCTTGCCAAAGCCCACGTCGCCGCACACGAGGCGGTCCATGGGGCGGGGGCTGACCATGTCTTGAATGACGCAGTGGATGGCGGCCTTCTGGTCGGCGGTCTCTTCAAAGCCAAAGTCGTTGGCAAAGGTTTCGTAATCGTTGGCCGAGTAGCGGAAGGCATGGCCTTCGCGCGCAGCGCGTCGGGCGTAGATGTTGAG
This sequence comes from uncultured Hyphomicrobiales bacterium, assembly GCA_903884435.1. Taxonomy (GTDB): domain Bacteria; phylum Pseudomonadota; class Alphaproteobacteria; order Rhizobiales; family Beijerinckiaceae; genus Terripilifer. The sequence goes on along the minus strand of CAISEY010000446.1, from coordinate 5 downwards.
CAGTT
>CAISEY010000445.1 GCA_903884435.1 uncultured Hyphomicrobiales bacterium | reverse complement strand
TTGGTGGAGCCAGACGGAATCGAACCGACGACCTCTTCAATGCCATTGAAGCGCTCTCCCAACTGAGCTATGGCCCCACGTTTTCCGGCGTTTCGCCGGTGGTCTCGCCAGTCCATTGGGATGGACTGGCTCCGTCCTTCGGGACGGAATTCTTGTCGCTCCGGGTGAAGCGAGCGGCTCTATATCGTGAACCATCCCGCGCCACAAGCCCGCATTTCCGGCGGGATGAATTTTCCTCAGGCCTCCTCGTCGTCGACGATGTCGCTATCGATGAGGCCGGCCACGTCGTCCGACTCGCCTTCTTCTTCCTCGAGGAAGGTCTCGTCCGCCGGCGAGTCGTCATCGATCTCGATGCCCTCGGTCGCGGCGGCCACGTCCTTGCTTTCCCCGGCGTCGGCGTCCTCGAGCGACACGAGCTCCACCGCGCCCGTGTCTTCGGAATCGTCGTCGGCCGCGGCGGCGCGCGCCGCCGGGCGGGTCGAGGCGGTGACCTGAAACACCGTCTGGCACCTGGGGCACACAATCGGCGAACGACAAAGATCGAAGAACTTCGCCGCGCAGCTGAGGCACTGGCGTTTCGTGCCGAGTTCGGGTTTGGCCACGGTCGTTCGGCCCCTTGAACGATGAAAAATGACTTGGTTTCCCGAGCGCGGGATTCCGGTTCGGCGCCCCGGTTAGTCGCGCGGGAGCCGCCTGTCAAATGCCAAGTTGGCGCGCGTCGCGGGATGCCCCGTCGTTGGTGACAGGTTCGCCCGCGCCATGGTAGGAGCCCGGCGTTCATTCATCCGGGAAACAACCATCGTGGCCTCCGCCCCTCCCCATGTACCGCGCCCCCTCGCCGCGCGCCGCGCCGGGGCCCTGCGGGGCCGGCTGCGCCCCCCCGGCGACAAGTCTATTTCGCATCGCTCGCTGATTCTTGGCCTTCTGGCCATTGGCGAGACGAGCATCACGGGCCTGCTCGAGGGCGACGACGTTTTGCGCACGGCGGAAGCCTGCCGCATGCTCGGCGCGCGGGTGGACAGGCTCGGGCCCGGCCAGTGGCGGGTCCTGGGCGCGGGTCTCGGCACGCTCGTCGAGCCGCGCGGAACGCTCGACTTCGGCAACGCCGGCACCGGGACGCGGCTGATGATGGGCGTCGTCGGCGGACATGGAATCACGGCCACCTTCGATGGCGACGCCTCGCTGCGCAAGCGGCCCATGCGGCGCATTCTCGATCCGCTGGCGCTCATGGGCGCGCGGGTGCTGTCGGAGGCCGAGGGCGGTCGCCTGCCGGTCACGCTGCGCGGCTCGAGCGAGCCCGCGCCGATCGAATACCGCACGCCCGTGCCCTCGGCGCAGCTCAAGTCGGCGATTTTGCTCGCCGGGCTCAATTCTCCCGGCCGCACCACGGTCATCGAGACCGAGGCCTCGCGCGATCACACGGAAAAAATGCTGGCCTGGTTCGGCGCCTCGATCACGAGCGAGCCGGATGGGGCCCATGGCCGCAAGATCGTGCTGGCGGGCCGTCCCGATCTGCGGCCCCGCCCGGTCGTCGTGCCCGCCGATCCCTCGTCGGCCGCCTTTCCGCTTGTCGCGGCGCTGCTGACGCCGGGATCCGACGTCGTCATCGAGGGCCTGATGATGAATCCGCTGCGCGTCGGCCTGCTTGAGTCGTTGCTGGAAATGGGCGCCGACATCGAGATTCTCGACCGTCGCATGGAGGGCGGGGAGGATGTCGCGGACTTGCGCGCCCGCCATTGCCAGTTGAAGGGCGTCGACGTGCCCGCCGCCCGCGCGCCCGCCATGATCGACGAATATCCGATCCTCGCGGTCGCGGCGTCCTTCGCGAAGGGGGAGACGCGCATGCGCGGCCTCTCGGAACTGCGCGTCAAGGAATCCGACCGGCTGATGGCGGTTTCGGACGGTTTGAACGCCGCCGGCGTCGAGAACTTCATCGAAGGCGACGATCTCGTCGTGCGCGGAACGGGCGTGGTTCCCGGCGGCGGGATGGTCGCGACCCATCTCGACCATCGCATCGCCATGAGCTTCCTCGTCATGGGTCTGGCGTCGCAAAAGCCCGTCTCCATCGACGATTCCACGATGATCGCCACGAGCTTCCCGACCTTCCGGCCCGCCATGGAAGCGCTCGGCGCGCAATTCGGGTAGGCCCATGATCATCGCCCTCGACGGCCCGGCGGCTTCCGGCAAGGGCACGCTGGCGCGGCGTCTCGCGGCGCATTTCGGCCTGCCGCACCTCGACACGGGACTTCTGTACCGCGCCACGGCGCGCGCCGTGCTCGACGCGGGCGAAAGGCTCGACGACGAGCGCCGCGCGGTCGAGGCGGCGCGGGGCCTCGCGCTGACGGATTTCGACGAGGCGCGGCTGCGCGGCGCCGAAATGGGCGAGGCGGCTTCCGTGGTCGCGGCGATCCCCGCCGTGCGCGAGGCGCTGGCGGACATGCAGCGCGCCTTCGCGCGGCGGCCCGGCGGCGCCGTGCTCGACGGGCGCGACATCGGCACGGTGATCTGCCCGGAGGCGACGGCGAAGATTTTCGTCACCGCAAGTCCGGAAACCCGCGCGCGGCGCCGTGCTCTGGAACTCGCGGGCCGCGGCGAAAAGATCGACTACAACGAGGTTCTCGCCGACATTCGCAAGCGCGACGCGCGCGATTCGGGCCGCTCCTCGGCGCCGCTCGTCGCGGCGGCGGACGCCGTCGTTCTCGACACGACGGCGCTCGACGTCGAGGGAGCCCTGGCCGCGGCCCTGCGGATCGTCGGAGCGCGCGCCGGCGACTGACCGCGCCCCGCTTCGTTCAGAGCTTCCCGGCGAAGGCGTCGGCGATGAACGTGTGCGCGAGCAGGTAGCCATAACGGTTGGCGCGCGCGGAGAACTGCGAGGACGGCGGACGGTTCGCGGAGGGATCCGTGAAGCTGTGATAGACGCCGCCAAAGGCGAGGATCGTCCAGTTCGCGCCGGCGGCGCGCATTTCCGCCTCGAGCGAATCGCGGTCGCTTTTTGGCGCGACGGGGTCGTCGGCGCCATGCACGACGAGCACGGCCGCCTTCACCTCGCCCGACTTCGCGGGCATGGACGTGCCGAGATTGCCGTGCATGCTGACCACGGCGGCGACATCGGCGCCCGAGCGCGCGAGGTCGAGAACGTTCGAGCCGCCGAAGCAATAGCCGATGGCCGCGCGCAGGCTCGCGGCGCCAATGCCGCGTTCGGTCGCCGCCTTTGTCAGCGTGTCCATGGCCGCGTTGACCCGGGCGCGCGTGACGTCCGGCGCCTTGATCAGCGGCTGCAGGAATTCCATCGGATTTTCCGCGCCGGTCGGACGCCGGTCGAGCCCGTGCATGTCCGCGACCATGACGACGTAACCCGAGGCGGCCAGCTCCTTGCCGATTTCCACCGCGCGCGGCGTCACGCCGGCCCAGTTGGGGCACATCAGCAGCAGCGGGCGCGGGCCCCTGGCGGTCTCGTCGTGCACGAGTTCGCCGCGGAATTTCAGGCCGGAGACGGTGTAATCGACGCTTTCGACTTTCATGGAGGCTTCCTTCGCTTGATCGCCCTCGTGATAGCGCGAAACGCCGCGCGGGCGGAAGACCCGGCTTGACGCCGGCCGCGGACCGGTCTTCGATCAGGGGATAAAAATTCCGGGAGGGAACAACGCATGACCACGCACCGGGCCGCCGCGCGCCTCGTGGCGCTCTTCGGGTGTCTCGCGGTCTCCGGCCCTGCGCCGCGGGCGCAGGAGTCGGAAGCCGCGTTTTTCCGGAGCCAGACCATCCGTCTGATCGTCGGGTTCGGGCCTGGCGGCGGCTACGACGCCTACGCGCGCATGATCGCGCCCTATCTGGCGAAGGAGACCGGCGCGAACGTCGTGGTCGAGAACCAGCCGGGCGCCGGCGGAATCGTCGCGCTGAACAATCTCGTCGTGGCGCCGCCCGATGGATCGAGGCTCATGCTCGCCAACGGCTGGTCGTCCGGCCTCGCGCAGATCATGGGCGCGCCGGGCGTGCGCTTCGACCTCGCCAGGGTGACGCATCTGGGCATCGTCAGCGCCTCGCCCTCGCTCTGGCTGATGTCGAAAAGCTCGCCGCTGCGCGACATCGCCGACGCGCGCAAGTCATCGAGGCCGATCAACTGGTCGGGCATGAGTCCCGACGACGGGCTGTTCGTGGGCGCGCGCGTGACCTGCGAGGCGCTGCGCCTCGATTGCAAGGTCGTCATGGGCTACAAGAGCAGCAACGAGGCGATGCTCGCCATCGCGCGCGGCGAGACGGAGTCGATGTTCATCGGCGACACGTCCTCGAACGAATACGTGAAAATGGGCGACGTGCGCCCCATGGCGACGATGGCGCGCTCGCGCTCGCGTTTCTTCCCGGACCTGCCGACCGTGTTCGAGGCGGAGAAACTGTCCGCCGAGGCCGAATGGCTGCTCGATTTCCAGGCGACATTCGAGCGGCTCGGGCGGATTCTCATCCTGCCCGCCGGCGTTCCGCCCGCGCGTCTCGCCTTCCTGAGCGCCGCCGTCGCGCGCGCGATGAAAAATCCGGCCCTGATCGAGGAGGGAGAAAAAACCGCGCGCTACATCGATTACGTCGATCCGGAGACGACGGGCCAGTCGGTGCGCCGGACCTTTGGCGATCCGACCGACGCGCAAAAGGCGAGGCTGCGCGAGGTGCTCACGCCGCCGCGATAGGGCCGGACCCGGCCCTCACATGTTCGGATAATTCGGGCCGCCCGCGCCCTCCGGACAGGTCCAGTCGATGTTCTGGGCCGGATCCTTGATGTCGCAGGTTTTGCAATGCACGCAATTCTGCGCGTTGATGACGAATTGCGGGCCGGTCTTCGCCACGTCGTCGGCGTATGTGATTTCATAGACGCCGGCCGGGCAATAGAGCCGCGCCGGCTCGCCGTATTCCGGCAGGTTTTTCGCCACGGGAATCGAGGGATCGCGCAGGCGCAGGTGCACCGGCTGGTCTTCCTCGTGATTGGTGTTGGAAATGAACACCGACGACAGCTTGTCGAAGGAGACCTTGCCGTCCGGTTTCGGATAGACGATGGGCTTCACCGCCGACAGCGGTTTCAGCGTCGCGTGATCCGGCTTGCCGTGTTTCATCGTGCCGAAGGGCGAGACGCCCAGCAATTCGTCGCACCACATGTCGAGGCCGCCGAGCGCCACGCCGATCCAGGCGCCGAATTTCGACCATAGCGGCTTGACGTTGCGGACGCGGCGCAAGTCGCGGCCGATGTCGCCCTCGCGCCAGCCGTGTTCATACTCGTCCAGCGCGTCGCCCGCGCGCCCGGCGGCGAGCGCCGCGGCCACGCAGTCAGCCGCCGCCATGCCCGAGAGCACCGCGTTGTGCGAGCCCTTGATGCGCGGCACGTTGACGAAGCCCGCCGCGCAGCCGATCAGCGCGCCGCCCGGAAACACGAGTTTCGGCACGCTCTGCCAGCCGCCCTCGGTGATGGCGCGCGCGCCATAGGCGAGCCGCGCGCCGCCCTCGAAGACCGGCGCGATCGCCGGATGCGTCTTGAACCGCTGGAACTCGTCGAAGGGCGACAGGGTCGGGTTCGTGTAATTGAGATGCACGACGAAGCCGACGACGGCCTGGCCATCCTCGATGTGGTAGAGAAACGAGCCGCCGCCGGTCGAATTGTCGAGCGGCCAGCCGAACGAATGCTGCACGAGCCCCGGCTGGTGCCTCGACGGGTCGAGCCGCCAGAGTTCCTTGAGGCCGATGCCGTATTTTTGCGGTTCGCGCCCCTCCGCGAGGCCGAATTTCGCGATCAGCGACTTCGACAGCGAGCCCCGCGCGCCCTCGCCGAACAGGGTGTACTTGCCGCGCAGCTCCATGCCGCGCGTGAACGAGGCCTTCGGCTTGCCGTCGCGTCCGACGCCCATGTCGCCGGTGGCGACGCCGACGACCTCGCCCCTGTCGCCGTAAAGCGTCTCCACGGCGGCGAAGCCGGGATAAATCTCGACGCCGAGCGCCTCCGCGCGCGCCGCCAGCCAGCGGCAGACATTGCCGAGCGAGCCGACGAAATTGCCGTGATTGTTCATCAGCGGCGGCATCAGCATGTTCGGCAGCCGCAGCGCGCCGGCGGGTCCCAGCATGTAGAAGCGGTCGTCCGTGACCTGTGTTTTCAGCGGACGGTCCGGGTCGTCGCGCCAGTCCGGCAGCAGCCGGTCGAGGCCGACGGGGTCGATCACCACGCCCGAGAGAATATGCGCGCCCACCTCCGAGCCCTTCTCGACGACGACGACGCTCGATTCGGGCGAAACCTGTTTCAGCCGTATCGCCGCCGCGAGCCCCGCCGGCCCCGCGCCGACGATGACGACATCGAATTCCATGGCTTCGCGCGCGGGCAATTCGTCTTCGGCCATTTCAGACTCCGGAGGGGGTGGCGGACGCCCGATGTTTAACGCAAACGGGCCGGGGGGCAACAAGACCATGGAGCCAGCAACCCGCTCGCGGAGGGAGGCGGCAAATCCATCGCGGCGTCCGCTCCTCCACGCCGCAATTCCCATCACGCCCGCGCCGTGCTAACCCCCTCCCACCATGACAACCCGTATCGACGCCCGTTTCGCTGAATGCGCCGCCGAGGGCCGCGCCGCGCTCGTGACTTTCGTGATGTGCGGAGACCCCGACATCGCGGCCTCCCTCGACATTCTGCGCGCCCTGCCGGGCGCGGGCGCCGACGTGATCGAGGTCGGCATGCCCTTCACCGATCCGATGGCCGACGGGCCGTCGATCCAGGCCGCCGGCCTGCGCGCCCTCAAGGCGGGGATGACGCTCAGGAAGACCATCGCCACCGTCGCCGAGTTCCGCCGCGGAGACGCGCGCACTCCCATCGTTCTGATGGGGTATTACAACCCGATCTACATTTACGGCGTGGAGAAATTCCTCGTCGACGCGAAGGCCGCCGGCGTCGACGGGCTGATCGTCGTCGATCTGCCGCCGGAGGAAGATTCCGAACTCTGCGTGCCCGCGCTGAAGGCCGGGCTCAATTTCATTCGCCTCGCTACGCCGACGACCGACGACAAGCGCCTCCCCGCCGTGCTCGCGAACACATCGGGCTTCGTCTATTACGTCTCGATCACCGGCATCACCGGCGCGGCGACCCCGGATTATTCGAAGGTTTCCGCCGCGGTGAAGCGAATCAAGGGCCACACGCCGCTGCCGGTCGCGGTCGGTTTCGGCGTCAAGAACGCGCAAACCGCCGCCGCGATCGCCGCCCACGCGGATGGAGTCGTGGTCGGCACGGCGCTGATCGACGCGCTGAAGGGCTCGCTCGACGGCGAGAACCGCGCCACCGCGAAGACGGTCGAGGCGGTCGCCGCCCTCGTTCGCGAGATCGCCGGCGGCGTGCGCGGCGCGCGCAAGGCCTGACGGGAGTCCGCCATGAACTGGATGTCGAACGTCGTTCCGCCGAAAATCCGCTCGTTCCTGCGGCGGGAGACGCCGGAAAATCTCTGGGTGAAATGCCCGGACAGCGGCGAACTCGTGTTCCACAAGGACCTCGAGGCCAACCTCTACGTCGTGCCAAACTCCGGCTATCACATGCGCATGCCGGTGAAGGCGCGCCTCGAATCGGTCTACGACGGCGGCAAGTACGAGGAGATCGCGACGCCGGACGTGCCCGCCGATCCGCTGAAATTCCGCGACGTGAAGCGCTACGCCGACCGAATCAAGGAATTCCGCGCGAAGACAGGCGCGCCCGACTCCATCAAGCTGACCGCCGGCGCGCTGGAAGGCATGCCCGTCGTCGTCGCGGTGCAGGACTTCGACTTCATCGCGGGCACGCTTGGCATGGCCGCCGGCGAGGCGATCATCACCGGCATGGACGAGGCTGTGCGCCGCCGCGCGCCCTTTATTATTTTCACCGCCTCCGGCGGCGCGCGGATGCAGGAAGGCATTTTCTCGCTGATGCAGATGCCGCGCACCACGGTCGCGGTGCGGCGCCTGCGGGCGGCGAAACTGCCCTATATCGTCGTGCTGACGAACCCGACGACGGGCGGCGTCACCGCCTCCTACGCGATGCTCGGCGACATTCACATCGCCGAACCCGGCGCGGTGATCGGCTTCGCCGGCGCGCGCGTCATCGAACAGACCATCCGCGAACGGTTGCCGGAAGGCTTCCAGCGCGCCGAATATCTGAAGGCGCACGGCATGGTCGACATGGTCGTGCCGCGCGCGGACATGCGCGCGACCCTGGCGCGGCTCTGCGGACTGCTCACCAACACGGCGCCGGCCGCGCCGGCCGCGGCGGAATGATGCTTCCCTCGGACGCGATCCTGACGCGACTGTCCGGACTCCATCCGAAGAAAATCGACCTGTCGCTCGGGCGAATCGGCGGCCTGCTGGCGCGGCTCGGCGATCCGCGCCGGCGGCTGCCGCCGGTCGTCCACGTCGCCGGCACCAATGGCAAGGGCTCCACCATCGCCTTCATGCGCGCCATGCTGGAGGCGGCCGGCCAGCGCGTGCACGTCTACACCTCGCCGCATCTCGTGCGGTTCCACGAGCGCATCCGCCTCGCCGGAACGCTGGTCGAGGAAGCGCGGCTCGCGGCGGCGCTGGAGGAATGCGAGCGGCTGAACGCGGGCGAGCCGATCACCTTGTTCGAAATGACGACCGCGGTCGCGTTCAAGCTCTTCGCGGAGACGCCCGCCGACGCGCTGCTGCTCGAGGTTGGCCTTGGCGGACGCTACGACGCGACCAACGTGGTGGACCGTCCCCTCGCCAGCGTCATCACGCCGGTTTCCATCGACCATGTCGAGTTTCTCGGCGACACGATTGAAAAGATCGCCTTCGAGAAGGCGGGAATCATCAAGCGCGGCGCGCCGCTGATCGTCGCGGCGCAGGATCCCGCCGCGCGCGCCGTCATCGAGCGAGAGGCGGAGCGGTTGCGCGCGCCGGCCCGGTTCGGCGGGCAGGATTTCGACGCGCGGGAAGAGCGCGGACGCCTCGTGTTCGAAGACAACGACGGATTGCTCGACCTGCCCCCGCCGCGCCTCGCGGGCCGGCACCAGATCCTGAACGCGGCGACCGCCATCGCGACGCTGCGGGCGGCCTGGCCGGACGTTACGCCCGCGGCGATCGAACAAGGACTGCTCGCGGCGGACTGGCCGGCGCGACTGCAAAGACTGACGCGGGGCGCGCTCGTCGATCTCGTTCCCCCCGGCGCGGAACTCTGGCTCGACGGCGGCCACAACGCCGCGGGCGGAGTGGCGCTCGGCGAGGCGATGGCCGATCTCGACGCGCGCGCGCCGAGGCCGCTGGTCCTCGTTTGCGGCACGCTCGCGACAAAAGACACGACAGGGTTACTGAAACCTTTCGCCGGCCTCGCGCGCCGCGTCCTCTGCGTGCCCATCGGCGGCGAGCACGCCGGCCGTCCCGCGGCGGAGGTCGTGGAAGCCGCGCGGCGGGCGGGGCTCGCGGCAAGCGAAACCGGAAGCGTTTCCGCCGCCTTGCGCGAGATCGCGGCGGAGGACTGGCCCTCGCCGCCGCGCGTGCTGATCGCCGGCTCGCTTTATCTCGCGGGCGAGGTCCTCGCCGAAAACGGCACGCCGCCGCGCTGACCGCGATTAACCCGCGAGCAAGCGTCGCGTGTCAAACTCCTCGAAATCCTCCCGTTTCCGCGTTTCGGGAGCCGTCCATGACGTCACAATCCGCGCTCAGGCTGGGCGGTCTCACGAAATCGTTCGGAGCCGCCGTCGCCGTCGATCGTCTCGATCTCGACGTGCGCGCCGGCGAGTTTTACGCGCTGCTGGGCCCCAATGGAGCCGGAAAAACCACGACCTTGCGCATGGTCGCGGGCCTGTTGCCGGCGGATTCCGGGGAGATATCGATCTTCGGCGTCGACGCCCGGCGCGAGCCCATCGAGGCCAAACGGATCACGGCCTGGTTGCCCGACGAGCCCATGCTCTACGACAAACTGACCCCGCTGGAATATCTGGAATTCGTCGCGGGCCTCTGGAGCGTCGAGCCCCGGGTGGCGCAATCGCGGGCGCGCGATCTGTGCGACGTCCTCGACCTCTGGAAACACCGCGACGAGCGTTGCGAGGGCTTCTCCCGCGGCATGAAGCAGAAAGTCGCGCTCGCGGGCGCGCTGATCCACGATCCGAAATTGCTGATGCTCGACGAACCGCTCACGGGGCTCGACGCGGCCATCGCGCGCCAGGTGAAGGATTTGCTGGTCGAGCGCGTGCGCGCCGGCGCCGCGATCATTCTGACGACGCATATTCTCGAGGTGGCGGAACGGCTCGCCGACCGGATTGGCATCATCCTGCGCGGGCGGCTGATCGCCGAGGGAACCCTCGCCGAGTTGCGCGATCTCGCGGGGCGCGAAAACTCCTCGCTGGAGGACGTGTTCCTGCAACTGACCCAAACGACGGAGCGGGCGGCATGAGACCGGCGCCGGGCTCGTTTTTCTGGCTGGTCGCCCACGATCTTCGGCTGGGCGTCTTGCGCACGCGCGCGATGTTCGGCAAGCGCGGTCCGGTGGCGTTTTTCTCGATTCTCGTGGCGATCGTCGCGGTTTTCCATCTGCTCGCCTGGCCGGCGGCGGCGTGGTTCGTCAAGGCGGAGGCGGCCTCGGCGTCGGGTGGCATGTATTATCCGGCGCTCGCCTGCGCCGCGGTGTTCGTCCTGCCCTGGCTCGTCGCCCAGGCGCTGACGAATTCGACGCGCGCGCTCTATTCCCGCGGCGATCTCGACCTGCTGCTCGCCTCGCCGATTTCGCCGCGCACGCTGCTGTCGGCGCGGGCGCTCGCCATGGCGATCGAATCGCTTTTGTCGACCGGGGTTTTCCTGTTTCCGATCGCCAACATGAACGCGATCATGGGCGGCTGGCGCTGGCTCGCGGTCTATCCGGCGCTCGCGGCCAGCGCGCTGTTCGCCACCGGTTTCGGCCTCGTCGCGACCGTGACGCTGTTCGCGATCATGGGACCGGCGCGGACGCGCCTCGCCTCGCAAATTCTCGCGACGTTCATCGCCTCGGCCTTCGTTCTCGGACTGCAACTCGTCAACGTCTTGCCGGATGGAATGCGGGACAACATCGTCGAGGCGATCAACCATCCGGCGCCTGGATCGATCTGCGACCGCAACAGCCTGCTGTGGCTGCCGGTTCGCGCGGCGATGGGCGAGGTCGATTGCCTCGCGATCTGGATGGCCGCGTCGCTCGCCGTGTTTTTCGTCAGCGCCATCGCGCTGGGACCGCGTTTCATGGCGAGCGCGGTGCGCTCGGCGGGCGTCGCCACGACGGCGGCGCCGGCGTCCGCTCCGGCGCGCGAGCGTGAATTCCGCGGCGGCGTCGGCGCCTCCCTGCGGCGCAAGGAATGGCTGCTGCTGCGGCGCGATCCCTTCCTCGCCTCGCAACTCCTGCTGCAAATCATCTACACGCTGCCGATCAGCGTGGTGATCTGGCGAAGCCAGGGTCCTGGCGGCTCCCTCGCCCTCGCGGTGTCGCCCTGCATCGTCGTCATTTCCGCGCAAATTTCCGCCTCACTCGCCTGGCTCGCGGTGTCGAGCGAGGACGCGCCCGAGTTTCTCGCCAGCGCGCCCGTCACGCGCTCCTATGTCGAGCGACGCAAGCTCGAGGCCGTTTTCGCGCCGCTGTCGGCGCTGATGCTGCCGCCCTGCCTCGCGCTGGGACTGTCGGAACCCGGGATGGCGGCGCTGACCGTGCTTTTCGCGATCGGCGCGGCCGGATCGACCGCCGTCCTCAACATCTGGCGGCCGCATCCCGGACGCCGCTCGGACGTGATGCGGCGCCACCAGCAATCCAGGATCGTCGGCCTGATGGAGCACATGCTGGCGCTGTGCTGGGCCGTGGCCATCGTGCTGGCGATCATGGGGGGATGGCTGTTCCTGCTGCCGCTGAGCGTCGTCGCGCTGCTGCTCTGGTTCAACCGGCCCGCGGGCGCGCCCCTTCCGGCCCTCGCGCGGCGAGACCCGTCGAGACCGCGCATGGCCGCTGGATAAGACCGGAATCCGCGGCGCGCCACTTGCTCTGAAACGCCCGAAGGCCTGTCCCGGCGCCCCCGAAAGGGAAATTTGCGTCATTTCGGGACGGACCCGTACCGGGGCGTCTCATGCATTCTGTCACATTCTCCTTCGCCGCCGCTCGCACGCAGGAGGATCCGCGACCGGCGCCCGACAGTCCGGAAGCCCTGCTCGCGGTCGCCACCGCGCCGCCCGGATCGCGCCGTCGCGCGCCTCTCGCGACCCCGCCCGCGCCCGAACCGCTGGCCTTTCTCGACACGGCCTGGGGCCTCCTGGTCCTGTTGACCGTGTTCGCGGCCTCGGTCGCGACGACGCCTAACGATGTCCCGCGCTCCGCCTTCCTGGCGCGCGCCGAAAGTTTCGCGAGTCCCTTCGTCACGCCGGCGTTCTTCCTGCTCGCGGGCGTCGTCCTGCACCGCTCCATCGACGCGCCATGGCCAGCCTATCTGATGCGAAAGGTCGCGCCGCTCGCGTGGCGTCTCGTCGCCGTCGCCAGCGTCGCCGCGCTCGTCGCGAGCTGGCTGCGCACGATGCAAAACCCGCTGCGACTGCTTCCAGGCGCGCTGACCGGCCTCCTGCTCGATCCGCCGCCGCTGTTTCTCATCCTCGCGCAGCTGGTTCTGTGCTTCCTCGCCGCGCGCGCGTTGCGAGGCGTGCGCGCCCTGGTGGCGCTGCCCGTGCTCGCGGCGCTGGAAATCGGCCACCCGGACTTCGGCGGCCCCTTTTTCGCGGGCTCCTGCCGACTGATGGTCTATCTCTACGCCGGTCACATTTTCGCGCCCGAAATCCGTCAGATCGCCCGCTTTTCAGCCCGCGACCATCAATACGCGGTGGCCGGAATCGCCGCCTGGGCGCTCGCCAACCTCATCGCGACGAGCGTGCGTTTGCCGATGGCGGGCAATCCCCTCGTTTCAACCCTGCCCTTCGCCAGTCTCGGCCTCGGCCTGTTCGGAGCCGCCGCGATCGTGTCCTTCGCCAGCCTGATCGACAACATCGCGAACACCGCGACGCTCCGCTGGATCGGGGCGAGAGCCCTCGGCGCGTTCCTTGGCTATTACCTGCTGGTCGAAATCTGGCGCGCCCTCGCGCCAAGGGTCCCGACCGTGCTGTCGTTGGCGATCCCGGCGCTCGCGGCTGGCGGGATCTGGGCGACGGTCGCGATGGCGCGACGCGCCCGCGGGGAGTAAGGTCCGCCCCGATTCCGGCGGGCGCATGTCGCTTCCCGCCGCCAGCGCGACGCGGACCATGACACTGACCCACAGACCCGTGCAGGCGGGCGATCACGTTTTCCTCGTGGACGGATCCTCGTTCGTCTTTCGCGCCTATTTCCAGTCGATCCGGCAGGACCAGAAATACAATTACCGCTCCGACCGGCTGCCCGTCGGCGCGGTGCGGCTGTTCTGCAACAAGATGTTCCAGTTCATCCGCGACGGGGCCATCGGCATCAGGCCGACGCACCTCGCCATCATTTTCGACAAATCGGAGAATTCGTTCCGCAAGGCGATCTTTCCCGCCTACAAGGCCAACCGGAACGAGCCGCCGGAAGACCTCGTGCCGCAATTCCCGTTGATGCGCCGCGCGGTGCGCGCGTTCGGACTGATCCCGGTCGAACAGGACGTCTACGAGGCCGACGACCTCATCGCGACCTACGCGAAACAGGCGCGCGAGCGCGGCGCCGACGTGCTCATCATCTCCGCCGACAAGGACCTGATGCAACTCATCGAGCCGGGCGTCGCCATGTACGATCCCGCGTCGGGCGACCGTGACGAGAGGCGCATCGGCGCGGCGGAGGTCGAAGCCTATTTCGGCGTGGGTCCGGAGCGCGTCGTCGACGTGCAGGCGCTCGCCGGCGATTCCACCGACAACGTGCCGGGCGCGCCGGGCATCGGACTCAAGACGGCGGCGCTGCTGATCAGGGAATATGGCGACCTCGACACGCTGCTGGCGCGCGCCGGCGACATCAAGCAGCCGAAACGGCGCGAGGCGCTGACGCTGCCGGAAAACGTCGAGCGCGTTCTCACGTCGCGCAGGCTCGTCGAACTCGTGCGCGACGTGAAGGTGGAGACGCCGCTCGACGATCTCGGCCTGCACCAGCCCGACCCCAGGGAGCTCGTCGCCTTTCTGAAGGCGATGGAATTCACCACGATCACGCGGCGCGCGGCGGAGATTTACGAGGTCGACGCCAACGAAATCGAACCGGACCCCGATCTCGTCGGCGCCGGTGGATGGCGGGGCCGCGATGGCGAAGTCAGCGAGGACGCGCGCGCGGCCACGCCGCGGCCCGCCGCGACGAAAGCGGACGCGACAGGCGGAGACGCCGCCAG
>CAISEY010000444.1 GCA_903884435.1 uncultured Hyphomicrobiales bacterium | reverse complement strand
CCGGCGGCGGAGGCGGCGGAGACCACCAGCGCGGCGGCGGCGGCATGAAGCCCACCGGCGGCGGCGGCGGCGCGTCGCGATCGTAAAACACCGGGGCTGGATCGTCGAAATAGATGATCTCCTCGCGCGACGGCGGCGCGAAATCATATTCGATCACCTCGAAATTCGCGGGCGGCTCCAGCGGGGCCGTCAGCCGCGCCAGCCGGCGGCGCGCGTCCGGCGCGTGCGGCCCCTTCGGATAGCGGCGCAGATAGGACCAGTAGGCGTTGGCTGTGTTGACCGCGGCGCTGCGCCGCCAGGTCGCGGCCTCGCGCAGACCGGCGAGAATGCCGCGCACGTTTTTCGCGTAGGGGCTGTTCGGAAAGGCCGCCAGGAACTCCTGGTAGCCGGCGATCGTGTCGCGGTCGAGCGCCGCGGCGTAGGCGTCGGCTGCGTTGAAATCGCGAATTGGCTTCGCGCGCGCGGCGGCGATCTGGCTGGTGACGATCTGTTCGGCCGCGGGCGCCTCCGGCGACGCCTCGAGCAGCCGGAACCCGGGATCGAGTTTGCTCGCGTGCCACGGCACGACGGCGCCGCCGGTCAGTTCCGCGACGCGGGTGCGGGCGCGCGCGAAAACGTCGTCGAGCGAAAGGCCGGGGATGCGCAAGGTTTCCGCGAGGGCCCGGGCGTAGGGGCCATAATCCCCGTTGCCGGGGAGAGCCACCGAGCCGGGCGCGGCGTTGAAGGCGATCAGCGTGCTGGGCTCGGGCTCGACGAGCGCGAGGCCAGGCGCCAGCGGCTGGCCCTGCTTGCCGAAGGGCCCGTCGTGCGCGAGGTCGAACACGAGGAAATGCGCGCGGCCGGGCAGCGCCACGAGGGCGCGCGTCAGGTCGGACAGGCGAAAGGCGTTGAGCGAAACGTCGGTGTCGCGCAGCACGCGCGCGCCAACCGGCACGAGCCAGTTCTCGCCCTCGACCTGGAGTCCATAACCCGAGAGATAGACGGCGGCGACGGCGTCCGGCCCGGCGGCGGTCACCTTTTCGAGAAATTCGCGGTAGGAGGCGCGCAGCGTGTCCTGATCGAGATTGCGGGCGCCGGTCACGTCGAACCCGGACGAGCGCAGCGCGTCGGCGACGAGGCCCGCGTCGTTGGCGGCGGTCGGCAGCGGCGCGCCCTCGTAGCCGTCGTTGCCGATCACGAAGGCGAAACGGGCTTCGGCCGCCTGCGCGAACGCGCCCGTCGAACGCGTCGCCACGACCAGCGCGACAACGAGAAGCGCGGCGAAAAACCGTGCGAATCCGCCCATGCCCGAACTCCGCCTGTGATGCTTTCAGCGCGACTAACAACGCCATTGTGGCTGAACGGCGGCTGAACGGCCAGCGGCCGCGGGCCGTCGCCCACCGGAATCTCTCAGGCGGCGGATTTCAGCAATTTGTAGACGATGGCGTCGGTGAGGGCCTGGAACGAGGCGTCGATGATGTTGGCTGAGACACCGACCGTCGACCAGCGGTTGCCCTCCGCGTCGCCGAACTCGATCAGCACGCGCGTCACCGCGTCCGTGCCGCCCTGGAAGACGCGCACGCGGTAATCGAGCAATTCGAGGTCGGAGATGTATTTTTGATACTTGCCGAGATCCTTGCGCAGGGCGAGGTCGAGCGCGTTGACGGGCCCGTTGCCCTCCGCGGCCGAAATCATTTCCTCGCCGTCGATGACGACCTTGACGATGGCCTCGGAGACTGACACGAGTTCGCCCTGCGCGTTGTGGCGGCGCTCGACGTTGACGCGAAAGCGCTCGATGTCGAAATAATTCCGGACCTCGCCGAGGACCTTGCGCGCCAGCAGTTCGAACGAGGCGTCGGCGCCTTCGTAGGCGTAGCCGAGCGCCTCCTTCTCCTTCACCTCGTCGAGCAACCGGACGACGCGCGGATCGTCCCGTTTCACCGCGACGCCGAGCCGTTCGAGTTCGGCGAGAATGTTCGACTTGCCCGCCTGGTCGGAAACGAGCACGCGGCGCGCGTTGCCGACGCTTTCCGGCTCGACGTGTTCGTAGGTGTGTGGATCCTTCATCACGGCGGAGGCGTGAATGCCGGCCTTGGTCGCGAAGGCGGAAGCCCCGACGTAGGGCGCGTGACGATTGGGCGCGCGGTTGAGCAATTCGTCGAGCGTGTGGCTGACGCGGCTGATTTGCGCGAGCTTTTCGGGGGTGACGCCGATTTCGAAGCGGGTGGAATATTCCGGCTTCAGCAGCAGCGTCGGCACGAGCGAGACGAGGTTGGCGTTGCCGCAGCGTTCGCCGAGCCCGTTGAGCGTGCCCTGAATTTGCCGCGCGCCGGCGCGCACGGCGGCCAGCGAGTTCGCCACGGCGTTTTCCGTGTCGTTGTGGGCGTGAATGCCGAGATGCGAGCCCGGAACGTGTTTGGCGACCTCGCCGACGATGCGCTCGATTTCGTGCGGCAGCGTGCCGCCGTTGGTGTCGCACAGCACGATCCAGCGCGCGCCCGCCTCGTGCGCGGTTTGCGCGCATTGCAGCGCGTAGGCGGGATTGGCCTTGTAGCCATCGAAGAAATGTTCGCAGTCGAGCATCGCCTCGCGCCCGTGATTGCGCGCGAGCTTGATGGAATCCGCGATGGAGTCGAGATTTTCGTCGAGCGTGCAGCCGAGCGCGACGCGCACGTGATAGTCCCAGCTCTTGGCGACGAAGACGATCGTGTCGGCGCGGGCCTCGAGCAGGGCGGCGACGCCCGGATCGTTGGAGGCCGAGCGGCCCGCGCGCTTCGTCATGCCGAAGGCGGCGAACCGCGCGTTTTTCGTCCGCTTCTCGCGAAAGAACTCGGTGTCCTGCGGATTGGCGCCGGGATAGCCGCCCTCGACGTAATCGACGCCGAGATCGTCGAGCAACGCGGCGATGTGGCGCTTGTCGTCGAGCGAGAAGTCGACGCCGGTGGTCTGCGCGCCGTCGCGCAATGTCGTGTCGAAGAGGCAGATGCGTTCGCGGTTCATGTCAGATCACGCCATAAATGCGCAGGGTGATGGCGACGACGATGGCCAGCACGACGAGCTTGAGAGCGATGTAATAGAGCCAGCGCCGCGGGAAGGGCAGGGTGCTGATCCAGGTGGGATCGTCCTGTTTCATCGTTTGGCGCCTTTCACGTTGGAGTTGGCGGCGAGGTCTTTCTTCATCGACGTGTTGGCGAGCCATTCGTCGTCGACGAGAACGGTGTTGCGCGCCAGCGGCGTGTAGCCGCGGCGAACGAAGAAGGGGCTCGCGGTCTCGCTGGCGTCGGTCGTGACCGAGGTCGCGCCGCGCGCGCCGGCGAGCTTTTCCAGCGCGTCGACCAGCGTCGTCGCCACGCCCATGCGCGCCGCGTCCGGGTGGACGTAGAGCATGTCGATGACGTCCTTTCCCTTGAGGCTGGCGAATCCGACGATCTCGCCCTCGAGCATCGCGACGAGCGTCAGCCCCTCGGAAAGGCGCTTGCCAAACGCGTCTTCGTCCTCGCCGAGGGAGGCCCAGGCGAAAATCTGCGCCTCGTCGTAGTCCTCCGCCGCGAGTTCATGGATGCTGGCGCGATAAAGCTCCGACAGCGCGTCCGCGTCGGCGGGGAGGAAGGGGCGAAGGGAGATGGCGGTCATGGCGCGGGCTCCCGGGAGAAGGAGACAGGCGCGGAGATTGCGATGCTCATCGCTTCACCTTCCACGTCGTCTTCAACTCGCCCGTCGCCGGGTCCTTCGAGTCCATGATCTCGATGCCCATGGCGACGAGTTCGTCGCGGATGCGATCGGATTCGGCCCACTTCTTCGCGGCGCGCGCGGCGAGGCGGGCGGTGACGAGAGTATCGATAGCCGCCTCTGAAACAGACGTCCCGGACTTCTTCCGAGCTTCCCAATCCGCTTTCGGGTGCGTCAGCAATCCCAGGATCCGCGCGGAGGAAACCGCGATGGACAAATCGTCGTCATATTGGATCGCTTCCGGATCGTCGTGTTTCCTCAATCCGTGTTTGCTTGCCATGTCCGATGTGAACAATTCGTGGAGAATCGATATCGCCTGCGGAGTGTTGAGATCATCGGACAGCGCGTTCAAAAATGGGTCGTCGGGCTTTTCGTCGGATGAACCGTCGCCGTCCGGGAGGCAGCGATACCAGCGATCAAGAGTCTTCTCCGCCTCCTCCAGCGACTTCACGGTCCAGTCGATCGGCTGCCGGTAATGCGTTTTCAGCATCGCCAGCCGCAGCACTTCGCCCGGCCACTTGCGCCCCCCGAACTTCTCCGTCGCCAGCAATTCGTTGATCGTCACGAAATTCCCGAGGCTCTTGGACATTTTCTCGCCCTCGACCTGCAGGAAGCCGTTGTGCATCCACACCTTCGCCATCACGTCGTGGCCGAAGGCGCAGCGCGACTGGGCGATTTCGTTTTCGTGGTGCGGAAAGATCAGGTCGAGGCCGCCGCCGTGAATGTCGAAGGTCTCGCCCAGATAGCGATTGCTCATCGCTGAACATTCGATGTGCCAGCCGGGCCGGCCGTGGATATTGACCTTCTCGATATCCCCGGATGGCGTATTTTTTTCGAAATCAGCCGACCAACCAGGCTCATTTGGTCCTGACTCTTTCCAAAGAACAAAATCGCCGGGGCTTTTTTTATGGCCTTCTACGGCGATACGGGCCCCAGCCTGTTGGTCTTCAAGTTTGCGACGTGAAAGTTGGCCATAGTCGGGCATCTTCGCTATTGAAAAGAGAACCTCTCGTCCTTCCGGACCAGTTGCAATGTAGGCGATGTCTTTTTCATACAATTTGTTGATGATTTCGATCATTTGCGCGATGTTTTCGGTGGCGCGTGGCTCTTCGTCCGGCTCGAGGCAGCCCAGCGCCTTCACGTCGGCCATGTACTGGCTGGCCGTCGTCTCGGTCACGCGGCGGATCGCCTCGTTGAGCGGCAGGCCCGGAAAATCCCGCGCGGCGCGGTCGTTGATCTTGTCGTCCACGTCGGTGATGTTGCGGACGTAAGTGACATGGTCAGGCCCGTAGAGATGCCGCAGCAGCCGGTAGAGCACGTCGAAGACGATGACCGGGCGGGCGTTGCCGATGTGGGCGAAGTCGTAGACCGTCGGGCCACAGACATACATGCGCACCCGCGCCGGATCGAGCGGATGGAACTCCTCCTTCGACCGGGTCAGCGTGTTGTAAAGTCGCAATTGAACCATGGTGTCTCCCGAGCCGGCTGGCTGGGGACGTGGGCCTGAAAATCAGGACAGGACGGCTCCGGCCAGCGCGAGGGCTAGCAGATAATGTGAAGGATCCGGCAAAGGAGGATCGGGCGCGTCATGAAAAGACCATGCGCGAGGGGGCGCGCGGCGTCAAGAGTCGAAAAATCCACGAACATCGCCGTTCACTATGAACCTTGCGACTTCTTTAAGCAATTTTTCACGCGGCTCGGCGATGGTGACGGCGGTCAACGAGTTCCGGGAACGCGCCATGATGATCGCCAGTTCCGCCGCCACGCCGTTCCGCCGCGTGCTGATCCCGCTCGGCGCGGCCCTGGTCGCGCTCGCGGCGCTGGCGCGCGCTCCGGCCCAGGCGGAGCCGAGAACCTTCGTTCTCGACCAGCACGAGGGTTATGGCGTCACCGCCTGCCTCGTCGATGGCGTCGCCTGTGGCAAGATCGTCGCCAACGCCTTTTGCGAATCCCAGGGCCTCGGCCCGGCGGTCGCCTGGGGCTCCGCCGCGGACGTGACCGGCGCCATCGGCGACAAACCGGGCGCGAAACTGCCCGCGACCTCCGTCATCATCACCTGCGGCGACTGACCGCGGGTCACTGCCCGATATATTTGCGCGCCTGGTCGAGCACGTCTCCCGGCGTCGCGGCGGCCCCGGCGACGATGGCCTGAACCTCCTCGCCGGACAGCGCGTCGAGCCCGAGATTGCGGCTCCGCGCCTCGGCGATCCACGCGGGATCCGCCATCGCCTCCATGAAGGCCTTGCGCAGGGCGGCGGCCCTGTCGGCGGGAATGCCCGGCTCCGCGACCAGCGCCCGCCCGATGTCCTGCCCGCTGCCGAGCAGCCCCAGCAGGGTGCGCGACCGCGCGTCGGTGGCGAAATCGAGCAATCCGGGCGCGTCCGGCAATTCGCGATAGCGCCGCGCGCCCTGGGTGAACAGGATTTTGACGAGTTTTTTGTCGAGCCAGTCGCGCTTTTCGAGTTGCAGCGCCTCCCAGCTCATGCCGCCGATGGCGTCCACCTCGCCGCGCTCCATCGCGAGCGCCATGGGCGGCGAGCCCTGGTAGCCCAGAATCATCCGGAACTTCGTTCCCGCGAGGTCGTTGAGCGCCGTCGGGATGAACACGGAGGAGTTCGATGGCACCGAGCCAGCAATGATGATTTCGGTCTTTTTCGCGTCCTCGACGGATTGCGCTTTTGACGTATGCCAGACCAGCGCAACCGTCGCGGTGGCGTTCATCCGGCCGATCCAGACGAGCTTTCGCGGATCGAACTCGCCGGGCCCGCCGAGCACCTTGCCGAGCGTCAGCGTGTCGAGAAACAGGCCGAGCGACAGCCCGTCCTGCGCGGTGACGCCGGTGATGTAGGAGGCCGCCCGCACGCCGCTGCCGCCCTCCATGTTCTTGACGAGGATTTGCGGATTGCCGGGAATGCGCCGCGAGAAATGCGGCGCGAACATGCGCGCGTAAATGTCGTAGCCGCCAGCGGGCGGAAACGACACGTAGAGGCTGATCTGCTTGCCGCGGTAAAAGTCGGCCGGCGCCTGCGCGCGGGCCGGCAGGAGGGCGAGCGCCAGCGCGCCAAGGGCTAGTAGCGCGCGGATCATATTTTCAGCAACATCTTCGCCGTGCCCGAGAGCACGCGCTCCTTCTGTTCCGCCGGCAGGTTGAGTTCGTCGATCACCGCGAGCGCCTTTGGCTTCAGCGACAGAAGCATCGGGCAATCCGAGCCGAACACAAGCCGGTCGGCGCCGATCGTTTCCGCCGCGCAGCGGATCGCCGGCGCGTGATAGCTCGTCGTGTCCATGTACATCATTTTAAGGTAGTCGCTTGGCTTGCGCGTGATGAGCATCGGCTCGTAGCTCCCGAGGAAATAGCCCTCGTCGCGGATTTCGTACGCGTAATCCATGCGCCCGATGATCTCGCAGATGCCGCCGCCGAGATGGCTCGCGACGATCTTCAGTTTCGGAAACTTCTCGTAGATTCCGCGCACGATCAGCCGCGACAGCGCGAGGCAATTGTCGAAGGGCCGGCCCACCGACGAGGCGAGGCGATAGACGTTCATCCGCTCCTCGCCAAAGCCGACGGACGGCGGATGGATGAACACGGGAATGTCGAGGCTCTCGCACAGCTGGAAAAATGGCAGCGCGTCGTCGTCGTCGGGATAGGCGCCGCGATGGCTCGACGAAATCAGCACCCCGCGCAGGTCGAGCTGTTTCACCGCGCGCTCGAGTTCGCGCAGGTGTTTCTCGCCGCCGCCGGGAATGGAGGTCGCCAGCGCCAGCACGCGATCCTTGTGCCTGTCGCGCAGCGAGGCGAGATAATCGTTGCTGTCGCGCAGCTCCGCCACCGCCTCCTCGCGCGAGAAGGCCTTGAGGTAATGGCCCGCGCTGGAAATGACGCTGATCGAAAGCCCGTGCTCCTCGTGCACGCGCAGCACGTTCTCGATGGTGGCCGGGCACTTGCCCTGCCAGATGGGCCGCGCCTGCTCGCGCGGAGGATGAACGTGGGTGTGAAAGTCGATGATCATGGAGCGCTCCCTTCGACGGGAGCAAAGCAGGCCAGCGACAGGATGTCGAGAGGAAGCAGGGACGCGGCTTGTCGCGCATGATTTTCATCGAACGGACTTCTTCAATGAATCCGGCGGGGGCCAACGAAGATTCGGGCAAATAAAGTGTCAACGCCGACGTCGCGCGCGACACGGGCCGCGCCGACCCGCCCGGGTTCCGGATATCAACGGGGGATTGACCGGCGAAGGATCGCGAGCCTGGAAAATTCGCGTAAAAGCCGAATGATCCGCCGCGCTTCTTGTTAATCAAACAATAAAGGCAGGCGTTAACCGCGACCAGATTCTTCGTTCTGGTCACGCATTCGTTAACCCTTTTGAAAACCGCGGAAGCGAAACTGTCCCCGGAATTTCGATCAACCAGGTCTGGCCTCGCCCGCGACGGGAATTCGCGACAGGCGCCGGATCTGGAAATCCAGGGGGCTCTCGTGAACATAACCGTTTCCTTCGACCAGGCTCTGAACTCGCTTCCGGCGGGTTTCGCCACGGCGGTGAACGCCGCCGTCTCGTTCTTCAACACGACTTTCAGCGACAGCGTCAGCCTGACGCTGCACGTGGGCTTCGGCGAGGTGAACGGCGGCGCGATCGACCCGAGTTCGCTCGGGCGCAGCTATTATTCGATGCATCAATATTCCTACGCCTCGATCAGGACCGCGCTGATGTCCGACGCCAGATCGGCGGACGATTTCGCGAGTTTCGCCGATCTCCCGGCGACGGACCCGGTCGCCGGAGCCCAGCAGTTCTGGCTGAACGACGCGCAGGCGAAGGCGCTCGGCCTGATGTCGAACGCCACGGCGATCGACGCCTATGTCGGTTTCGGCGCGACGGCGGCCTTCGACTACGATCCGGCCAACGGAATTTCCCCCAATCAATATGACTTCCAGGGTCTCGTTTCGCACGAGATCGCCGAAGTTCTGGGCAAGAACTTCCTCGCCGGCGCGACGATCGGGACGACGACCAACAGCTACAACGCCGCCGATCTTTTCCATTACTCCGCGCCGGGCGTGCGCGATTTCTCCGGCTCGACGCCGGGCTACTTCTCCATCGACAATGGCGCGACCAGCCTTGGCGCGTTCAACACCGATCCCAATGGCGACGCCGGCGACTGGGCCGCGAGCGTCGGCGCCGACGCGTGGCGGGCCTTCGCCAATTCCGGCGTCGTCAATCCGGTGGGAGCCAGCGACCTCGCGTTCCTCGACGTGCTCGGCTACGACCGCGTGGGAACCGATCTCGGGGCGTCGGGCCTCGCCCTCGGCAAGAGCGCGATCACCTCGGGCGATGTCGTCAAGGTGACGTATTCCATCAACAACATTGGCGTGAACGCGGTGGGCGCCTCGACCGTCGGAATCTACATGTCGACGGACGGCGTGTTCGACGCCGGCGACACCTTGCTGACGACGCGCTCCATCGGAGCCCTCGCCGCGGGCGGCTCGGCGAGCGACAGTTTCGACCTCTCCCTTTCGACGACCGGCGCCTACAACATCATTGTCGTCGCCAACTACGACAAGGCGATTTCCGAGACCAACCAGACCAACAACGCGTCCGCCGCCGCCGCGATCACGGTTTCGGCGCCCTTGTTCACGAGCGGAGACGACACGGTGACGCTGCCTTCGTCCGGCGGAACCTGGCACGCGCTCGCCGGCAACGATTACGTGACGGGCTCGACCGGCGCGGATTATATTTTCGGCGACGCCGGCAACGACACGCTGACGGGCGGCGACGAACTCACCCTGACCGACGCGCAGAAGTCGATCTTCCGGCTTTATGGCGCGACGCTGGGCCGCGAGCCGGACGCGGCGGGTCTCGCGTCCTGGACCGCGCTCTACAACGGGGGCTCCTCGCTGGCGAGCATCACCGACGGCTTCGTGAATTCGGCGGAGTTCAAGTCGACCTACGGCTCGCTGAACAATTCACAGTTCATCACATTGCTTTACAACAACGTTCTGGGTCGCGCGCCGGACGCGGGCGGCCTTTCCGGATGGCTCTCGCTCCTCAATGGCGGCTCGTCCCGCTCCACCGTTGTCGATGGTTTCTCCGAAAGCGCCGAATACAAGGCCAACACCGAGATGGAGACGCGCGGCTTCGCGTCGACGGCGGAGTTCGGAACCGTGTTCGGCCAGGTCTTCCGCGTGTACGCGGCGACCTTGAACCGCACCCCCGACGCCGCCGGCTTCGAGGGCTGGACGAACATCCTCGAGAAGGGTTCGACGATCGCCAGCGCCACCTCGGGCTTCGTTGGCTCATCCGAGTTCCAGACGACCTACGGTTCGCTGAGCAATTCGCAGTTCATCACGCTGCTTTACAACAACGTGCTGAAGCGCGCGCCGGACGCGGCCGGATTCAACGGCTGGAACAATCTGCTCTCCGGCGGAACGTCGCGGGAAAGCGTCGTCAACGGCTTCTCTGAAAGTTCGGAATTCCAGACGAACACCGCGGACGCCCTGAAAACCTTCATGCAGACGACGATGAGCGCCTGGGCCGACACGCTCAACGGTGGCGCGGGGGACGACGTTCTCGTCGGCGGCCGCGGCGCGGACACTTTCCAGTTCGACAGGAACGCGGTGGGCAGCGACCAGATCTACGGCTTCGAGAGCTGGGACATTCTGAACTTCCAGAACTTTGGCTACGCCAATTCCTCCGCTGCGGCGAGCCACATGACCCAGTCGGGCGCCAACGTCGTTTTCGCCGATCAGGGGGAGACGATCACCTTCCACAACACGGCGCTCGCCACCGTGACCGGGGCGACGATGACGTTCGCCTGAGCGCGGGCGCCACGCGAGACGAAATCCGCGCGCGGCCGGCGTGGTCGCGCGAATCGGGAGAACGGCACTTGAACATCGTTGTTTCCTATGATCAGGCGACGAACCTGCTCCCCGCCGGCTTCACCAGCGTCGTCGCCAGCGTCGTGTCGTTTTTCGACAGCGCGTTCACCGACAACATCACGTTCAACCTGCACGTTGGCTACGGCACGGTCGGCGGCGGCGCCGTCGGAGGGCTCGGCAACAGCTCCTACACGCTCTACCAGTTCTCCTACGCGCAATTGAAAACGGCGCTGGCGACCGACGCGCGGTCGGGGGACGACGTCGCGGCGCTCGCCAGCCTCCCGGCGCTCGATCCGGTCACGGGGACCAACCAGTTCTGGGCGACGGACGTCCAGGCGAAGGCGCTTGGCCTGTTGCCGGACTCCACGGTCGCCACCGGCTACGTGGGATTTAGCAGCACGGCCGCCTTCGACTACGACCGGAGCAATGGCATAACAGCGGGACAATACGATTTCTACGGCATCGTCGCGCACGAAATCGCCGAAGTGATGGGCAAGAACCTGCTCGTGGGCGGGACCATCGGCTCGACCACGAACAGCTACGACGTGTCGGACCTTTTTCATTATTCCGCAGCCGGCGTCCGTGATTTTTCCGGAACGACGCCCGGCTATTTTTCCATCGACGGCGGCGCGACCGTGCTCGCGCGCTTCAACACGACCTCCGGCGGCGATTACGGCGACTGGAGCGGCGCGGGAGGCGCGGACGCCTGGAACGCGTTCAGCTCTCCGGGCGTCGTCAACGGCGTCACCGAGAGCGATCTCAAGTTCCTTGACGCGATCGGATACAATCGCGCCGGCATCGATCTCAAGGCGAGCGCCCTGAGCCTCGACAAGAGCTCGGTCTATCAGGGAGGCTCCGTCACCGTCGCCTATTCGCTCTCCAATGTTGGCTCGCTGTCCGCGGCGCCCACGACGGTGGGGATCTACAAATCGGCGGATGGCGTGTTCGACGCGTCGGACACGCTGATCGGCACGCGCGCCATCGGCGTCCTTGGCGCCGGCGTCACCGTGACGGACACCTTCGACCTGACGCTGTCGACGACCGGCGCCTGCAACATCATCGTCGTCGCCGACTACGACAACAGAATCACGGCCGAAACCAGCGAGACGAACAACGTTTCGAACGCCGCCGCGGTCTCGGTCATCACGTTCACGGAAGGGTCGGACACGGCGACTGTGCCTTTCGCGGGCGGAACCTGGCACGCGCTGGGCGGCGATGATTTCGTCGTCGGCTCGCCCGGCGCCGATTTCGTATACGGCGACGCGGGGAACGACACGCTGCTGGGCGGCGACGATCCGCTCCTCACCGCCGGGCAGAAACAGATTTACCGTCTCTACGGCGCGGCTCTCAACCGCGCGCCGGACGCCGCCGGGCTCGCCGCCTGGGCGAACATGCTCGCGGGCGGCGCCTCTCTCGCTTCGATCGCCGCCGGCTTCGTCAATTCGACCGAGTTCAAGGCGGCCTACGGATCGCTGAACAACACGCAATTCGCCACGCTTCTCTACAACAACGTGCTGCATCGCGCGCCTGACGCGGCGGGCCTCGCGTCGTGGGTCGCCGCGCTCGCCGGCGGCGCGTCGCGCGCCAGCGTCGTCACCGGCTTCTCGGAAAGTCAGGAATACCAGGCCGGCACGGACGTCGCGGCGCGGGGATTCGCCCTCAATACCATCGACGACGTGAGCCTCGCGCAGGTGTTTCGCCTCTACGGCTCGACGTTCAACCGCGCTCCCGACGCCGCGGGGTTCGAGTTCTGGGCCAACCAGATGAAGTCGGGGCAATCGCTTTCGACGCTGACAAACAGCTTCATCGGTTCGCCGGAATTCCAGTCGACCTATGGATCCCTGAACAACAACCAGTTCGTGACGCTGCTCTACAACAATGTTCTGAAGCGCGCGCCGGACGCCGCTGGCTTCGCGAGCTGGCTGTCCTACGTCAACGGCGGCGGCAAGCGCGAAGCCGTCGTCGACGGGTTTTCCGAGAGCGGCGAGTTCCAGGCGAGTTCGGCCGCCGCGCTGAAGACCTTCATGCAGACGACGATGACCGCCTGGGCGGACACGCTCAACGGCGGCGCGGGCGACGACATTCTCGCCGGCGGCCGCGGCGCGGACACTTACCAGTTCGACAGGAACGCGCCGGGCAGCGATCAGGTCTACGGGTTCGAGGCCTGGGACATTCTGAATTTCCAGAACTTCGGCTACGCGAACGCGGCGGCCGCCGCGAGCCACATGACACAGTCGGGGGCCGACGTGCTCTTCGCCGACCAGGGCGAGACGATCACCTTCCACAACGCCGCGCTGTCCGCGGTCGCCGGAGCGACGATGAGCTTCGCGTGACCGGCGCGCGTCAGCCCTTCAGCCAGTCGCCGCAGCGCGGCGGCTCGCTGGCCGCGCCCCAGGGCATGACCGGCACGGTCGAGGTGGAGTTCTTCGGCGATCCCTCGACGAGCTTGTCCGTGTAGACCATGTAAACCAGCACGTTGCGCTTCGGATCGCAGCCGCGCACGATCTGCATCTTCTTGAAGACGAGGGAGCGGCGCTCGCGGAAGACGACGTCGCCCTGGGCGAATTTCGACCGGAACTTGATCGGGCCATATTGCCGGCAGGCGAGCGAAATGTCCGAAACCTCCTCGGCGACGCCGAACGCCCCGGCGAGTCCGCCCTTTTCCGGCACGGTGTAATGGCAGGCGACGCCCTCGACCTCCGGGTCGTCGATGGCGTAGGTCGCCAGTTTGTCGTTGGGCGTCAGCAGCTTGAACACCGTCGACTTGCGGAAAATCAGGTCGGGTTCGCCATCGGCGGCGATGGCCGCGCCGGCCAGCAAGGGCAGCAGGACGAATGCGGCGAGTCGTTTGCGAAACATCGGAGTCTCCGGGCGCCGCGGGCGGGCGGCGGCCTTCATATGGGGCCAAAGCGCGTCTGGCGAAAGACCGTCTCGCCACGCCCGTGCTTGTCGCCTTGTTTCGGCCAGGATATCCAGAGACATTCAGAGTTAACGATTTGAGTGGATGTTCGTCGCGGATCGACCGGGCGGCGGACGGCCACGAGGCGATGAATTGATGCGGACCGGGACAGAAAAGACCCCGCTAACCGGGCGCGGACCGTTCCGCGCGCGCGCTCTTTTCGCGGTGTTCATGGCTCTCGCCGCCGCGAACTCCGGCGCGGACGCGCAGGGCGTCGATTGCGCCTCCCTGCAATCCCGCCTCGCATCCGCCCGGCCGGGCTCCAGCGCACAGGCCGCTCGCTTCGCCGCCGCGGCGAACAAGCAGCAGGCGGAGGTCGATCGCACCGTCGCCTACGCGCGCTCCATCGGCTGCGAGAACCGGCAATTCCTTTTCTTCGGCAATTCGCCGCCGCCCCAGTGCGCCGGCATTCAGGCGCACATTCAGCAAATGCGCGCCAATGTCGGCAACCTCCAGGCGCAGGCCCAGGCCGCGAGCGGGGAGGGGCAGCGCCGGGACTTGCAGACGCGCTACGACGCCAACTGCCGGGGCGGGCCTCCCTCGCGCGGCCTCTTCGACGCCCTGTTCGGCCGCGGCGACGACCGCGTTCAGGTTCCGATCGAGGACGATCAACCGCTTCGCGAAAGCGAGGATTTCGACGACCGCCCCCGCGGCGGCTCGCAGGCGGTCTGCGTTCGCACCTGCGACGGCGGATTTTTCCCGGTCAGCTATTCGGCGCGCCGGAGCAATCTCGATG
>CAISEY010000443.1 GCA_903884435.1 uncultured Hyphomicrobiales bacterium | reverse complement strand
CGACTTCCAGTTTCGCGACGGGACGCTCGCGCCGAACGACGCGCCGGGATTCGGCGCCGCGATCGACGAGGAGAAGCTGCGGAAGTATTCATTTTAGCCAGTTTCCGCCGCCAGTCGCGCGTTTACGCGCCTCTTGTCGTCGGGTTGTCAAAAGCCCGGGAAAAAGTACATTGCGGCGCCTTTCGAGGGGGCGTCGTGAACATCACGACCATCGGGGCCGAGAGCGTCGCGGATGAATTCGCTGTTTTTCAATATCGTGAAAACCGTTCTGGCCAAATTCCGGGGCGGCGCCGCGCCGCGCGACGCGGGTCCGCCGCGCCGTCCGATTCTGTTCATCGAATGCACGCACACGGAATTCAGCGACACCAATTCGGGCATCCAGCGCGTCGTGCGCAACATCGTGCGCTGGGCGCCAGCGGCGGCGGCGGCGCACGGATACGACGCCATCCCCGTCGCCTGGCGACGCGGCGAGTACGTCCACGCCGATCTGGCCCGGGTGCTTGCCGACAAGCAGAAAACCGGAGGCGCCGAGATCTCCGCCGATGAAAACGCCCGGCTGCGGCGCGAACTTGGCTATCGCGAATTCGTCGAGGGCCAGTCGATCGACGCCCTCGCCACCCACGCGGGCGACGTTCTCCTGCTGGTTGATTCGTCCTGGCCCATCGCGCTCTGGCCAGCGACGCGCCGTTTCAAACAACGCGGCGGGCGCGTCGCCTCCGTCATTTACGATCTCATTCCGCTCAGCCTCGCCAGCACCGTGGTCAAGGCGACCGTCGACACGTTCGAGGACTGGCTCAAGGAAAATTTGCGGCTGTCCGATCACGTGCTCGGAATCTCGAAGGCGACGGCGGACGCGGTCGCCGCCTACGCGCGGGAGAAATTCGAAAATGCCGTGATCGACGGCCACGGGCCGATTTCGTGGTTTCACCTCGGATCGGAACTCGATCTCGCCGACGCTTCCGTCGCGCCGCGCCCGAATTTCGCCGCGGCCTTTCCGCCGGACAGGCACGTGTTTCTGATGGTTGGCAGCGTCGAGCCGCGCAAGGGCCACGCCTATGTTCTCGCCGCCTTCAACGAATATCTCGCCGCCGGCGGAACCGGCGTTCTGCTGCTGATCGGACGCGACGCCTGGCATTCCGACGACCTGCTCGCCGAGATTGAAAACCACCCGCGCAAGGGCGCGCAGCTCTTCCTGTTCCGCGATTGCCTCGACGACGAGGTGGACTTCGCCTATCGCAACGCTTCCGTTCTGGTCATGGCCTCGCGCGAGGAAGGGTTTGGTCTGCCGATCGTCGAGGCGATGCAGCGCGGGCTGCCGGTCATGTGCAGCGACATTCCCGTGTTCCGCGAAATAGGCTCCGACCGCGTGACCTATTTCAATCTCGCCGACACGGGCGATCTGTCCGCGCGGCTGCTCGCCTTCGAGCGGGCGCACGGGCCGCGAGACCGCACGCTCAGAACGCCGACGCCCTGGCTGACCTGGAAGGAAAGCGCCGCGCAACTCGTCGACCAGGCGCTCGATGTGATGGGCCCCGCGATGGTTCCCCGTCTCGTGTCGCGCGGCCTCGGCCCGCGCGCGCTGGAGCCCTGGCGCGCCGGGCCGCGCCTCTTCATCGAGTGCACGCACACATATCACAGCGATCTGAACACCGGCATCCAGCGCGTCGTGCGCAACATCGTGCGCTTCGCGCCCGAAGTCGCCGGCGCGCACGGGTTCGAGGCGATTCCCGTCATTCTCGAAAACAACCGGTTCATCCACGTCGGCGACGCGCGCGTGCTTCAGGACAAAAAGGGCCACGCGGCCGGCGCCGCGACCCACGACACGCCCGATCCAGGCGCGCGTCTCGACGAATATCCCTCCCACGCCGGCAGCATTCTCCTGTTGCCCGACGCGACGTGGAACGGCGCGCCCTGGGCCGCGATAGAGGATTTCCGCCGCCGCGGCGGCAAGGTCGTCGGCCTCTCCTACGATCTCATTCCGATCACTCATCCCGGGACGGTCGTTCAGGAGTTGATCGACGGGTTCGGCGTTTGGGCCGGCCAGTATTTCCGGCACGTCGACGCGGTGATGGGCATTTCCAAATTCACGATGGACTCGGTCAGGGCCTGGCTGGCCCGGCCGGACATCGCCGCGAACAACCCGAAAGACCTGCCGATGGGCTATTTCCATCTCGGCGCGGAACTCGACTTCATGCCGCCGGACGCCACCGCCCGCGACGATTTCAAGGCGATTTTCGCGCCCGAACGCCACGTTTTCATTTCGGTCGGCACCATCGAGCCGCGCAAGAACGTCGAGTTCACCTTCCGGGCCTTCGATAAATTCTGGAAGGAAGGCGGCAAGGCGGCGCTGGTCGTCATCGGCGCCTACGCCTGGCGGACCGAGGCTCTGCTGGAGGAGATCGCGCGCCACCCGGAACTCGGCCGCTCGCTGTTCCTCGTCCGCGACGCCTCGGACGTCGATCTCGATTACGCCTACAAGAACGCCTCCGCGCTGGTTTTTTCATCCATCGTCGAGGGCTTCGGCCTGCCGCTGGTGGAATCGTTCCAGCGCGGCTTGCCGGTTCTGTGCAGCGACATTCCCGTCTTCCGCGAGGTCGCCGAGGGCCGCGCGACCTTCTTCTCGCTCGACTCTCCAGACAATCTGACGCAGGCGCTGCACCGCTACGTCGCGGGACACGATCCGGCCTCGCGAACCATTCACACGCCGCTGCACTGGCAGAGCTGGCGCGACAGCGTCGAGCAGCTCGTCTCGCGGATGCTTCCGTTGATCGACGCCGGAGACACGTCGGAGCCGGACAAAAAGGCCTGAAAACGCCCCGCTCCGCGGCCTTGTCAGCGCGGACAAATCAGAGCAGTTTGCGCCGAAATCCGGAGGGCCCCGCGCCGCCGGGATCGAAAGGTTGTTGAATGGGCGTGATCGAAGGTTTGCAACGCGGGGCGTCTTTCCTGCAGGGCCTCGTCGGCGGCGGCAAGGCGCCGGCGCCCGCGCCCGATGGTCCGCTCGAAACCAGGTTCGGCGAGTCCTCGCTCGATGAATTCGTCGCGCTTGTCGACGCCAGGGGCGGCGTGCCCTTTCTCGACGCGGCGCCGCAGTGGAAAACCAACTGGTACAAACCGACCTTCGCGGTCGACGTGACGCTCGATCCGTTCTCGGAGGCCTACTGCGACCAGCAGATCAGGCTTTACAAGGAAATTTCCGGCCGCGGTCTCGATCAGAAGATCAACGAACATTAGGAATTCAATCTGGCCCATCACGTCGCCAGCGCCAATCCTTACGCCTCGAACGACGCGACCTACATGGCGTTGCATTTCGCCCGCCTTTCCAAAATGCTCCGCTTCGCCCGCCCGCCGGCGTCGGCGCGCGTTCTCGACATGGGCTGCGGCTGGGGTCTCACGACCGAGTTTTTCGGAATGCTCGGCTGCAAGGTGACGGCGATCGACATCAACGCCTCCTTCGTCGAACTGGTGATGGAGCGCAACAAACGGCTCGGCTACGACGTCCAGGCCTTCCAGAGCGCCTTCGACGACGTCAATGTGTCCGGCGAGTTCGATCTGATCGTGTTTTACGAATGCCTTCATCACGCGGTGAAGCCGTGGGAGGTCATTTCCCGTCTCGCGCCCCGCCTCGCGCCCGGCGGCTGCCTCGCCTTCGTCGGCGAGCCCGTCAACACCTTCTGGTGGCCGCACTGGGGCGTGAGGCTCGATCCGATCTCGGTCTATTGCATCCGCAAGTTTGGCTGGTTCGAAAGCGGCTGGTCGGCGGATTTCATTTCCGAATGCATGACGAGGGCGGGTCTCGAAGTGCGAATCCAGCACGATTCGGACAGCGTGATCGGTCCGGTCTTCGTCGGATCGCGCGCGCCCGCGCCGGCGCCCTGACCTATCCGAGGCCCGTCTCGACGGCTTCCTCGATGTAGGAGTACAGCGCGAGATCGTTTTCGAGCAGGTCGCGGACGGGTCCGATCCGGGACAGCGTGTCCGTCAGGTCGGAGACGATCTTCCACGTCGGCGGAACGAAATTTCCGAAGACGTTGACACCGAGGGAATCCGCGAGCATCGCGGCGAATTCGGGGAATTTCGCCGTTGTGCCGACAATGTCCATCGTGGCGAGCGCCTCCAGCGCGAGCGACACGTGATTGCGGGTGGGCCGCTCGTTGACGCCGCAGGACATCATCCGCGTCAGCGGATCGCGCAGCAAATCCTTCACCTCGAGCGGCATCCGCCGGAACGCCCGCGACATCGCGCGCGGATCCTCGAAATCGAGCGATCCGGCGAAGACGCTCAGGAGCTGGAAACCTTCCTCGACGTGGCTGGCGTCGGCGTCCCCGCCCGAGCGCGCCATGACCTTCAGAAAGGCGAGGCGTTCCGCGAGTTCCTCGAAGGGACTCCGCAGCAGGGCCGTGAAGACGAAATCGGCCTCCCGCATCGCGGCGGCGTGCCGCGAGAATTGCGTGCGTCCGCTCAGCAGCAGCGATTTCGCGTGCGGATAGCGGATGATCCATTCGAGCGTGTCGAAAGACCGCACTTCGTTGAGGTCGTAGACGAGGTTGAAGCATTCGCCCGCGGTCGCGAAAAACTCGCGCCGCGGAATTTCCCGGTTTTCGAGGATGGCGACCCGGCGATGCACGAAGCTTCCGGCCTCGCGCCGCTTGAAGATCGTGACGCCCGTGGTCTTGTCCCGGATTTCGAGTTCGGGTTCGTTCTCGAGGTTGTCGAGCAGAGCCTCGGTGATGCGGAAGCCAACGAGACTGTTCGTCGACCAGCCGAGATCGACCAGATCCTGGCGGCGCGCGTTGCACGCGATCTCGACGGTCTCCCGCCCCGGCACGAAGACCTCGAGCGTCGGACTCTCGCCGGGATTGTCGCCCGTGACCCAGCCGGAAATTTCATTGCCGGTGTCGTAGTCGACGCAGAATTTCATGCTCTCGATCCTGGACGCCGCGCGCCGCGCCCGGATGGCGTGGCGCGCCTGTCCGCTTCGATCAGGCCAGCGCCGGGTTCAGCCAGTACTGGCTTCCGTCGTGGGTGGTCCTGACCTGGATGGGCGCGGGATGGGTCCACGCCACGCGGCAGGGCTTCTCCCGGTGGAGTTCCCAGCCATGCGCGAACAGCAGGTCGATCAGGCGGCCCTCGATGGAGCGCGTGTGCGTGCCGATCAGCAGCGCGCGGACGTTTTTCGTCACCCAGTCGATGTCGTGGGCCAGAAGGTCGGCCTCCGAGCCCTGAATGTCGATGTGAATGAGATCCACGGGCCCGAGGTCGCCGAGCAGCGTTGGCAACGTGCGGCTGGGCACGGCGCGCTGCGGAATTTCGGGGCCGCGATAGTCCGCGCCCGTCTCGCTCGCCGCTGCGCCCATGTCCGTCTTTTCCGTCTCCGGAAAATACACGACTCCGTCGCTCGTCCAGATCGCGCCGTTGAAAAGTCGCGTGCGGATCGTGCCCTTCGAGGAAAACACGCCAAAATTCACGGTTTGCGTGGCGTCCTCCGTCGTGACGCCGGCGGGACGCAGATCGTTCGCGACCATGTGCTTGCCCATCAGGGCGTAACGCTCCGGCGAGGCCTCGACGCCCACGAGAACGATGTCCTTCACCTTCCGCTTTTTGGCGAGGACGCCGGCGAGTCCGATCCACGGACCCCAGCCGGCGCCGAGCTCGACCGCGCAATAGCGGTCTTTCGCGTGACGCCTCACGTTGTCCGTCACGGCGATGTATTCGATCGCCTCGGCGTGATAGCCGTCGTCGGGCACCGGCAGCGCCACCCGCTGGACGTTGAGGGACGCCGGTGGAAAGAACGGCACGCATTCATAGAGCGTCTTGACGCCGAACCCGTCGAGGTAATGGTCCGCGTTCTTCACGACTTTTTCCGTCGCGAAGGCGCGCAACGCCTCGACGTCCTTCACTTCATAGCCGCTGTAAATCTGCAGTTCGGAAACCTCGGCGGCGGTCGGCATCGTTGAAACCCTTGTTGGCTGGAATGGTTCGGGCGGCGCGCGGGCGTCACCCCTTAACATGGGCCAGGGCGCCGCGCGAGCGTCCCGGCCACGGGGGCGCGGTCAGGGGCTGGCTGTCTGCGCCACGGGCGCCGCCCCGGCGCCCTCCGCGGTGAAGGCCAGCATGGTCGCGATCACGCGGTCCATGTCCTCGAACGTGTG
This sequence comes from uncultured Hyphomicrobiales bacterium, assembly GCA_903884435.1. GTDB lineage: Bacteria > Pseudomonadota > Alphaproteobacteria > Rhizobiales > Beijerinckiaceae > Terripilifer. Next base: position 21,602 of record CAISEY010000443.1, on the reverse strand, counting down.
CTTTTCCGAAATGAAAAAGCGCAGCCGCGGCTTGTCCTTGGGCACGCCGACATGGACGATCGGCGGCACGTAGAAGCCGCCCGCCATCAGATGATGCGACATGCGCATGGTCTCTTCGACGGAATCGAAAATCACCGGCACGACGCCGGCTCCGATCGCGTCGCCGACCTCGAGGCCGGCCTCGCGCGCGCGCTCGAGAAAATACAGGGAGTTCCGCCGCATTTTCGCGACGCGCTGCGGTTCGTTCCTGAACACGCGCAACGCGGCGTGCGCCGAGGCGACGATCGGCGGCGCGAGGCCGACGCTGTAAATGAAGCCGGGCAGGGTGTAGCGCAGCCATTCCGCGACGAGCTTGCGCGTGCCGATGAATCCGCCGCAGCTGACGAAGGTCTTCGACAGGGTTCCGATGATGAAGTCGATCCGGTTCGGATCGACGTTGAAGTGCTCGCTGACGCCGCGCCCGGTCGCGCCGAGCACGCCGATCGAATGGGCCTCGTCGATCATCAGCCAGGCGTTGTACTTGTCGCGAATGGCGAAGACGCGCTCGAGGTCGGGAATGTCCCCGTCCATGCTGTACATGCCCTCGATGACGATGAGGGCGCGGGTGAATTCGGACCGTCGCGTCTTCAGGATGTATTCGAGCGAGTCGAGATCGTTGTGCTCGAAGGAGAGGGCGAGCGCGCGGGACAGTTTCGTGCCCGCCAGAATGCTGTTGTGCGACAATTCGTCGGAGACGATCAGATCGCGCTTGCCCAGCATGTGCCCGAGCAGCGACACGTTGGTTCCATAGCCGCTGACGAGCGAGACGAGATCGTCGACGCGGAGGAAGTCGGCGAGATCGCGCTCGAACTCCCGGTGCGCGGCGCGCTCGCCGCCGACCATGCGCGAGGCGCCGACGCCGGTGCCCGAGGTCATGATCGCCTCGCAGGCGGCGGAGGTGATGTCCTTGTGTCCGGCCAGACCCAGATAGTCGTAATGCGAGAAACTGACGAGTTTCTGGCCGCGTGACGCAAAATCCTGAACCGCCGCGTCAAATGGAACGTAGTAGGGGTTGTGATCCTTGACGAGATCGTAATTGACCAGTTCCAGCCAGCGCTGGGCGTAGGTCTCGGGATTATTGCGGTCGCTGGCCAAAATCAGTCTCGTTACCTGGTTGGCTCGTCTGGCCCTGTCGCCGGTCGAGGCCGGAGCGCCGGCGGTCATGGGAAGCGTTGCTATCCTGGCTTGTCGCTAATTTCCAGCGCGGAAATAAGGCGCCCGCCCGGTTCCCGTGTTCCTCCGGCCCGTCGGTTGCCTCGCCGCGAGCGCGGGCTATATAAGCGCGCCATGAGCGTCGCGCGCCGCGACGTCTCCGGATTTGAGCGCGAGGGCTGTGTCTTGACCAGTGACCACGAGGCGGCCCGCGCCAGAATTCTCGACATCATGCGCTCGCAAGTGCAGGACAAATCGGTCTTTTTCGATCTCGACACATCCATTGAAGGCGTCAAGATCGACTCGATCGACATTATTCAGGTTTTGTTCAAGGTCGAGGAAGAGTTCAATACGCACGTCGAACTGCCTCTGGACGCGAAATACGAGAAAATCGGTGATTTTGTCGAAGCAATGCTGACCGGCGTTGGCTCGCGGGGCAAGGCGTCCTGAATGAGCGGGCGCCACGCCGAAATAACAGGCCGCGGCGTCGTCTCCGCCGCCGGGCTCGACATCGCGGACTTCGGACGATCGGTTCTGTCCGCCACGACCTGCATCGGGCCGCTGGGCGAGCTTGCCCCCGAGGGACTTAACTTCCAGATCGGCGCCCCGGTGCGCGGGTTCGACCCGCTGGCCCACCTCGACGCGCGGACGGCGGGCGGGCTCGACCGGTTCAGCCAGTTCGCCACCGTCGCGGCGCGTCAGGCCTGGAGCGAGGCGGGCCTCGCGGGCGACGACACGCCGCCCGAACGGATCGGCGTCATTATCGGCACCGCCAACGCTGGCCATGACATTCTCGAAAAGGGCTGGGCCCGCATCGGCGAAGGCAAGAAGCCGCAGCCGCTGACGATCCCCATGACCATGGGCAACGCGCCTGCCTGCCGCATCGCGCTCGAAATCGGCGCGCGCGGGCCGGTCTTTGCCGTGACGAGCGCCTGCGCCTCCGCCTCCCACGCGATCATGCTGGCGCTGATGATGCTGCGCTCCGGCCAGGCCGACGTGATGGTCGCGGGCGGCGCCGACGCCTGTTTCGCGGCGGGCTATCTGCGCGCCTGGGAATCCCTGCGCGTCATGTCCCCGGTTCCTTGCCGGCCTTTTTCGAAGGACCGGCGCGGCATGAGCCTGGGCGAAGGCGCGGGCGTCGTCGTGCTCGAGCGGGCGGGGCGGGCGCGCGCCCGCGGAGCGCGTGTCCTTGGCGAGTTGCTCGGCGCCGCCATGACCAGCAGCGCGACCGAACTGATCGCGCCGGAAAGCGGCGGCATGGCCCGCGCCATGGCGGGCGCCATCGCGGACGCGGGCCTCGCGCCGGCGGAGATCGGCTATGTCAACGCCCAGGGCACGGCGACCGTCGCGAATGACAGGATGGAAGCCGCCGCCATCCGCCAGCTGTTCGGCGACCGCGGCGAGACCCTGCCGGTTTCGTCGAGCAAGTCCTGTCTCGGTCACGCGATGGGCGCCTCGGGCGCGCTGGAATTGCTCGTCACCGTCGAGGCGCTGCAACGGCAGATCGCGCCGCCGACGCTGAATTTCACCGAAGCCGATCCCGACTGTCCGCTCGACGTGGTGCCGAACGCGCCGCGCCCGCACGCGATGCGCGCCGCCCTGTCGAACGCCTTCGCCTTCGGCGGCCTCAATGTCACCCTGGCCGTCGGGCGGCCCGGCGTCGCTGGAGAACAAGCATGACCCGGGGCCAGGGAGCGACGCCTGGCGTCGAAATCATCAAGGCGGAAACCCCCGCGTTGATCGACGCCTTCATGCGCGTCCCCGAACTCACCTTTCGGGGCGATCCGACCTGGGTGCCGCCGCTGTTCCTGATGGAGCGACGCCGGCTGACGCCCGGCAAGAATCCGTTTTTTGAATTTGGCGAGGCCGCGTTCTTCATCGCGTACCGGAATGGCGCGCCCGTCGGACGCGTCAGCGCGCAGGTGAACCGTCTGCACCAGGAGCGGCACAAGGACGGCGCGGGCCATTTCGGCTTCTTCGATTGCATCGACGACCAGGAGGCGGCGAACGCGCTCGTTGCCGCGGCGGCGGCCTGGTTGAAGGAGCGTGGCTGCCTGAAAATGCTGGGTCCGATGAACCTGAGCATCAACGAGGAGTCCGGGTTGCAGATCGACGGGTTCGAAAGCCCGCCGGCTGTCTTCATGACCCAGTCGCGCCCCTGGATGGCCGCGTTGCTGGAAGGCGCCGGGCTCGCGAAGGAAATGGATCTGTACGCCTATCGCATGAACCCCGCCGCCGCCGCTCCGAAGCTCGCGCGGCTCGCCGATCTCGCGCAAACCTCGGGGCGCGTGACCCTGCGCCCCTTCGACATGAAGAAGTTCCGCCCCGAGCTCGAACTCGTCGTTGAAATCTTCAACGACGCCTGGAAGGACAACTGGGGCTTCGTGCCGATCAGCGCCGACGAGATGGAGATGGTCGTCGGCGAATTGCGCTATTTCTTCAGCGGAAATTTCGTCCGTTTCGTCTATCTCGACGGCCAGCCTGTCGGCGTCATGGTCGTGCTGCCGGACTACAACGCCATCATCAAGGATTACGGCGGCAAGCTGTTTCCGCTGAACTGGGCGCGGCTTGTCTGGAATCTCTGGCGCCAGAAAATAACCTCGGCGCGGGTGGTCCTGCTCGGCCTGCGCGGCGGCGCGCGCGGCGGCACCATGGGCGCCGGCGCGCTCGCCATGCTCGTCAATGAATTCATCGCGGAAGGCCGCAAATATCCTTTCGAATGGGTGGAGTTTTCCTGGATTCTCGAAACCAACCGCCCCATGCGCGCCATCGCCGAACTGGTCGCGGGCAAGCCCGCCAAGACCTATCGCGTCTACGCGCGGACATTGTGAACAGGAGCGCGGGCTCGTGAGCGGACAGAAAGTCATTCTCGTCACCGGCGCCTCGGCGGGCATCGGCGAGGCCTGCGCGCGATTGCTGCACGAGCAGGGCAATATTGTTTATGGCGCGAGCCGCAATCCCGGCCCCGCCGCTTGGAAAACGCTCGCGCTCGACGTGACGAGCGACGAGGCCGTCGCGCGCGGCGTCGCCCAAATCCTCGCGGAGCAGGGGCGCGTTGATGTCGTCGTCAACAACGCCGGCCTCGTCTTCGCCGGCTCCGTCGAGGACACGTCGATGGAGGAGGCGAAAGCCCAGTTCGAGACGAATTTCTTTGGCGTGATGCGCGTGAGCAAGGCCGTGCTGCCCTCGATGCGCCTGCGGAAAACCGGGCTCATCGTCAACGTCAGTTCGCTCGCCGGCCTGCTCGGCCTGCCGTTCCAGGGCCTCTACAGCGCCAGCAAGTTCGCGCTCGAGGGCCTGACGGAATCGATGCGGCCGGAGGTCGCCGGCTTCGGCGTCGAGGTGGTGCTGCTCGAGCCGGGCGACATCGCGACAAGCGTCGTCGCGAACCGCATTCGCGTCGCGGCCTCGGGAGCGGGGTCCGTTTATCGCGACAATTTCGAGAAGGTCGTCGCGCTGTTCGAGAAAGAGGAAACGCACGGCGCCGCGCCCGCGGTCGTCGCGCGCCGCGTCGCGCGCCTGATCGAAACGTCGAAGCCGGCGGTGCGCTACACGACGGGGCCGATGGCGCAACGCTTCCTGACGGCGCTCAAGCCATTTTTTCCCTCGCGCCTCTTCGAGCGCTGCCTGACGATCTATTACGGGATCAAGGGATAGCGCGGTTTCAGCGCCGCGCGGCGAGCGCCTCCAGCACGCGCGCCGAGGCGAACCCGTCCGCCGGAAACAGACCGGCGCTTACCTGAAACGCGTGAATCGCGTCGCGCGAGGCCGGGCCGAAACGTCCGTCGATCCTGTCGTTGTAAAAGCCCCGGTCGGTCAGCAGCCTTTGCAGCCTGACGCGGTCCGCGCGTTCGAGCAGCCGGAAATCCGCGGGCCACGCCGCGCGCAAGCCGCCGCGCCCCGCGATCCCGTCGCCGAGTCGGGCGACCGACATCGCGTAGGAATCCGAATTGTTGTATTGTTTGACGATCCAGTAGTTTTCGGTGAGCAGAAACGCCGGCCCGCCCGCGCCGGCGGGGAAATACAGGGTTGCGTCCGTCGCCGCGGGCAACGGGCGGCCGTCCGCCGCCTTCACGCCCTTCGCCGCGAGCGCCGCCGCGGTTCCCTTGAGGGAAAGCCAGTCGAAAGCCGCGGGCACGACGACTTCGCAGCCCCAGGCGAGACCCGGTTTCCAGCCTTCCTTGCCGATGAAATTGCCGATGGACGCCAGTGAATCCGGAATCGAGGTCCAGATGTCCGGATTGCGCGCGCCGCCCGGAGACACCGCGTATTTCAGATAGGCGGTTGGCAGGAATTGCGGATGGCCCATGGCGCCGGCCCAGGAGCCTTTCAGCCGCGCGCGCGGCACGCCGCGCCCTAGCATGACCATGGCGGCGACGACCTCGTCGGCGAAACGCTGGCCGTCCGGTCGAAGGAAGGCGAGGCTCGCGAGCGAGCGCAACACGTCCCTGTCGCCGGCGGCGCGACCGAAATCCGTCTCCATGCCCCAGATCGCGAGAATAATCTCGCCGGGCACGCCATGATCGCTTTCGGCGCGCGCGAGGTCCGCCTGGTGTTTTCGCAGCGCCTCGCGCCCGCGCGAGACGCGCGCGGGAGACGCCGCGTCGTCGAGATAAGCCTTGATGGTGCGCTCGAACTCGGCCTGGCCATCGCCCGAACGGGCGAGCGACGTGTCGAGTTTAAGGCCGTCGATGGCGGCCTCGAAGGTCGCCCGTTCAACCCCGAGCGTCCGCGCCGGCTCCCGAAGCGATTCGAGGAAGTCCCGAAACCGTGAGTCCTGCGTGGAAACAAGCGAAGCGGCGGCCAGGGCTCCGCTGGCGGCCAACAGCGACGCGGCCGCGAGCGACCTCGAAACCGCGCGGCGCGAGACGGACATTCAGTCGAGCCCCGGAACGAACATTTCGTCGGGCGTGACGACGCGCGGGGAAATGCCCTGTTCGAACACATATTGCCCGACGGCGGTCAGCGTCGGGCGGTTGGCCTCCACGCCGTAGGACCACCAGTCCTCGCCGAAAACCGCCCGCGTTTCCTCGATGTGGTCGAGCAGCCAGGGCAGGCCGAGCCGCAGCGCGTCGGTGTCGTAGAGTTCGTCGAAGGCGAGCGCGCGGGCTTTCCTGAACGCTTCGTAAAGCGAAGCCGCCGCCCAGGGATGCGCGTCGTGAACGTCGCGCCGCAGCGCAAGCGTGTGCATGATCGGAAAAATTCCGGTGCGCCGGTAATAATCCTTTTCCGCCTGCTTGTAGTCGGGGAACAGCCGGCGCATCCGCGGCGACCCCGCCAGAAAGCTCGGCGGAATGAGGATGGAAATCAGCGCGTCGAGCCGGTCCTCCGCGAACATTTTTTCCAGCGTCTCGCCCGCCGGCAGGAAGTGGATGCGAATGTCCGGCGGCAGGTTCAGCGGGATCAGCGGCGTTTCCGTCGGCTTGTCGAGGCCGCCGATGAACCAATCGATGTCGCGCTGGTGCACGCCGTATTCGTGCTGCAACATTCCCTTCATGAAGATCGAGGCCGTGGCGCTGAATTGCGTCGTGCCGACTCGCTTGCCGCGCAGGTCTTCTGGCCTTTCGATGCGGGAGCCGGCGCGCGTGTAGATGCAGGAATGCCGGAAGATTTTCGACAGCATCACGGGGATCGCGGTGAATGGCGAATCGCCTCGGCCCAGCAGGCTCGCGTGCGAGGCGAGCGACAGTTCGCTCGCGTCGAATTCCCGGTGTTCCAGCATGCGGGGAAACATCTGCCGCGGCCGGAGCACTTCGATGTCGAGGTCGAGTCCCTCCGGCCTCACGCGCCCGTCGATGAGCGGCCGCGTGCGGTCGTAGTCCCAGCAGGCGAGTTTGAGTTTCAATCTCGCCATGCCCGCGTCCTCACAAAATGAAGCTCACCGATCCCAGCGATCCCAGTTCGTGCGACTTGAGGAACATGCGGCGCTCCCTGATCAGGAACGAGCCTTCGTGGCGTTTCAGGATGTAGCGGAAATTGCCGACATATTCGCCCGTGCGCTCGTAGCGACGATAGCGATGCGCGACGAAATTGCCGGTGACGGTGACGAAATCCCCGTCGACGCCGACGATGCGCACGTTGCCGATGATGCGCGAGAGATGCGACTTCGGCGATTCCGCGTGGCAGTTGGGATCGAGCACGCGGATGATCCGCTGGCGAATCCGCTCGCGGTCGTCGGCGACGATGAACAGCGTCGTGCGGTGGCTGCCCGCCAGATCGTCGTTCGGCGGAATGTAATAACAGGCGTCGTCGGTGAGCAGCTTCTCCCACTCGTTCAACCGCCAGTTGTCGAGCAACTCGGCTTCCTGGTAGAGGAAATCCTCGACCTCGGCGCGGGTCACGGGGGCGCTCATGCTGCTTCTCCCGTCATCAGTTTGTTCCATTTGCGCCAGAACAGCCGCAGGTGGAATTCATCGCTGTTGAGCTGTTCGCCATCCTCGTGGCCCATGCCGCGCGACATTTCCGACCAGCGGTCGTCCTGCCAGTTGGCGAGGCCCTTCTGCACCATTTCGAGCGCTTCCACGTCGTCGGGCGTGGCGAAGCCGCCGGGGCCGTAGAAGGTCAGGAACGCGTCGAGCCGGCGGGCGCGCGCGCTCTCGCTTTCTTCCACCGGTCCGAGCGCCCAGGCGGTGACGTGCATCTTGTCGACGCCGTCGGGGAAGAAGGTGCGCACGGTGACCGACGAGCCGTCGTTGATGACGAGATTGGGGAAGATCACGAGGTTGCGGTTCGTGTCGGCGACGCGCGTCGCGCGCTCCGGCCCGAGCCGCTCGACGAGTTCGGCGCGGATCGCGTCCATCTCCGGCTTCGCTTCGTCGCCATAGAGCGGGATCCATTTCGCCACGGGCCGGCCGCGGAAGTTCACGTTGTCGGTCGTGAAATGGCCATTGCCGAGATCGATCGCGTAACCCTTGGTCGGCAGAACGAGGCCCGCCTCCTTCGGCGGCTCCACCTTGACGCCGGAATTTTTCATGAAGTTGAGCCAGGTCGAATGGGTCGAGGGCAGGTGGTAGTCATCGACGCTGTTCTCGACCATCAGCTTCCAGTTGGCGGCGACGTCGTATTCCTGCGTGCCCGGCAGGATTTCCATCTTGCCGGAGGGCGACTGGTCGACGACGAGGTCGATGTAGTCGGTGGTCCTGCCGAGATAGTCGCGCAGCGAAACCGCGCCCGGATCGAGGTTCATGAACCAGAAGTCGCGGTAATTGTCGAATTTCGCGGGCTTCTTGAGGCCGAGGCTCGTCTGGTCGAAGGCGGGCGTGTAGGCGTCGTCGCCGGGAACGCGCGCCATCGAGCCGTCGTTGTTGTAAATCCAGCCGTGATAGACGCACATGAAACGGCGGGCGTTTCCGGTCCGCTCGAGGCACACGGTCGCGCCGCGGTGGCGGCAGGTGTTGAAGTGACAGCCGATCTCGCCCTTCTGGTCGCGGGCGAAAATGATCGGGCGCCCCGCCACCTTGCGGGTGACGAAATCGCCGTTCTTCTTCAGTTCGGAGGAATGGCCGACGTAGATCCAGCACTTCGAGAAGATTTTCTCCATCTCGTCGCGCAGGATCTCGCCGGAGACGTGAACGGCGCGATCGAGAAGGAAAATGCCCTTTTCCTTGTCGTCGATGACGTATGAACCGTTGGCGCTCATCGCGGACCTCGATTGAGTGGGAGTTGCGGGGATGAATAGGAGCGCGGGGCGGGGGGTGTCAATTCGGGGAATCCGGCTTTGTCGCGCGCCTCCGCCCGCTCTTGCGCCAGGCGTCCCGCCAATGCAAAGCTGCGGCGTCCACGGGAGGCCACATGACGACAGCAGGCGCCGCGCGCGAGAAGGGTCCGCGCGTTTTTCTCGACTACGACCAGGCGGAGCTCGACCGCTGCTACGACCAGGCCAACTGGGCGCCCAACATGGAGCTGGTCCACAGGCGATCCGACGCCCACAGCGCCGATGTGTCCGCGCGCCTCGGCGGCCCGGAGCGTCTCGCGTATGGACCGGCGGAGATCGAAAAGCTGGACCTTTTCCGGGCGCGCGTTCCCGGCGCGCCTGTGTTCGTCTACGTGCATGGCGGCGCCTGGCGCTCCGGCTCGTCGTCGCGCTGCCATGGGCCGGCGGAAATGTTCGTGGACGCCGGCTGCAATTACATCGCCCTCGATTTCAACAACGTCATCGAGACCGGCGGCGACCTCCTGCCGATGATCGACCAGGTGCGCCGCGCCGTGGTCTGGATTTACCGCAACGCCGCTAGCTTCGGCGCGGACCCGGAGCGAATCTACGTTTACGGCCATTCCTCGGGCGCCCATCTCGCCGGCAACATCCTGACGACCGACTGGCCGAAGCGCCATGGCGCGCCCATGTCCATCATCAAGGGCGGCATGGTCACGAGCGGCATGTACGAACTCGCGCCGGTGCGGCTGTCCGCGCGCAGCAAATACGTGAATTTCACGGACGACATGGTCGATCAACTCTCCTCGATCCGCCACATCGACCTGCTGAACTGCCCCGTCGTCGTCAGCTATGGAGACCAGGAATCGCCCGAGTTCCAGCGACAGAACGAGGAATTCGCCGCCGCGGTGAAAAGGGCCGGCAAGTCCGTGAAGCTCCAGGTCGGCGTCGGCCTCAACCATTTCGAAATCGCCGAAACCCTCGGCAATCCCCATTCCATGCTCGGGCGCTCGGCGCTCGCGATGATCGGCGCGAAAGGCGCGTGAAACAAACATGAAAGCCATCGTCGTCCACCAGTTCGGTCCGCCGGAAGTGATGCAATACGAGACCGTGCCGGACCCGGTTCCGCGCTTTGGCGAGGTGCGAATCCGCGTGCACGCGGCCACGGTCAACCGCGTGCTCGATGTCGCGGTGCGCGCGGGCACGCAGGCGCATCGCAAGCCCGTGCTGCCGCTGATCCCCGGCGTCGATTGCGCCGGAATCGTCGACGCGGTCGGCGAGGGCGTGACGAAATACAGGGTCGGCGATCACGTCGCCTCCGCCGGGACCATGCCGCTCGATGTCTGCGCCGAAGACGGCAAGGGCTATTCCGGCCCGCAGGGGATGATGGGCATCCGCCGCCCCGGCGGTTTCGCCGAACTCGTCTGCGTGCCCGCCTTCAAAACCGTGCCGCTGCCGAAAAATCTCGACTTCCACGAGGCCGCCGTGGTCATGCGCCACTGCCCGACCGCGTGGAACCTGCTCTGCAACGTGGCGAAGCTGAAGGCGGGCGAATGGGTGCTGATCATGGGCGCCAGCGGCAATCTGGGCACCGTCGGCATCCAGATCGCGAAAAACGTCGTGGGCGCGAAGGTGATCGCCACCGCCGGCTCGCGCGCCCGCGCCGATGTCGGCCTCGAATGCGGCGCCGACCACGCGATTGATTATTCGACGCAGGATCTGCTCGCGGAAGTGATGAAAATCACCGGCGGAAAGGGCGTCGACGTGCTCTACGACAACATCGCCAATCCCCAGGTCCTGCCCCGGGCCTTCCACGCCATCGGCGGCGACGGGCGCCTCGTGACGGCGGGCGCGCACGGCGGGCCGAACGTCTCCATCGACTTCTTCCACCTCTACGACAATCGCATCACCATCAAGGGAATGCCCGGCAGCGATCCCGCCGATCTGCCGCGCTGCTTCCAGGCGGCGGCGGATGGCAAGATCAAGGTCCGCATCGCCCATGTCCTGCCGCTGTCGAAAGCCGTCGATGCCCATCGCCTGATGGAAGGCGACCAGGGCATGGGCAAGATCGTGCTCGATCCGGCGGCCGGCTGAGCGCGCCACACAGGGAGACCCGCCATGAAAGTCATGAGCTTCCATCTGATGCCCTACGCCGAGCTCGACGCCGGCGCGAAGGAAAAATATTCCAGCGCCTGGGTCGTGTTGCCCAACACTTATTTCGACCCGAAGGTCGGCCATCGTCTCTACAACCGCTATCTCGACGAGCTCGAACTCGCGGACGAACTCGGCTTCGACGGCGTCTGCATCAACGAGCATCACCAGACCGCCTACGGTCTTATGCCCTCGCCCGTCGTCACGGCCTCGGCGCTGGCGCGGCGCACGAAGGGGCGCATCGCCATTCTCGGCAACGCCTTCTGCCTGCGCGAGAACCCGCTGACTCTCGCGGAGGAGCACGCGATGATCGACGTGATCACCGGCGGGCGTCTCATCACCGGTTTCGTGCGCGGCGTCGGTTCGGAATATTTTTCCTTCGGCACGAACCCCGTTCATTCGCTGGAGCGCCACAAGGAGGCCGCCGATCTCGTCGTGCAGGCGTGGACCCGGCCCGGTCCGTTTTCCTTCGAGGGCAAGCATTTTCACCTCGAATACGTGAACTTGTGGCCGCGGCCCTTTCAGGACCCGCATCCGCCGATCTGGTGTCCCTCGCAGGGCAGCCGCGAAACCATCGAATGGGCGGCGCATCCCGACCGCAAGTTCGTTTACGTGCAGACCTACAGCCCCGCCGAGACCGTCGCGCGCTTTCTCGATATGTATCGCGAGACCGCCTTGCGCAAATACGGCTACGAGGCGAGTTCGGACAAGATCGGCTGGTGCGCGCCGCTCTATGTCGCGGACACCGACAAACAGGCCATCGACGAGGCGCGTCCGCACATCGAAATGATGTTCAACGTGCTGCTGCCCAAGGCCTCGGAACTGATGTTCTTCCCGCCGGGCTACATGTCGCCGGAATCGCTCCAGGCCGTGCTCGCGGCCAAGAAGGGCAACCGCGGCAACGTCACCATCGAGCAACTGATCGAGCGCGACATCATCGTCTGCGGCTCGCCCGACACGGTGCGCAAGAAGATCGCCGCCATGCACAACCGCATGGGCTTCAGCGAATTCATGTGCATGCTGATGTTCGGCTCGATGCCGGCGAACCTGTCGGAAAAGAACATCCGCCTCTTCGCGAAGGAAGTGCTGCCGGCGATCAAGACGCTCGGCGAGCGCGACTATCGCGGCTTCGAATTGCCGCGCGTCGCGGCCGAGTGATCACGCCAGGAATTCTGTGAACAGGGAGACGCCACGATGTCCATGAGTTTTGTGTTGCCGGAAGAGTTGGGGATGCTGCGCGACAATTTGCGCCGCTACGTCAATAACGAGATGATTCCGCACGAGCGCGAGACGCTCGACGGGCAGGAACTCAAGCCGGAATGGCGCGCGAAATTCCAGGACGGCATGAAAAAGCTCGGCCTGTGGATGATGGACGTTCCCGAGGAGCATGGTGGCCCCGGCCTCTCGCTGCTGGCGAAATCCATCGTATGGCAGGAGCTCGGACGCACCATCGCGTTGCCCTCGCGCGAGGATGGCATCACCGGCCCCGTCATTCGCCACATTCTCTTCCAGCTCAAGGGCGAGATGCGCGAGAAATATCTCATGCCGACCTTGCGCGGTGAAAAGCGTGGTTGCTTCGCCCAGACCGAGCCGGACGCCGGCTCCGATCCCGGCGGCATGCGCACGACCGCGGTGCGCGACGGCGACCATTACGTCATCAACGGCATCAAGCGTTTCATCACCGGCGCCGGCAAGTCCGACTTCATGCAGCTCATGGCGGCGACCGACCGGGCCAAGGGCTCGCGCGGCGGCATTTCCTGCTTCATCGTCGACATGGACACGCCCGGCGTGAAGCTGACGACGCAATACGAGACCATGATGGGCGACCGGCCCTGGGAGATCGTGCTCGACAACGTGCGCGTGCCCGTGAGCCAGCTCGTCGGCGAGGAAGGCAAGGGCTTCGGCCTCGCGCAGAAATGGCTCGGCGCCGGGCGCGTCAAGCACGGCTCGCGGGCACTCGGCGTCGCCGAGCGGTCGCTGGAAATGGGCGTGCAATACGCGCACCAGCGCTCGACCTTCGGCCGCCCGCTCGCCGACCGGCAGGGCATCCAGTGGCAGCTCACCGACATCTGGATGGATCTCGATGTCGCGACGCTGCTCGTGCGCCGCGCCGCCTCGATGATCGACGAGGGCCACGAGGCGCGCACCGAGGCCTATCACTGCAAGTATTTCGCCGATGAAATGGCGTTCCGCGCCATCGATCGCTGCATGCAGATTCACGGCGGCATCGGTCTGACGACCGATCTGCCAATCGAGCGCATGTGGCGCCAGCAGCGCTCCTACCGGATCACGGAAGGCGCGAGCGAAGTCATGCGCACGGTGATCGGCCGCCATGTGATGAAGGCCTACGCGTAACGCGAGCGCCGCGTCCCGCCGGGGAGGGGTCACGATGCGTTCGGTGAAAGAACTGGTCCTCGCGGCCCTGCTTCTCCTGGCCGCGGCCGCGCCAGCCCTCGCGGGCGAGGTGCCGCCGGCGTCGGCGTGGCGTGAAACCGCCTGGCCCTTTTTGCGCGACGCCTGGCCCGCCGGCCGGGCGTTTCGCTGCGCCGCCGCGGATTGCGGGATCGAGGTCGGGCTTTACGCGCGCGTCAAGGCGGGCTTCTGCGATTGCAACAATGGCGTCGCCGATGACGACGAGATCGACCGCGTCGGCGACGTCGATCTCCTGACGCGCGATTTCGTCCCGCTTGCGAAGGGCGATCCGGTGAAAATCTCGGGGATTTATGGCCGCAAGCGGCTCTACGCCACGAAGGAGCCGCGACCGCGCCGCGTCATGGTCTTCGCTGGCGGGCGCAATTGCAACGCCTTCGTCGCCATGGCCATCGCCTCGGGGGAATTTCCGCCGGAGGCCATCGAGTCGGCCGAAGTCGTGTTCGACGATCCCGCCTTCATGCGCTGGGTGGTCGAGAAAGAGGGCGGCGGCTAGGCTCGCCGCCCCGTCTGTCCGGCGATTACAGCCAGGGCATCAGCGAGGCGTGGATCACGTCCTTGACGCCGCCTTCCTTGGCGCCGACCGACTTGATGGCCTTGTCGACCTCGTTCAGCCCGAATTTGTGCGTCGTCACGAGTTCCAGCGGGAAACGCTTCGACGCGAGCTGTTGCAGCGCCAGTTCGCACGCGAGATACGAATGGCCGCGGGCGGAATGCATCGTGATGTATTTCGTCGTGAACTTGCCGATGGGGAAGTTGGGGAAATCCGGCATTTCGCCCTGCACGACGATGTGGCCGCCCTTCGCCTTGAGCGCCTCGATTCCCAGCAGGACGGGCGCCGTGCCCGCGCCGGCCGTGCAGTCGAGCACCACGTCGACGCCGAGGCCGCCGGTGTATTCCATGATCTTTTCGAGCGGGTTTTCCGTCTGCACGTTGATGGTGTGATCGGCGCCGAGCTTCTTCGCCACCTCGAGGCGCGCGCCGTCCTTGGACGTGCCGGTGATGATGATGTTCTTCGCGCCGGCCTGCTTGCAAATGACCGTCTGCGACAGGCCCTGCTGGCCCGGGCCCTGAATGAGCACGGTGGAATTGTATTTCACGCCGCCTTCGAACAGCGACCATTCGATGCCGTTCGCCATCGGCGTCACGAGCCCGGCGAGTTCCGGGGTCACGCCCTTCGGCACGTGGTGAATCACCGAGTTCCAGGGAAGATACACGTATTGCGCGAAGCCGCCGTAGAGATGCGGGGGGCGTTTGGCGGAGGTGTAGCCGTAGCGGATGGCCTCCGGATTCGTGCGCCAGTTGGTGTTTTCGCAATGGCGATACTGGCCGGCGTGGCAATGTTCGCACTTGCCGCACATCACGTAATGCTCGACGAAGACGAGGTCGCCTTCCTTGAAGCCCTTGCGCTTCGTGAATTCCCGGCCGGCCTTGGCGATGTAGCCGATGTTTTCGTGGCCCATGATCACGGGATCGGTCGTCGGCGGATGCTCGTAGAGTTTCACGTCGGTGCCGCAGATGCCCGCGACTTCCATTTTCATGAGCGCCGCGTCGTCGGCGATCTCGGGCATGGGATATTCGAGAATTTCGGTTTTGCCGGGACCGGTTCTGACGGCGGCAAGGACTTTTTCGACCACGGGGGATTCCTCCTGGGGGGATGATGGGCCTTGCTAGCACCGCGAAAGCCCGCGCGCAATTTATGGCGGCCCGTGCTATTCAGCCGCGCCATGGAAGTCGCCAATCCCTTCGCTAAAAAGAGCCCGGCGCACCGGGAGGCGCTGCGGCGCGTCAAGGATCTCGTGCGCGAACATTTCCGCCTGACGGAGGCCGAGACGATTCTCGTCACCGAACTCGCCTGCCAGGTTCCCGGCTGCCCGCCGCTGGAAACGATCCTCGCCTTCTGGGGCGAGGACGGGCGGCGGCGTCACTACAAGGTCTTCAAGCCTGTCGAGCAGGTCTTCGAGGACGACCTGCCGCCGTGGTGGATGAAGGACGCGCTGGTGCAGGAAGAGATTTTCGGCTGCCCCTGCTGCTGAACATTCGCCTCAGGCCCGGGGGGACCGGAAATAGGGCTCCACGACGCCTGAAAACTTCATGGTCATGGGATTGCCGTGGCGGTCCTTCGCGGCGCCGGCGGTCATGCGCACCCAGCCCTCGCTGACGCAATATTCCTCGACATTGTTGCGGTCGATCCCCTTGAACCGCACGCCCACGTCGCGCGCGAGAATCTCGGCGTTGTAAAAAGGGCTGCGCGGGTCGGTCGAAAGGCGGTCGGGCAGGGCGTCGGGCGTGTCGGTCATGGGAGCTCCGCGAATCTGGATGGGCGCTGGATAGCATGGCTCGCCCCGCTTCTCACCCCAGGGCCTCCTCCAGCAGCGACAGCGTCGCCGCCGCGAAGGCCTCCATGTTGGCGGCGCGGTCGGGCGAGCCGGTTTCCAGCGTGCGCGCGATGGCCTTCGGCCCGCTGACGCCAAAACACACATGGCCCGGCGAGTCGCCGTAGCGGTTGCCGGTCGGGCCGGCGGCGCCCGTTTCGGAGAGGCCCCACGAGGCCCGGAACTTTTCGCGGACGCGGTCCGCGAGCAGACGCGCGTAGGGCTCGCTCGATGCGCGCATGTTCGCCATGTCCGACGCGGTGATCGCGAGCAGCGCCTCGCGCGCCGTCTGTGTGTAGATGACGCCGCCACCGAGAAAATAGGCCGAGGCGCCGGGCACGGCCAGCAGGGCGGCGGAAATCAGCCCGCCGGCGGAGGATTCCGCGATGGCGATGGTTTCCCCGCGGGCGATGAGTTTTTCCGCGCAACGGGCGGCGATTTCATTCAGTCTGGACATGCGGCCTCCTCCGGTATCGGAATGATAACGCCCGTGCGCGGATCGTGCGAGCGCCGCCCGCGCTTTCCCGGACGAACTTGACAAATCGTTAATATTGTGCGACGCAACATGACAATGCGCCGGCGATGGTTCGCGCATCGGCGTTTCGAAACGCTTGCACGGGGGTGATGTTTCATGACTCCGCCCATGACGAAATCCTGATCGACCGAGACGCTCGCCGGGCCTGTTCCTCGACAGCCGCCCGGCCTTTGCGAACGAGATCGCGCGCCATCGAGAATCCTCGCTCGCGCGCGGCCAGGGCAAAGCGGGAGACCGGACATGCATTATTCCGATTACATGCGTGAGGAGACGGCCCGATTCCGCCAGCAGGCCGCCGCCGCCGTCGATCCAACGTTGAAGCGGGAGCTCCTCGAATACGCGGAAATCTGCGAGGAAGTCGCCGATCAGGCCGACCGTTTGCGCGCCAGCGGCTGAAACCGGGGCGGGCGGCTATTTTCCGCCGCCCGTCGCCTTCTTCACGCGTTCCACCACGTCCGGCGGCGTCGCCATCAGCCGGTCGATGGTCGTTTGCAAGGTCGCGCCATCCATTGGGTTGACGATTTCCATCTTTTGCCTGGCCGCGTCGTCGAGGAATTCCCTGTCCGCGAGCATGTCGGAGAAGGCCTTGCGCATGGCCTCGACGCGATCCTTCGGCGTCTCCGGCGCCATCAGGAAGGGCCGTCCGAAATCCGCCTGCGCGTAAACGAATTCCATCACCCGCCGCTGCTCCGGCGTTTTCGCGAATGTCAGCGTCAGCGGCGCGCCGAGTTTCTCGATGTCCGGATGCGGCTTGAGGTTTTCCTGTGCGATGACGCGCATGATATTGTCCGCGAGCCAGTGCGGCCGGCCCGTCGTCATCGTCGCCCAGCTCGAGCCGCAGGTGCCGTGAATTTCCCCCTTCTCGATGGCGAGGCCAATTTCGGTGATGCCGGGATAGCCGGCGACGACCTTGATCTTCGCGCCGAGCAGATTGTTGTACATGGCCGTGTATTCGCTCGACGGCGCGCCGGCGCCGCTCGCGCCGAGAATGACCTCGCGCTCGAACACGTCCGCGAAACCCTTCACCGGCGATTTCGTCGCGACATAGCAGATGAAGACTTCCGCGTTGGCGCTGCCGATGAAGTTGAAGCGGCGCGAGTCGTAGCGCACGTTGCCGCGGTCGCCCGTCAGCGGCTCCATGATCGCGTTGGGATAGACGAGGCCCAGCGCCGTCCCGTCCTTCGCCCCGGCGGCGTAGATATATTGCGCGGCGACGACGCCGGCGGCGCCCGCCATGTTGGAGGCGACCACGTTGGGCGCGCCCGGCAAATGCCTGCCGATGTGCCGCGCCACCAGCCGCCCGTAAAGATCGTATCCGCCGCCCGCCGAGGAGGGGATGACGACTGTCACCTGCCGGCCCTTGTAGAACGAAGCGACGGCGTCCTGCGCGCGGGCGGGCGCCGCGGTCAGGGCTAGAAAAGCGGCGAGGGCCGCGCGGCCAAACGAAATCATGACGGTCTCCGGCGCCTCCCGGCGCGTCCATGTCGCCGCGAGTCTGGAGCCGGCGCGCGCCGATTGCAACCGCCGCGGATTCCATTCGCCCGGCGCGGGGGCGGGTGCTATCGTGTGACATTCTCAGGAGGCCGCCATGACCGATATCGACTGGAACGCGTGCATTGCCAAGGCCATCCGGCGATGCGACGACATCGGCCGCGAGGAATACATCGAATTCATCGACGACGTCGTGGGCGGCCTCGACGCGGACACGATCCTCGACAAGCACAAGATCAGGCCCAACGCGCTCGCTTCGGCGCTGGCGCACGTCACGGCTTCGGTTCATGGCCCGCGTCCGGTTCCCTCGCTCGCGGCGGGCGGCTGGTACGCCGACAACGACGGCGTCTACACGGTCGCGCCCGCTTTCGCCGCGGCGTGGATCGCGGCGCGCTCGGGCGGCAAGACCCACTGATCCGCGGTCACGGGCCTTGATTGACGATCGCCCGCGGCCCGCGGCCGGCGACGAAAGCCGGCCTCGATCTCGTTCCGTGCAAGATGATTCCCACCATCGACAACATCGAGGCCATCGCGGGCGAGGCGCTGGCCCCGATGCGCGGGGCCGCTATCGCCGGTCGATCGTGAACTTCTGGAAGCCGCGCAGCATCGCTGGCTTTTTCGACGAGAGAATCCGCGAGTTGACGCCAGTCCAGCCGATTTCGCCGGAGAGGCGGCCGTATTCGATCTTCGGGCAGCGGTTCATGATGACCGTGATCCCCTTCGCTTCCGCCCGCGCGGCGGCCGCGTCGTTGCGCACGGTGAGCTGCATCCAGATCACCTTCGGCAAGGGATCGAGCGCCAGCGCCTCGTCGACGATGCCGTCGGCGGCCCGCGAATTGCGAAAGATTTCCACCATGTCGACCGGCTCGGGAATTTCCGCGAGGCTGGCGAAGACCCGCGCGCCCAGAATGTCCTTGCCGGCGAGGCCGGGATTGACCGGAAACACGCGATAGCCGCGGCCGAGCAGATATTTCAGCACGAAATACGAGGGGCGGTTGTCGTTCCCCGAGGCGCCGACCATCGCGATCGTCTTCGTGCTCTTGAGGATCGAGCGGATGAGTTCGTCCGGATAGGAATCGTGGTTCATGGGGCTCGTCGCGCCGGCTTCGTGACTTTCACCCCTCTTGCCATTTCGGCTTGCGCTTGTCGATGAAGGCGCCGATGCCCTCGCGCGCCTCCGCCGAGAGCAGGTTCTCCACCATGGCGCGCCCCGCGATGGCGTAGGCGGAAGCGAGGTCCTGGCCCGCCTGCGCGTTGAAGGCCTTCTTGCCCGCGCGCACCGTCGCCGCGGGCTTCGACGCGATTTGCTCCGCCAGCGCCCTGGCGGCGTCGAGCGCCATGCCGGCGGCGGCGACCCTGTTGACGAGGCCGACGCGGAAGGCCTCGGCGGCGGAGATCATTGCTCCCGTCAGCAGCATTTCCATCGCGTGCTTGCGGGAAACGTCGCGCGACAGCGCCACCGCGGGCGTCGAGCAAAACAGGCCGATGTCGACGCCAGGCGTGCAGAACCGGGCCGCCTCCCCGGCGACGGCGAGATCGCAACTGGCGACGAGCTGCGCGCCCGCCGCCGTCGCGACGCCTTCGACCGCCGCGATCACCGGGCAGGGCAGGGCGACGAGCGCCTGCATCACCCCGGCGCAGCGCAGCATGGTCTCCTCGAAAAAGGCGCGGCCTTCGTCGGGCGCGGCGCGCGCCGCCGTGAGTTCGCGCAAATCGTGCCCGGCGCAGAACGCCGGCCCCTCGCCGGCGAGCACCACGCAGCGCACGGCGGCGTCCCCGGCGATCTTGCCGAGCGCCCGCTCGAAGGCGCCGATCATGTCGAGAGACAGCGCGTTGCGCGCGGCGGGCCGGTTCATGCGCAGGGTGAGCACGCCGGTGGCGGCGATGGTCGCTTCGAGGAGATTGGCTTGCGGTGTTTTCATGCGGGGGATCCGGGGCGCGTCGCGTGAGCGCGAGTGTGACGCCGGACGCGTGCCGGCGCAAATCCGGCGCGGTTCGCGGCGAGACGAGGCCCCCGCGTTTGCCCGCGGGCCGGGCCTGTGGTTCAACCGCGCGTCGCGCCACCACCGGAGCCGTCATGCCCGCCGAAACCCTTCCCCGCATGAATTTAGCCGAATGCGAGGCGTTTTTGCTGCGCGAGTTTCCGCAAATCGCGCTCGGCAAGCGTTTCGCGCTGGAGGCGGTTGGCCCGATGACTGCGCGGATGCGGCTGCTGGCGCACGAGCGCGACCTGCGGCCCGGCGGCACGATTTCCGGTCCCGCCATGTTCGCCCTCGCCGACGTGACGCTTTACGCCGCGATTCTCGCGCAGATCGGCCCCGTCGCCCTCGCGGTGACGACCAATCTCAACATCAACTTTTTGTCGAAGCCGCCGCCGGGGGATCTCGTTTGCGATTGCAAGTTGCTCAAGCTGGGCAAGCGGCTCGCGGTGGGCGAGGTGTTCCTGCACGCGCCGGGCCTCGACGATCCCGTGGCCCACGCGACCGGCACCTATTCCATTCCGCCGCGCTGAGACGTCCGGCGTTTTTGACTTTGCGCCGCGTCGCCGCCGGTCCACACTGGTCGCGCTCCGGTCAAAGATCCGGCAAGGAGGACACCCATGGTCATTCGAAATTCGACTTTCGCCGCCGCCACCCTCGCGCTCGGCCTCGCGGCTCCCGCTTCCGCCCAGGGGCTGCTCACGGAGCAGCGCCTCTCCGCCGCCCTCGTCAACGAGGCGCTCGGGGCCGCGGTCGCCGCCTGCGCGGCCAGCGGCTACAAGGTCAGCGCGGTGGTGCTCGACATGGACGGCGTGCGCCAGGGCGCCCTGCGCGGCGACGGCGCGGGCATTCACACGATGGATAGTTCGTTTCTCAAGGCCTACACCGCCGTGACCTATCGCGAGGACACGCTGACTCTCGAAAAGAACCTGAAAAACGGCCAGATGTCGGTGTTGCAGACCAAATTGCCCAACGTCGTCGTCGCCGGCGGCGCGATTTCCATCAAGGTCAATGGCGTCGCCATCGGAGCCATCGGCGTCGGCGGCGCGCCCGGCGGCGACAAGGACACGGCCTGCGCCCAGGCCGGCCTCGACAAGATAAAAGACCGCATGAAATAGGCGGGGCCATTCATCTGCGGCGCGCCTCCGATATTGGGCGCGCGCTGCGCCGCCAAAGGGCCTCCAATTCGTTGTCTTTTAGGCACTCAATTCTGTGTCGGAGCGTCTGATTTTTCGGCACTTCAATCGCCAATATCGCAGAAGCCGAATTCACGACGTCTAAACATTACTGACGGAGGCGAATTTTGTGATAGAATGACCTTCAATGTGCGGGAGCAGTATCAATGGCAGTGACAACCAGCGTTATTTCGGTCGCGCAAGCCGATAAGATTTTGGGTCGTCACGAGGGCCAGTTTTGTGACATGAAAGCCATTGAGATTGCTCCCGCCAAGCTTTCCAAAACATTGTCGGCATTCGCAAATTCGGAAGGCGGGGAGCTCTTTGTCGGCATTGAGGAGACCGATATTGGTTTTAGTTGGCGTGGATTTTTGAATGAAGAGGAAGCGAATGGGCATATCCAAGTCGTGGAGTCTTTATTTCCAATAGGATTTTCTTCAGTTTGCGAGTTTTTAGCTTGTGATGGATTGGTTGGAAAGATTTTCGAATTCCGCGATAAAAAAGTCAAAGAACATCCAGGTGATATTTTTGAATTCCTGAATAAGAAGCGGTTAAATACGCTGAAGGAAATTGAGCGTAAGGAAGTTGTAACCAAACCAGAGCCAAAACCCATACCTCAACCGG
>CAISEY010000442.1 GCA_903884435.1 uncultured Hyphomicrobiales bacterium | reverse complement strand
GGGCGCCGCGCCCGCCGCCGACGCGATGGCCGCTTCGGGCGAAATCCTCGCGCCCCTCGCCGCCGGCAAGGGGTCGCGCGTGCTCGCGCCGTTGCAGGAGCAGGCGGCGGGCGGCGCGGTCTTTGATCGCGACGGCTCGCTCGTGGCGGTCGTGGGCGCGGGCAAGCCGCCGGCGCGCGTCGCGGGTATCGTGCCGCAAACCGCCTGGCCGCTCGTCGACGCGCCGGCGCTCGCGGCGTTCCTGACCGCCAGCGGCGTCGCTACGCAAACCGCCGCCGCGAAGCTCCACGGCGCCGCCGACATCGCCGCCGCGACGCGCGGCGCGCTGTGGCCGGTGACCTGCGCGCCTTGAGCGCGCGCAGAAATCATGTCGCGGACCCAACTGAAACGGGCTCGCCCGTCGCCAGCGAGAGCGTGAAGTCGATCCATCCGCCCGGCGGATCCCATTCGCCGCGCCCGTGAACGCGGCCGTCTTCGCACGACACGCGCGCGAAGACGCCGTCGAGGCCCACTTCGCCGGATTTCCACAAGACCTCGCCATCGTCGCCGATCCGGAACACCCGCCTGCCCGAGCAGACCAGCAAGGCCTGTTCGCAACTGTCGATGGCGCAGAAATAGTCCAGGGAATCCGGGGGCCGGACGTCGGACAGGGCGATCTCGCGACGTCGCCCGTCGCGCGGGCAAAACAGAACGACGCGGGCAGCGAAGCCCACGACGACCCATTCGCCCCAAAGGTCCGCCTCCGTGCGCACGCGATATTCGTCTTCGGGATAAAAAACGTCGAGCCGCAGCAGCGGCGCGCCGCCTTCGCTGACGAGAACGTGCTCGTCGGGCTCGCGCGCGTCGCCCGACGGCTCGCCGACGCTCGCCGCCGCGATGGCGGTCCAGGCCGGATCCGGGTATTTTGTCACCACGAGCGAAAGATCGCGGTCCGGGGAGGCTCTCGGCATGCGTCTCTCCGTCGCCGTCGCGCGCGCGGGAGCGCGATCCGCAAATCAGTGCTTGGCCTTTGCGTCGCGAGGCGTAAAATAGCGGGGCAAACGTGTCAAAAGGGAGATTGTCGTTGCCCGGAGCGCTCGAAGGAATCCGCGTCGTCGAATTCGCCAATTATGTCTCCGGTCCCTACGCTGGAATGCTGCTCGCCGATCTCGGCGCCGATGTCGTCAAGGTGGAGACCCCGGGCAAGGGCGATCCCTTCCGCGGCTGGGGCCGCGTCGAATACAGCCCGACCTTCGGGTCCGTGAACCGCAACAAGAAGAGCATTACCCTCGATCTCAAGAGCGCGGAGGGCAAGGCGGCGGCGCGCGCGCTGGCCAAGACCGCCGACGTCGTCATCGAGAATTTTCGCAGCGGCACGATGGAGCGTCTCGGTCTCGGCTACGAGGTTCTTGGCGCGGAAAATCCCGGCCTGATCTATTGCGCCATCACCGGCTTCGGCACGGACGGGCCCTACGCCGCGCGCCCGGGCTACGACACCGTGGGCCAGGCGATGAGCGGCCTTCTCAGCCTGCTCACCGATCTCGAGGATCCGAAACCCATGGGCATTTCGCTGTCGGATCATCTGGGCGGCATGGTCGCCTGCAATGGCGTTCTCGCGGCGCTCGTCTCGCGCGGCAAGACCGGCAAGGGCCAGCGGGTCGATACGTCCCTGCTGGAATCGACGCTGTCCTTCTGCGGCGAGAACGCCGCGAATTATTTCGAGAATGGCAAGACGCCGAGCCGCGCCACCCGCACGCACCGCGCGCAGGTTTACGCCTTCGTCGATCGCGACGGAAAGCCCTTCGTCGTGCATCTCTCCTCGCCCAGCAAGTTCTGGGAGGGGCTCACGCGCGTCGTCGGCAAGCCGGAATATCTGAAGGATCCGCGCTTCGCGACGAAGGAGACGCGCGGCAAGAATTACCCGGCGCTGCACGCCGGCCTCGCGGAGGTTTTCGCGACGAACGGGCGCGATCACTGGCTCGCGCTTCTGCTCGCCGAGGACGTGCCCTCGGCGCCGCTCAACAATTTCGACGACGTGTTCAACGATCCGCAGGTGAAGCACCTGAAGATGCGCGTCGACGTGCCTCACCGCACGCTCGGCTCCGTCGGCCTCGTGCGCAACGGATTGCGTCTCTCGGGCACGCCGCTCGAAATTCACTCCCCCTCGCCGGAACTTGGCGAACACACGGACGAGGTGCTCGCGTCCCTGAACCTGAAATCATGACGCGGGAGACTCGAATGACCAGGCGAACCGTCACCCGGCGCGAGGCCCTGCGCGCGACCGCGGGCGCGGCGGCGCTCGTCGCGACCGGCGCCTCCGCGCAATCCCTCGCCGATTTCTATCGCGGCAGGAAGGTGACGCTCATCACCGCGGCCTCGCCCGGCGGCGGCTACGATCAATACGCGCGCCTGCTGGCGCGTCACATGCCGCGCTATATCCCCGGCGAACCGCAGATCACGGTGCAGAACATGCCCGGCGCCGAGGGACTGCTGGCGTCGAACCATCTCTACAACATCGCCGCGCAGGACGGTTCGGTGATCGGCGGCGTCTCCCGCAACAATGGTCTCGCGCGATTCTACGATTTCGGCAACGCCGGCATCCGCTTCGACGCGCGCAAGTTTCACTGGCTCGGTTCGCCGCAGCAGGAAATCGGACTTTTCGTCGTCAACACGAAGACCGGCGTGAAGAGCGTCGAGGAGATCAGGGGCCGCGAACTCACCGTGAGCTCGACGGCGCGTTCCTCGCCAAGCTCCGTCTACGCGCGCATGCTCAACGCCATGTTCGGTTCGAACCTGCGCGTGGTCGAAGGCTACGGCGGCTCGCAGGAATGTCTCATGGCGGTCGAGCGCCACGAGACGGATTCGCACATTTCCGGCGGCTCCTCGGCGCAGTTCCGCAACCGCATGATGCCCTGGGTGAAGGACGGAACCGCGCGCGTGATCCTGCAAATGGGAATGGCGCGCGACGCCGCCTTCGCCGACGTCCCGACCGCCCTCGAAATCATGAAGACGCCGGCGGACAAACAGCTTTTCGAAATCGCCTTCGCCGAACAGGTGATGGGCCGCCCCTTCCTGCTCGGCCCCGGCGTTCCCGCCGACCGCGTGAAAATGCTGCGCGAGGCCTTCGACTCGACGATGAAGGACAAGCAATTCCTCGCCGAGGCGGCGAAAGAGGGCGCCGAGATCGATCCCGTCGATGGCGCGACGATCAACGCGCTGCTCGACCGCGTCTACGCCGCGCCGCCTGACGTGGCGGAGAGGTTGCGCGCGCTGGCGCGGTAGAAGACGATCCCGCTCCCCGCGCGCGGGGAGAGGCGGGAAAACCCACGCCGAAAACTCACGCCCAGGTCTCGCCCCGCGCGGCGAGCGGGAGACGACAACGGAGCCCCGATGATTGAACCATCCCGCGATCTTCGCGACACCTGCGCCATCGTCGGCGTCGGCAATTCGCGCCTTGGCCGGGTGCCCGGCGTCTCCAGCCTCGACCTGATCGTCGAGGCGATGCGCAACGCCATCGAGGAATCGGGCGTCGATCCGAAAACCATCGACGGCGTGCTGTGCCGCGGCCCCGACGACATCTACACCCATCACCAGATGGTGGGCGAAAGACTCGGGATCAACGCGCGCTTTTCCACCACCGTGACGAATGGCGGCGCGAGCCAGATTCTCTCCGTCGCGCTCGCGGTGATGGCGATCCGTCACGGTCTCGCGACCACGGTGATCTGCGGCTACGGTCGCGACGCCTGGTCGCGCACCCATGCCTCGGAAGAGGCGCGCGTGCGCAACGAGACTCGCCCGGCGAGCCAGCGCCCGCGCGAGTTCGGGCCGGAATACGGCTATTACGGCGCTCCGGCGATGCACGCCTTCGGCGCCACGCGCCACATGCATCTCCACGGCACGACGAAGGAGCACTTCGGCCGCATAGCCGTCGACTTCCGCGAACACGCCCTGCGCAATCCGCAAGCGCAGATGAAGAAGCCGCTGACCATGGAGGAATACCACGCGCAGCGTTCCATCGTGCGGCCCTTCGGCCTCTACGATTGCAGTCTGCGCAGCGACGCGGCGGGCGCCATGATCGTCACCAGCGCCGAACGGGCGCGCGACCTGAAAATGCCGCCGGTGCTCGTCAAGGGCTTCGGAACGCACAACAACCTGCGCGGCTGGTTCGCCGACGACAACATGGTCGTCACCGCCGCGAAACAGGCGGGAGAAACGGCCTACAAAATGGCGGGCCTTGGCCCGAAGGACGTCGACACCGCGCAAATCTACGACTGCTTCACCTACATGGTGCTGACGCAACTCGAGGATTACGGCTTTTGCAAAAAGGGCGAGGGCGGCGATTTCGTCGCCTCCGGCGCCCTGCGCCTCGACGGCGCCCTGCCGACCAACACGTCCGGCGGCCAGCTCTCGGAGGCGCACGCGGAAGGCGTGCTGCAAATCGTCGAGGGCGTGCGCCAGTTGCAGCGCAAATATCCCGCGAACCGCCAGGTCAAGGACGCGGAAATCGCCCTGATCTCCGGCCACGGCGGAAATCAGGTTTGTCACTCGACGTTGATACTGGGGAGGGCGTGATGGCCGAAGTCTCGAAGCCGGAGCCGCGCCCCGCGCCGGAATCCATGCCCTACTGGGAAGCGGCGAAGCAGCACAGGCTGGAGCTCCCGCAATGCGAGGATTGCTCGCAACACTGGTTCCCGCCCTCGCGCACCTGCCCGCATTGCCTGTCGGCCAACGTCAAGTGGAGCCAGGTCTCCGGCCGCGGCAAGGTGTTCAGCTTCGTGATCTTCGACCGGGTCTATCACCCGGCGTTCGAGCAGGACGTGCCCTACGCCGTCGCGCTGATCGAACTCGAGGAGGGTCCGCGCCTGCTCTCGAACGTCGTCGGCGTCGCCCCGACGGACATGCGCTGCGAGATGAAGGTCAGGGTGGTGTTCGAGGACATGCCGGGCGGCGCGAGCCTGCCCAAATTCACCCCGGCGTGAGGGCGCCCGGACCGCGCGGCCTTCAAGTCGCCGCTTTTTGGCGGCAACCGGAAGGCCGGGGCGCGCTTGTGAGGCGCGGAAACGGTTGATATGACGGCTTCATTCTGGTTCGAGGCGGGAACATGGGCATGATCTTGACACATCGGACGGGCGCCGTCCGTCGCGCGCGGCCGGCGATCCCGGCTTTCGCGGTCGTCGCCCTGTCGCTTTTCGCGACGGCGCCGGCGTTCGCGCAAATGCCCTCGATGATGGGCGCGCCGAGCCTGTCGCCCGTCGCGCCGCCCGAGACGTCGCCGGCCCCGATGATGGCTCCACAGGCGCCGATGGCCGCTCCGCCGGCCGCGGCCCAGCCCGACCCCGGCGCGTCCGCCGCGACCGGATGTGAGGCGGACATGATGAAGCATCAGCAGCGCCGCAACGTCGCGATCGAGCAGATCAACCAGATGGTGAAAGGCGGCAAGAAGCGCCTCGACCCGTCGGTCGCCTGTCCCAAGTTCCGAAATCTCGCCGCCGTCGAGGGCGAGATGAAGAACTGGATGATCAAGAACAAGGACTGGTGCGCGATACCCGACGAGGTGATCGAAAACATGAAGGCGGGATTCGCGCGCACGCCGCAGATCGCCAGTCAGGCCTGCGCGGCCGCGGCGCAAATGAAGCGCATGCAACAGCAGGGCGGCCAGCAGGCCCGCGGTCCCGGCGGTCCCTCGCCCGCCGTCAAGCTGCCGTCCGGACCCTTGTGAGCGAAAAGGCCGGCCAGCCGGTCCCCGAAGCGCTGCCGGATTCCGTTCGCGGCGGCCTGCTCGCGGCGGCTCCGCCATCCTGGCGGCCCTTCATCCAGCTCGCGCGGATCGACCGGCCCATCGGCTGGCAATTGCTTCTGTTGCCGTGCTGGTGGTCCGCGGCTCTCGCCGGCATTGGCCGCGCCGCGCCGCCGGACCCGATTCATCTCGCGTTGTTTCTCGTCGGTGCCGTCGCCATGCGCGGCGCTGGATCGACCTGGAACGACCTCGTCGATCGTGAGATCGACGCCGGCGTCTAACGCACGCGCGGTCGGCCCCTGCCCTCGGGCCGCGTCACGCCGCGCGCCGCGAAAATCTTTCTCGTGGCGCAGGCGCTCGCGGGCGCGGCGGTGCTGTTCTCCTTCAACTGGTTCACGGTTTTTCTGGGGATCGCCTCGCTCGGGATCGTCGCGATCTATCCCTTCATGAAACGCGTCACGTCCTGGCCGCAGGCCGTGCTCGGCCTCGCCTTCGCTTACGGAGGGCTCATGGGCTGGGCGGCGGCTTATGGCTCGCTGTCGTGGGCGGCCGCGGCGATTTACGCCGCCGCTATTTTCTGGACCATCGGCTACGACACGATTTACGCCCTGCAGGACGCCCGCGACGACGCGATCGTCGGCGTGCGCTCGACGGCGCGGCTGTTCGCGGGCCGCGTGCGGCAGGCGGTGGGGCTGTTTTATTTCGCCGCGGTTGTCTGCGCTCTGGTCGCGACGCGTCTGGCGGGCGGCGGCGTGTTCGCGAGCGCGGGCGTGTTTTGCTTCGCCCTGCATCTGGCCTGGCAGACGCGCCGCGTCAGGGCGGGAGACCCGGCCCTCGCCCTGCGTTTGTTTCGCGCGAATCGCGACGCGGGGCTGATCCTGTTCGCGGGCCTCGCGCTCGACGCCCTGGCCGCTTTCGCGGGGCGCGGGACCGGCTGACGGTTTCCGGCCTCACGACCGCGGTTTGTCGCCGCCCTTCCGGGTTTGGGGCGGATACGCCAGCGCCTCGAAAGTCTCGCGCGGTCCCGCCGGAGGGCGCCGCTCGACCAGCGCCCAGTCGTGGCTCCAGTTCAGCTTCCGCGAGTTTTTTTCCCGATACAATCCGTCGCCCAGCGCCGAGGTTCGCGGGTTTCGCGCGGGGCGGACATGCGTGTCTTCCATGGAGATCGAGGCCCTGGGTTCGGGAATGACGATGCGCCGCGCGGGGATCAGCTGTCAAACAGCGCACAATCGGGACCCCGTATCGGCGTCCAATCGGGACCCCTCTGAGCGGTCGAAGAAGGGCGGCAGCGCTCGCCCCGACGTAGCTGGTCGGGGTTGCGCAGTCGGGGCGAGCGCGGATTGGCAAGCGCAGGTTCCCGAGGTCAGGCGCGATTTTTGAATCGCCAGCTCTCGTTGCCGG
>CAISEY010000441.1 GCA_903884435.1 uncultured Hyphomicrobiales bacterium | reverse complement strand
CGAGGACGACTTCCACAATTTCACCGCGCTCAACTTCCTGCCCAAGCACCCGGCGCGGGAGATGCACGACACCTTCTTCTTCCACCCTGGCGAAGACGGCGAACGCAAGCTGCTGCGCACCCATACCAGCCCCGTCCAGGTGCGGACCATGGTCAGCCAGAAGCCGCCGATCCGCATCATCGTGCCGGGCCGCACCTACCGCATGGATAGCGACGCCACCCACACGCCGATGTTCCACCAGATGGAAGGCCTGGTCATCGACCGCGCCATCCATATGGGCCACCTGAAATGGACCCTGGAAACCTTCATCGCCCGCTTCTTCGAGGTCGAGGGCGTCACCGCCCGCTTCCGGCCCCACCACTTCCCTTTCACCGAGCCCAGCGCCGAGATGGATATCCAGTGCGATCGCTCCGGCGGGGAACTCAAGATCGGCCAGGGAACCGACTGGCTGGAAATCCTCGGCTGCGGGATGGTCCACCCCAACGTGCTCAAGGCTTGCGGCATCGATCCCGACGAATACCAGGGCTTCGCCTGGGGCATGGGCATCGATCGCATCGCCATGCTGAAATATGGCATGCCCGACCTGCGGCCGTTTTTCGAGGCGGACGTGCGGTGGTTGAGCCATTACGGGTTCAGGCCGCTGGATTTTCCGACGCTGGCGGGTGGGTTGAGCGGGTGAGGTGGGAGAAAAATCCATGTTGACCGAGGCAGAAGTGCGCGAAATCGCGCTTCCCATTCTCCGTAGTCGGCTCTCGTCGGAAGGCCTTTCGGAAGTCAAGATCGTGTTCGAAAACGACTTCGACGACGAGCCGATCATCCGTATAGAGGCCAATCTCGAAAGGCCGACCAGACAATTCGATCGCATCAGGGCTTCGGCCAACGACATTCGCGAGGCGATTTCCGGGCGGGGCGACACCCGTTTTGTCTTTATTCGGCAGGCGTCGCCCGACGAAGACGCGGCGGCGTTCGACGAGGAAGACGAGCCCGGAGAAGTGTTTCGCCAATGACAATGGTTCAAAAACTGTTGTGGCTGGCGGAGGCGTTGCTGAAACAGTCCGGTCGAGGGCAGGCGCTCAAGCGGCGCGCGGTCAGCACCGCTTATTACGCTGTTTTTCAAGAACTCGCGAGACTTTGCGCGGGGGTGTTGCTCGATCACGAGGGGACGCTGAAGAGAACGGTGGAGTATGAGCGAGTCTACCGCGCGCTTGACCACGGCTCGCTGAAAGCGGCCTTCAATTCTCCGGCGCTCCGGGCGAATCCGAAACTGAGCAGCCTGGGTCAGGGAATTGCGGAGTTGCAGAGCGAGCGCGTTCGGGCGGATTATTTGCCCGCGCAACGTCTGTTCACCGAGGCGCAATGCGAGGAATTGCTGGCGAACGCTCGATTCCTCCTCGAATTGATCGAGACCCTGACTCCGGAAGAAAAACGAGTTCTCGCCGTCAATCTCATATTCAAGAATCGATCATCATGAAACTCACCCTCTCCTGGCTCAAGGACCACCTCGAAACCTCGGCCTCGCCCGGCGAGATCGTGGAGACGCTGACGCGCATCGGCCTCGAGGTCGAGCACGTCGACACTCCCGCCGACAAGCTGAAGGATTTCGTCGTCGCCCGCGTCGTCGAGGCGAAACAGCATCCCAACGCCGACCGGCTGCGCGTCTGCATGGTCGATTACGGCGCGGGCGCGCCCGTTCAGGTCGTCTGCGGCGCGCCCAACGCGCGAACGGGGCTGAAGGGCGTCTTCTCGCCGGTCGGGACATACATCCCCTCGAAAAAAATCACCCTGGTGAAGGGCGTCATTCGCGGCGTCGAATCGAACGGCATGTTGTGTTCCGCCGCCGAGCTCGAACTTTCCGACGATCACGACGGCATCATCGAATTGCCGGACGACGCGCCGGTCGGCCAGCGCTACGTCGATTACGCCGGTCTCGACGAACCCGTCGTCGAAATCAATCTCACGCCCAACCGGCCCGACGCCGCGGGCGTGCACGGAATCGCGCGCGACCTCGCCGCCGCCGGCCTCGGCAAGCTGAAGGATCGCGAGATCAAGCCGGTCGAGGGCAAGTTTCCGTGCCCGGTGTCGGTGAAACTCGATTTCGCCCCGGACGACGCGCGTCTCGCGCCCGCCTTCGCGCTGCGTCTCGTGCGCGGCGTCAGAAATGGCCCCTCGCCGGAGTGGATGCAGAAGCGGCTCAAGGAAATCGGCCTTCGCCCGATCAACGCGCTCGTCGACATCACCAATTACCTCACCTTCGACCGCGCGCGCCCGCTTCACGTCTTCGACGCCGGCAAGGTGAAGGGCAATCTCGTCGTGCGCCGCGCGAAGGCGGGCGAGGAAGTGCTCGCCCTCGACGGCAAGACCTGCAAGCTCGATGTTTCCAACGTCGTGATCTGCGACGACAACGGCGTCGAATCCATCGCCGGCGTCATGGGCGGCGAACAGTCCGGCTGCGACGCCAGCACCACCGACGTGCTGATCGAAAGCGCTTTGTGGGATCCCAACAACATCGCGCGCACGGGCCGCGGACTCGGCATTGTCACCGACGCGCGTTACCGCTTCGAGCGCGGCGTCGATCCTGCTTTCTGCGTTCCCGGCGCCGAGCTCGCGACACGGCTCGTCATGGAGCTGTGCGGCGGCGAGCCCTCGCAACTCCTCGTCGCCGGCTCCATTCCGGACCCGCGACGCGTCATCGACTTTCCGTTCAGCGAAGTCGGGCGGTTGACGGGCCTGTCGCTCGAAACGGCGGAAATGGCCGCCATACTCGAGAAGCTCGGTTTCGCTCTCGACGCGCGGGCGGGCGACGCCGGACGCGTTCTCGTCACGATCCCCTCGTGGCGGCCCGATGTCGAGGGCAAGGCCGATCTCGTCGAGGAAATCGTGCGGATCGCCGGCATCGACCGCGTCGTCTCGACGCCGATGGATCGCGATGAGCAATCCATCGCGAGGCCCATTCTCACGCTGCTGCAAAAGCGCACCCGCCAGGCGCGGCGGGCGCTTGCTTCGCGCGGCCTCGTCGAGGCGGTGACCTGGTCGTTCATCTCGAAGGAGCGCGCCGCCTTGTTTGGCGGCGGCGCGCCGGCGCTGGCGCTCGCCAATCCCATCGCCGCCGATCTTTCGGACATGCGTCCGTCCCTGTTGCCGGGTCTGATCGCCGCGGCGCGGCGCAACGCCGACCGCGGCCTCGGCGATGTCGCCCTGTTCGAGGTCGGCCAGATCTTCCGCGGCGACGGAGAAAAGGATCAGCGCGTCAACGCGGCCGGCGTCCGCCGCGGTTCGGCGCGTCCCGCCGGCGCGGGGCGTCACTGGTCGGGCGCCGCCGGCGCGGTCGATGTCTTCGACGCGAAGGCCGACGCCCTCGCGCTGCTCGGCGCGCTTGGCGTCGCCACGGGCGGACTGCAACTCTCGCCCGGCGCGCCGTCCTGGTTCCATCCGGGCCGCTCCGGCACGCTGCAATTCGGGCCAAAAAACATCGTGGGCTGGTTCGGCGAATTGCATCCGCGCGCGCTGGCGGCGCTCGACGCCTCCGGTCCGCTTGTCGCCTTCGAAATCGTGCTTGACGAGATCCCGGCGCCGAAGGCGCGGCCCACGAAGGTCAAGGGCAAGCTCGAACTCTCCGGCTTCATGCCGCTCGAACGCGACTTCGCCTTCGTCGTGGACCGCGGCGTGAGGGCCGCCGACATTCTGCGCGCCGCTCAGGGCGCCGAGCGCGCCATGATCGCCGACGTCAACGTTTTCGACGTTTACGAGGGGCCGGGCGTTCCCGAGGGCAAGAAGTCCGTCGCCATCGCGGTCACCCTGCAACCGCGCGAAAAGACCCTGACCGATGCCGAGATCGACGCGGTCGCCGGCAAGATCGTGGCCGAGGTCGGCAAGAAAACCGGCGCGAGCCTGCGCGGCTGACGCGCCGCACGACATCGGGAGGCGACATGGCGAAGGGATACTGGATCGCGTTCGGCGACGTGTCGGACCCTGAAGGCTACAAGGCCTGTGTCGCCGCCAACGCCGGCGCGTTCCGCAAGTACGGCGGGCGGTTTCTGACGCGCGGCGGCCGGATGGAAACGCCCGAAGGACAAGCGCGCGCCAGATCCGTGGTGATCGAGTTCCCCGACCACGCCGCGGCGCTCGCCTGCTACCATTCGCCGGAATACGCCGCGGCGAAGGCGTTGCGCGAAGGCCGCGCGATCCTCGATCTTTCGATCGTCGAGGGCTACGACGGACCGCAACCCGGCGATTGACGCGGCTTTTCCGACCCGACCGGAGCCCGGGAGAACGCCGGGCCCGGACCGCGGATTCGGCGGTCTTTTGGAGAGCGACCGTTCACGCCCCGCCTAGAACAGCGCGAGTTGCGCCTGCTGGCGGACGGGCGGCGTGAACAGGTCCGTCCGCAGTTTCAGCCGCGTCTGGTTGAAGCCGAGCCGGGCGCTGGCGGTTTCGAAGCGACGACCGATCATCCAGGCGTAGGGGCCCGAGCCCGTCATGCGCTTGCCCCACGTCGCGTCGTAATCCTTGCCGCCGCGCGTGTCGCGCACCAGCGCCATCACCCGCGCGTGTTTGTCGGGATAATGTTGTTTGAGCCATTCGCCGAAGAGGTCAACGACCTCGAGCGGCAGCCGCAGCATGACATATCCGGCCTCGCTCGCGCCCGCGGCGCGGGCGCGGGCGAGGATGGTCTCGATTTCAGCGTCGTTGATCGCCGGAATGATCGGCGCGACCATGACGGAGGCGGGAATCCCGGCTTTCG
>CAISEY010000440.1 GCA_903884435.1 uncultured Hyphomicrobiales bacterium | reverse complement strand
CGTTCAGGTGAAGAAGTTCACCAAGCGCATCGCCTTCAACCTCATTCCGCACATCGACGTGTTCATGGAGGACGGCTACACGAAGGAAGAGTGGAAGATGATGGCCGAGACGAAGAAGATTCTCGACCCGAAGATCAAGCTCACAGCGACCTGTGTGCGCGTGCCCGTCTTCATCAGCCATTCGGAAGCCGTCAACGTGGAATTCGAGCGGCCGATCTCGTCCGACGAGGCGCGCGAGCTCCTGCGCAACGCGCCGGGCGTGCTCGTCATCGACAAGCGCGAGAACGGCGGCTACATGACGCCGCACGAGGCCGCCGGCGAGGACGCGACCTATATTTCGCGCATCCGCGAGGACGCGACGGTCGAGAATGGCCTCGCCTTCTGGTGCGTTTCGGACAATCTGCGCAAGGGCGCGGCGCTGAACGCGGTCCAGATCGCCGAGGAACTCGTCAAGCGCGAGCTGATCAAACCGAAGAAGGCCGCCTGAAGAAACGGCGCCCGGGCGGTTTGTCCCGCCCATTGCGCCGCGCGACGGCCTGGCTCATTCTCCCGCCGCGCGGGCGTCGGGAGGAGCGGGCATGAAAAAAACAACCGGAACAACAGCCGCCGCCATCGGCGCGTTGCTCGCGTGCCTCGCTCCGGTCCGCGCCCAGACGCCCGAAGATTTTTACAAGGGCCGCGCGATGACCATGCTGGCCTTCTCGCCGGCGGGCTCCACCTACGACAATTACGCGCGCGCGCTGGCGCGGCACATGGGCAATTTCATTCCGGGCAAGCCGACCTTCATCGTGCAGAACATGGTCGGCGCGGGCGGGCTGAAACTCGTCGATTACCTCTACCGCATCGCGCCGAAGGACGGCTCCGTCATGGGCACGATCGGGCGCGGCCTCGCCTTCGAGCCCATGCTCGGCCGCAACGAGGTCAATTTCGATCCGTTCAAGCTCACCTGGATCGGCAGCATGAACCGCGAGTCGACGCTCGCGATGGCCTGGCACACGGGCAAGGTGAAAACCTTCGAGGATTTGCGCAAGACCGAACTGATCGTGCCAGGCACCGGCGCGGGCTCGGATTCGGAAATCATTCCGCTCGCGATCAACCGGCTCGCGGGAACGAAATTCCGGATCATCAACGGTTACGTGGACACGAGCCAGGCCGCGCTCGCCATGGAGCGCGGCGAACTCGAGGGTCTCGCCTACTGGTCGTGGACGGCGCTGATGCTGGCGCATCCGGACTGGCTTCGCGACGGCAAGGTCAACCTGCTGTTTCACACGGGCGCCGGCGTGTTGCGCGGCTCGCCCGCGACGCCGGCGGTGCGCGATCTCGTCGCCGAACCCGAGGCGAAAAAGGCGCTGGGGCTTCTGCTGGCGCGCGAGACGATCGGGCGTCCGTTTGTCGCGCCGCCCGGCGTGCCGGCGGAGCGGACGCGCGTGTTGCGCGAGGCCTTCGTCGCGACATTGCGCGATCCCGCCTTCCTGCGCGACGCCGAGCGCGCGCATGTCGAGACCGAGCCCGTGTCCGGCGCCGAGGTGGACGCGCTCCTCGCCGACATGGCGGCGACGCCAAAATCGGTCATCGACCGGCTGAAGGCTGCGCTCGACCGTAATTGAAGCCGGGCGCGCGCTCTTGCTTCGACGCGCGCGCGCGCGGCATACAGCGTCCATGTCGACCGCCGCGCCGCCGCTCATCTTCGATCGCGCCCTGCTGCGCGCGCGTCTTGTCCGCGCCGCGCGGAGGGGCGGCGCCGATTTTTTGCTCGCCCGCGTCGCGGACGACCTGATGGACCGGCTTGGCTCCATCAAGAGGGACTTTCCTCGCGTTCTCGATCTTGGCACGCCCTCGCCGCTGCTGGCGCGAGGCCTCGCTTCCCGCGCGCCGGCGCGGTTCACGCGGGCCTCGCCGGTCGCCGAAGCGGCGAGCGTCGCGTCGTGGGAAAGCCTCGTCGCCGACCACGAAAACCTGCCCTTCGCGCCGGAAAGTTTCGATCTCGTGGCGTCGGCGCTGTCGCTGCAATTCGTCAACGACCTGCCGGGCGCGCTGGTGCAAATCCGTCGCGCGCTGGCGCCCGACGGATTGTTTCTCGCCTGTCTGGCGGGCGGCCAGACGCTGCACGAATTGCGCACCGTCTTCGCGACCGCCGAGGAAGAAATCACTGGCGGCGCAAGCCCGCGCGTCGCGCCCTTCGCGGACGTGCGCGACATGGGCGGCCTGTTGCAGCGGGCGGGATTCGCGCTGCCGGTGACGGACGTGGACACGGTGACGGTCCGTTACGCCGATCTCTTCGGGCTGGCCCGCGATCTGCGGGCCATGGGCGCGACGAACGTGCTCGCGCAACGCAGCCGGCGCCCGCTCCGCCGCGCCGTGTTGCTCCGCGCGGCGGAGATTTACGCGGAGCGTTTCGCCGATCCCGACGGGCGCGTCCGCGCCACCTTTGAATTCATCTGGCTCTCGGGCTGGGCGCCGCACGAAAGCCAGCAAAAGCCGTTGAAGCCGGGTTCCGCGAGGACGCGGCTCGCCGACGCGCTGGGGGTTCGGGAGCACAAGCCGGAATCGTGACGGGGAGCGCGTGGCGGCGTTGCGTTTTGGGGGCGTGACCTCGCGGGCGCGGCGGGGCATAAAGCGGTGCCCGGAGCGATTTCGCCGCTGGCCCCTCCCCGATTGCCGTCCGGCGTCGCCCAAACCCAGGATTTTCATGCCGCGCGCTCCGGGCCCGATGTTCGCCCTCGCCCTCGCCTCGGTCGCGCTGATCGGACCGCTGGCGGTTCACCTGTTCCTGCCGGTCATTCCCGCCATCAAGGTGGCGCTCGACCTGCCGGATTCCACGGCGCAGGCGACCTTCAGCATCGCGCTGATCGGCATGGCCGTCGCGACGCTGTTTTACGGCACGCTGGCGGACAGGTTCGGGCGGCGTCCGGTTCTGCTCTCGGGCTTGCTGCTGTTTCTGGCTGGCAGCGCGCTGTCCTTCGCCGCTCCGACGGTGGGTCTGCTGATCGCCGGGCGGTTCGTGCAGGCCCTCGGCGCGGGGTGCGGCATCACGCTGGTGCGCGCCATCGCCCGCGACGCCTACGGGCCCGAACGGCTCGTCAAGGCGATCGCCTATCTCACCATGTTCTATACGCTGGGGCCGATGATCGCGCCCATCGCGGGCGGCATGCTGGTCGACGCCTATGGCTGGCGCAGCGCCTTCGGATTCTCGCTGTTCGGGGGAACCCTGATTCTGCTTGGCGCCTGGCTGGCGATTTACGAAACGCGGCCCGTCGCCTCCGGCCCCATCGGGGGCCAGAGCGTTCTGGGCGGCTATGTCGCGTTGTTCTCCAACCTCCGGTTTTCCTGTTTCGTGTTCCAGACGGGGTTCAACACCGGCGCCTTTCTCGTCGTCGCCTCCGGCGCCTCCTTCCTGATGAAGGAAGTGTTGCGCCGGCCCGCGACCGAATACGGCCTCTGGTTTCTCACCTTTCCGTTCGGTTTCTTCTTCGGCAATTTCGTGTCGAGCCGGGTGGGGACGCGCGCGGCCATCGAAACCATGGTGCTGCTCGGCAGTCTTCTTTCGCTGGCGACGGTCGCGATCCTGTCGGGGCTACTCGTCGCCGGCTTCATCAATCCGCCGGTGATTTTCGTGTCGGGCTTTTTCATCACCTTCGCCCAGGGCATCGCGCTTCCCTATGGCCAGGCCGGCGCGATGGCGGTCAATCCGAAGCTCGCGGGCACGGCGTCGGGGATTGGCGCCTGCATGCAGAATCTGATCGCCGCCCTGTTCACGCAGCTTTACGGCCTGCTGGCCGACGGCACGGTCTGGCCGCTGGTGATCGCGGCGGGAACGAGCAGCGTGTTCGGGCTGATCTGCGGCGTGTTGCCGTGGCGCCAGGCGCGGGCGGGAGAGCGGGCCCGGCTTTGACGGTTTGCAAGCCCGCGCAAATGCTTCAAAAGGGGGCATGAACTTCTTCGCCACTCCCGACGTCAGCCCTCTCCTGTTTTCCGGCCTGACCATCGCCTCCTTCGTCACGGCCTTCATCGGCGTTTTCACCGGCACGGCGGGGGGCGTCATCCTGCTCGCCATCATGGCGACGGTGATGCCGCCGGCGGCGCTGATTCCCGTCCACACGGTGATTCAGCTCGGATCCGGCGTCACCCGCACCATGATCATGTGGCGGTACGTCATGGTCTGGACGATTCTGCCGTTCATGGCGGGCGCCGCGCTGGGCGCGACCGCCGGCGCGAAGGTGTTCGTCTCGCTGCCGGGAGCGACGCTTCAGGTGATCCTCGGCGTCTTCATCCTGATCGTCACCTGGTTGCCGAAACTCGGCCGCATCGGCGCGCGCGGCGGGCGGTTCCTGGCGCTCGGCTTTGTCGCGACTTTCGTCGGCGTCTTCGTCAGCGCCACGGGCACGCTGGTCGCGCCCTTCGTCGCCAGCGCCGCGCCCGACCGGCGCAATCACGCCGCGACGCTCGGCGCGCTGATGACCTTCGTTCACATCGCCAAGCTCTTCGCTTTCGGCTTCATCGGCTTTTCCATCTGGAACTACGCCTGGTTGATGGCGGCGATGATCATCACGGGCGCCGCCGGCAACTGGGTCGGCGAAGTCGCGCTGGAGAAAATCAGCGAGCAGAAATTCCGCCTGCTGCTGCAGATCGTCCTGTCGCTGCTGGCGCTCAACCTGCTGTGGACGGCGTTTTCGGGCAAGGCCTGGTTGTAGCCGGCTATTTCGGGTTTTTCGCGAGCCAGTCCTTCATCTGGACGATTTCGCTTTCCTGGGCCCTGATCACGCCTTCCGCCAGTTTGCGGATTTCGGGATCCTTGCCGAAGGCCAGGACGACCCTGGCCATGTCGATCGCGCCCTGATGGTGCGCGATCATGCCCTTGACGAAATCGAGGTCCGCGTCGCCGCTGAACGCGATGTCCATGCCCTCGTGCATCTGGCGGTTGATCGCGCCGAAGGCCTGGCTCGACGGCCCCTGATTTCCCTTTGTCTGCATTCCCTCGTGGCCGGACGCGGCGCCAGGAGAGCCGGGCGCGTTCATCATTTTCGACATCATGGCCATCATCTGGCTCATCTGGTTCATCATGTCGTCGGATGCTCCGGCTTCGCGCTTTCCGGCGCCCCGTTCGCCGCGGCGGCGGTCCCTGCCGGAGCCTGCTTGCCGCGACTTCATCCGCTCCATCATTCTGGCCATTTCGTTCATCATCTGGCCCATCGAGTGTTCGGCGGGAGGCGCTCCTGGCGTCGCCGCGGATGGCGTGGAAGGCGGCGCCGCCGGAGCGGCGGGCGCGGAATGATGAGCGCTGTGATCGTCCGCCTGTTGCGCGACAGCGGAGGAGGCCACGCCCCCAAGCATCAGGGCGGCGGCGACTCCGGACAACATCAGGGCGCGCGGGTCTTTCATGGCCAGGTTCTCCAGGACCGGATTAATTGTATAAAACTACTACGGTTTCTGGCGCGGGCAATGTGCTGGATCAAGGGCGTGGCCATCACGCCGGCGTTTCGCGGCGCGGGATGAACGCGGATCGAATGGCGGCGCGATGGGCAGCGGAGGAATATTGCGGTAATTGTCGCGCAAGCCCCTCGCGGGTCTCCTGTGCGAGCGCGTCATGGCCTTCCATTTCAGCACGGTTCCCTCGATTGTTTCCTCGCCGGGCGCCATCGGGCGGCTTGGCGAGATCGCGCCGCCGCGGCTCGGCGCGCGTGTCTTGCTCGTGACGGATCCGGGGCTCGTCGCGCTCGGGATGATCGAGCCCGCGCTGGCCTCGTTGCGGGCGGCGGGCGTCGAATCCCTCGTGTTCGACAAGGTCGAGGCCGATCCGCCCGAGGCCTGCGTGCTGGCGGCCGCGGCGATGGCGCGGGACTTCGGCGCGACGGGCG
This sequence comes from uncultured Hyphomicrobiales bacterium, assembly GCA_903884435.1. Taxonomy (GTDB): domain Bacteria; phylum Pseudomonadota; class Alphaproteobacteria; order Rhizobiales; family Beijerinckiaceae; genus Terripilifer. Next base: position 2,861 of record CAISEY010000440.1, on the reverse strand, counting down.
TGCTCGGCCTTGGCGGCGGCTCGTCGCTCGACGTGGCGAAACTCGCGGCGCTGCTGGCGAAGACGCCGCAGCCGCTGGCCGAAACCTATGGCGTCGGCAAGGCGAGGGGGCCGCGCCTGCCCCTGATCCTCGCGCCGACGACGGCTGGCACGGGCTCGGAAGTCACGGCGGTCGCGGTCGTCACCACGGGCGCGTCCGACAAGATGGGGACGGTTTCGCCAATCCTGTTGCCGGACCTCGCCCTGCTCGACGCGGAGCTGACCCTCGGTCTGCCCGCCCACATCACTGCGGCGACGGGGATCGACGCGATGGTTCACGCCATCGAGGCCTTCACCTCGATCAATCCCAACAATGGCCATCTCTCGAAGGCGCTGGCGCGCGAGGCCCTGCGGCTGCTTGGCGCCAATATTCGCGCCGCCGTCGCCAACGGGCGCGATCTTCCGGCGCGCGAGGCGATGCTGACGGGGTCCATGCTCGCGGGCATGGCGTTCGCCAACGCCTCCGTCGGCGCCATTCACGCGCTCGCCTATCCGCTCGGCGGCCATTTCCATCTGCCGCACGGGCTCACCAACGCGCTGGTGATGCCCGAGGTCATGCGCTTCAACGTCTCCGCCTGCGCGGGCGATTACGCCCGTCTCGCGCGTGTCGTGTTCGACGACCTGCCGGCGGGGCCGGAGGGATCGACGGCGGATCTGTTCATCGCGCGGCTGGCGAGTCTTTCCGCCGACATCGGCATTCCCGCGAACCTGCGCGCCGTGAACATTCCCGAACAGGCCCTGCCCATGCTGGCGGCGGACGCGATGAAACAGACGCGCCTGCTCGTCAACAATCCGCGGCCGGTGAGCGAGGCGGACGCGCTCGGCGTCTACCGGCGGGCGTTCTGATGAGCGAGCGTCCGCGCCGCCCGCTTCGCGCCGATTTCGCGCGTTTCGTGCCTGTTTCGACGCGCTGGATGGACAACGACGTTTACGGCCACGTCAACAACGTCGTCTATTATTCGTTCTTCGACACGGCGGTGAACGCACTGCTCGTCGCGGCGGGCGCGCTCGACGTAAAGGCGAGCGACGTTGTTGGCCTCGTGGCGTCGAACCGTTGCGATTTCTTCGCCAGCGTCGCCTTTCCCGACTCCATCGAGGTCGGCGTGCGCGTGGCGCATATCGGGCGGTCCTCGGCGCGCTATGAACTCGGCGTGTTTCGCGCGGGCGAGGCCATGGCCGCGGCGCGCGGCGAGTTCACCCATGTTTACGTCGAGCGCGCCACGCAAAGGCCGGTGGACATACCGGCGGCGACGAGGCGCTTTCTGGAAGGATTGCAAACGCCATGACAGCCACGATCGTCGCCGTCTGCCGGAGCAGGAGCCATTCGTTCAGCAAGCCGAACGAGCTGACGATCCGTCTCGTCGCCGGGCTTGGCGTCGAGGGCGACGCGCACATGGGCGAAACGGTGAAACACCGCCATCAGGTCGCGAAAAACCCCCGGGCGCCGAATTTGCGCCAGGTGCATCTCATCCACGAGGAACTCTTCGCGGAACTGGCGGGGGCGGGCTTTTCCGTCGGTCCCGGCGACCTCGGCGAGAACGTGACGACGCGCGGGATCGATCTTCTGAACCTGCCGCGCGGAACCCGCCTGCGGCTGGGCGCCGACGCCGTGGTCGAGGTGACGGGGCTGCGCAATCCCTGCGTCCAGATCGACAGGTTCCGGGCGGGGCTCAAGGAGGCGACGCTGGGCCGCGACGCTACGGGCGCCGTCGTGCTTCGCAAGACCGGCGTAATGGCCATCGTGATCGCCGGCGGCGACGCCAGGGCGGGGGACGCGATCGCGGTGGAATTGCCCCCGGGCGAGCGGCTGCCGCTGGAGGTCGTCTAGAACCGCCGGAAAAGCTGGCGAACGCGCGCCCGGACGTGATACCGAAGCGCCATGCAATCCGAGACATCGCCGGCCCAGGCCGCCAAACCCTCGCTCCTCGGCCTCACCCGCGCCGGGATTGGCGACGCCCTGCGCGCCATCGAGGTTCCCGAGCGCGATATTCGCATGCGCACGGGACAGCTCTGGCACTGGATCTATTTTCATGGCGTGAGCGATTTCGACCGCATGTCGAGCGTGGCGAAACCGCTGCGCGCCCGGCTGGCGGACCATTACACGCTGGCCCGGCCCGCCGTCACGACCGCGCAAGTCTCCTCCGACGGCACGCGCAAATGGCTGATCCGCCTCGAACCCGCGGACGCGCGGGACAAGGGCGCCGAGATCGAATGCGTCTACATCCCCGAGAGCGACCGCGGCACGCTCTGCGTGTCGAGTCAGGTCGGCTGCACGCTGACCTGCACGTTCTGCCACACGGGCACGCAAAAGCTCGTGCGCAACCTGACGGCCCGGGAGATCGTGCAACAGCTCGTCGTGGCGCGCGACATGATCGGCGATTTCCCCGGGCAGACGCCGCCGACGGACGGGCTCATTCCCTCCGGCGAGGGCGTGCGCGCGGTGTCGAACATCGTGTTCATGGGCATGGGCGAGCCGCTCTACAACGTCGACAACGTGACGTCCGCAATCGACGTGCTGACCGATGGCGAGGGCCTCTCGCTGTCGAAGCGGCGCATCACCGTCTCGACCTCGGGCGTCGTGCCGGAGATTCCACCGCTCGGCGAGCGCAGCGGCACGATGCTGGCGATATCCCTGCACGCGGTGCGCGACGACTTGCGCGACACGCTGGTGCCGCTCAACAAAAAATATCCGATCCGCGACCTGCTCGACGCCTGCCGGAATTATCCCGGCCTCTCCAACGCGCGGCGCGTGACGTTCGAATACGTGATGCTGAAGGGCGTCAACGATTCCCCCGCCGAGGCGCGCGAACTGGTGCGGCTGCT
>CAISEY010000439.1 GCA_903884435.1 uncultured Hyphomicrobiales bacterium | reverse complement strand
TCAATCCCGGCGAAGCCTTGCGCGACATGAAGCCGGAATGCCGCGAGGCGCTGCTGCTGGTGGTCCTCGAGGGTCTCGGATACGCGGAGACCGGCGCGATCCTGGGCCTGCCCGCCGAAGTCGTGGCGCGGCGCGTCGCCGAGGCCCGGTTGAGCCTCGACGAACACATCCGGGTCGCCGGAGCGCCCGGACCCGGCGGTTCGCGTCCGCCCTGGCTGCGCGTGGTGAAATAGCGCCATGCTCGCTCCCCCGGCCACGGACATGGAACTCAGCGCATACGTCGATGGCGAACTCCCGCCGCGGCGGCGCGCCGACATCGAGGCGTGGCTCGCCACGACGCCCCGGGCGGCGAAACGGGTCGCCGCGTTCCGGCTGCAAAACGAGATGCTGCGGGCGCATTTCGCGCGAAGGCCCGCGTCCGGCCCGGCGCTTCCTCCCGTTCAGGGAGCGACCCCGCGGGACGCCGCGGCGGAACCGCTGCGATGGCCGCCGCCGGCCCGGATTCCGCGCGGGGAACCCCCCGGCCGGCTGATGCTCGTCAGCGTCGGGTCATTTTTCACGGGCGCTGGCGTGGCGCTCGCCGTCGTGACGCTGCTGGGATACGCGCCGGCCTTCCTCTCGGGCGCGCGCATGATCTCGGCCATGCCGCTCAACGCGATCCACGTGGCGGACCCGGCGCGCGCGCTCTCCGACAGGGCGGTGGCCATGCACGAGACCTTCGCCTTCGATCCCGGCAGGCCCGTGGAATATCCGGCTTCCGCGCCGGACATGGCGGCGCAACTGTCGCGCCGCGCGGGCTTCACGGTCCGTCCGCCGGACCTTTCGGGCGCGGGATTCCGGCTGCTCGGCGGGCGCGTCGCGCCGGCGGAGGCGGGAACGCTCGCCTATCTCGTCTACGAATCGCGCGAGGGCGAGCGCCTTGGATTTTCGATCGGCCGCGCGAACGGGCTCTCCGCCGCCGCGCCGCTCTATTTCGAAGGCCCCGTGACCGCCGCGCTGTGGACCGCGTGGGACAGGGCCGTCATCCTCACCGGACGCGGCGGCCGCGAGGTGCTCGAACCCGTCGTCGAGACCATCCGCGCGCGGGAGGCCGCGCGCGGCGCGCCCTGATCAGGCCCGTTTCACCATCGACGGGACGAGGTGTTTGAGCGTCGGGGCGCCGGCCTGTTGCATCGCCGCCATCAACTCGGTGCGCAGCAATTCCAGAACTTTCTCGACGCCGGGCTGGCCGAAAGCGCCAAGGCCCCAGATATAGGGCCGTCCCACGCCAACGCCCGCCGCCCCCATGGCCAGAGCCTTGACGATGTCGGTGCCGCGGCGGAACCCGCTGTCGACGAACACCGGAACGCGTCCGCCGACGGCCTCGATTATCTCGGGCAATGTCTCGATCGTCGAGCGTCCGGCTTCGTCGGAGCGTCCGCCATGGTTCGATACGATGATCGCGTCATAGCCGTTGTCGGCGGCGATTTTCGCGTCTTCCGCCGCGAGGAGCCCCTTGATCACGCATTTCATCTTCGTGGCGTCGCGGATTCGCTTGAGATAGTCCCAGGTCATCGCCGAGGATTGCAGGTTTTGCAGGCCGGACATGTCGGCGCCGTCGTACATGACGCCGCCAAGGCGGTTCGGCTGGTGGCAGTCCGAGCAGTTGCGGGTGTCGACGCGACGGAGGCGGGCGAGCGTCTCCTGGTTGCGGCCGCCGCTGCGGTCAACCGTCACCGCCACGGCCGTGCAGCCGGCCTTCTCGGCGCGTTGCACGACGTGGCGCGCGACCTCGAACTTGTTGGTGGCGTAGAGCTGCATCCACACGGGGCCGCCGCGCGCCTTGATCACGTCCTCGACCGGGGTCGAGGTCTGCGTCGACAGGACTTGCAGGTGGTTGCCGGCCTTCGCGCCGCCGGCGGTCGCGATCTCGCCCTCGGGATGGTAGCCGCGATGCCCGCCGACCGGCGAGAGGAAAATCGGCGAGTTGTATTTCTGGCCGAAAATCTCGACGCTCATGTCGATCTTGCTGACGTCGACCAGCCGGCGCGGGCGCAACTGGAATTTCAGGAACCCCTCGCGATTGGCGCGCAGCGTCACTTCGTCGTCGATGCCCGAGGCCATGTAGCCCCAGTGGCCCGGCGGCACGTTCTTGTGCGCCACCGTTTCGAAATCGAAGACGTTGATCGCTTCCTTCGGCGAGGGAATGAGATAATCGAGATCGCGCGGCGCCCAGGACATCGGGTCGGGCAGGCGATTGGGCGCCTCGAGCGCCCTGGCGATGGAGCCGTGGCCCGCCCACGCGACGCTGGCGCTGCCGGCGAGCATTCGCAGAAACCGGCGGCGGTTGGCGGCGACGTCGAATTGCGACGGGTCGTTCGGCTTCGGCATGACTTCCTCCCGGTGTTCGCTGGCCCGGCGGCTGGCGTTGTCCGGATCATAGAACATTCGCGCCGGAAGCGAAACGCGCGCCTGCGCGGCCGCCGACATTGGGAATTTGTAATCGCGACGGCCCAGATTGGGCCGCAATCCGCCCGCACTTCATGACGGCCGTCGATAAAAGCAGAGCCCGGACGACAGGCGCTCGCAACGACCCGACGCGCCGCGAGGGGATCCATGAAGAAGGCAATCGGTTTGCTCGCCGTCGTCTTTCTGTCGGTTGCTGGCGTTGGAATGTATTTCGCCAGTTCGCCGCCTCGCACGGGACCGGACGCACCGTCGCGGCAAGGCGCGCGACGCGGCGCGGGCGTCGCGTCTGCCGTCGTGACGTCGACCGCGACGCGGGGCGACTTTCCGGTGCTTCTGCGTTCGATCGGCTACGCCGAACCCATGGCCAGCGTCGCCGTGAAGTCGCGCGTCCAGAGCCAGTTGCTCGAGCAACGTTTCACCGAGGGACAGATGGTGAAAAAGGGCGATCTGCTCTTCACGCTCGACGACCGCGAGCTCGCGGCGCAGGCCGCGAAGGACGAAGCGACGCTGGCGCGCGACCAGGCGACGCTCGCGCGCGCGACCACGGACCTCCAGCGCGCGCGGCAATTGCTGGCGAAAAACGCCGGCACGCAACAGGCGCTCGACCAGGCGAACGCCGACCAGAAGACCGCCGCCGCCAACGTCCAGGCCGATCGGGCGGCGCTCGACGCCGACTTGCTGCGACTTTCCTACGCCAGGATTTACGCGCCGATCGAGGGCCGCGCGGGAGCCGTCAACGTGACGCCGGGCAATCTCGTCAACGCGAGCGACTCCGGTCCGGGCCTCGTCGTCATCACGCAACTGAAACCGCTGCGCGTGACGTTCGTGCTGCCGGAGCGGGAACTGCCCAGGGTTCAGGCGGCCGCCAGCGGCGCGAAGGCGCCGGTCGTCCGGGTGTTTCCGCATGGCGGCGAGGCGCATCCGACGGAGGGACGGCTGACGTTCATCGATTCGTCCGTCGATCAGGCCTCTGGAACCATCACCCTCAAGGCGGAATTCGCGAACGACGATCTCTCGCTCTGGCCAGGCCAGTATTGCGACGTGGAAATCGAGATTGGCGCGCACGCCAACGCCGTGACGATCCCGACCGTGGCGCTGCAGACCGGCCAGAAGGGCAGTTACGTCTACGTCGTCGCGGCGGATTCGACGGCTCGCATCCGCGTGGTGACGCCGGGGCTGAGCGAAAAGAACCGCACGGAGATTTCCGCGGGGCTCGAGGCCGGCGAGAGGGTCGTCGTCGATGGACAGTTGCGGCTTTCCGATGGCGCGTCCGTGCGCGACACCGCCATCGCGAGCGAAGCCGGCGCGTCGCCCAGGGGCTGAAGGGAAATTCAGATGAACGTCTCGGCCTTTTGCATCCGTCACCCCGTCGCGACCATTCTGATGTCCGTCGCGCTCGTCGCCGCCGGCGCCTTTTCCTGGAGCTTCCTGCCGCTGGCGGCGCTTCCGCGCACGGAATTTCCCGTGGTCAACGTCTCCGCGCAATTGCCGGGCGCCTCGCCGCAAACCATGGCGACCTCGGTGGCGACGCCGCTCATCAAGCAGTTCGCGACCATCGCGGGCATCGACACGATCACGTCGTCCTCGACCAACGGCAACACGTCGATCGCGATCCAGTTCGTTCTCAACCGCAACATCGACGCAGCGGCGGCGGACGTTCAGGCCGCCATCGCGCGGACGCTGAAGGTCCTGCCCGTCGAGATGACGACCCCGCCCTCCTACAAGAAGGTCAATCCCGCCGACGCCCCGATTCTCCTGCTGGCCCTCAAGAGCGACACGACGCCGCTTTCCACCCTCGACGCCTTCGCCCAGCAGGTCATTTCGCCGGCCCTCTCGACGGTCGACGGCGTCGCACAGGTGCAGATTTTCGGCAGCCAGAAATACGCGGTGCGCATCCAGATCGATCCCAACGCGCTCGCCACGCGGGGCATCGGCGTGGATCAGTTGCAGGCGGCGATCGCCAACGCCAACAACAACGCGCCGGTCGGCGTGCTGCAAAACAAGAGCCAGCAGCTGACCATCGAGGCGAAGACCCAGCTCGCCAACGCGGCGCAATTCGCCGACGTCATCATCGCCAATCGCGACAGGCATCCCGTGCGGCTGGGCGACGTCGCGACCGTCGTCGATTCCGTCGAGAACCTGCAAACCGCGAGCTGGTACGACGGCACGCGGGCCATCGTCCTCGCCGTGCAGCGCCAGCCCGACGCGAACACCGTCGACGTCGTCGATCAGGTCAGGGCGATGCTCGACACGTTCCGCGTTCAATTGCCGCCCAACACCACCATCGAGCCGCTCAACGACCGCTCGACGTCGATCCGGCTCGCCATCGAGGACGTGAAACTCACGCTCGGCCTGACGATCGTCCTCGTGATCATGGTGACGTTCGTCTTCCTGCGACGGGTCTCGGCGACGCTGATTCCGAGTCTCGCGGTGCCGATCTCGCTGATCGCGACGCTGGGCGTCATGTATCTCTTCGGTTTCTCCATCGACAATATTTCGCTGCTCGGAATCACGCTTTCGGTCGGCCTCGTGGTCGACGACGCCATCGTCATGCTCGAAAACATCTACCGTCACATGGAGGAGGAGGGGCTTTCGGCGTGGGACGCGGCGCTGCTGGGCAGCGGCGAAATCGGCTTCACCATCCTGTCCATTTCCATCTCGCTCGTCGCGGTCTTCATTCCCGTGCTGTTGATGGGCGGCGTCATCGGACGATTGTTCAACGAATTCGCGATCGTCGTCACGGCGTCCATTCTCGCCTCGGCCTTCGTGTCGTTGACGCTGACGCCGATGCTGTGTTCGCGCCTCCTGTCGCTGCCGCCGAAGGGGCACGACGACAAGCGGGGGGTGCCGGGGCTGTTCGAACGCGGCTTCGACGCCCTGCTGCGCGGCTACGCGGCGGGCCTCCGGCTCGCCCTGCGCTGGCAGCCGGCGGTCCTCGTCCTGTTTTTCGCGACTCTCGCCGCGAGCGCCTGGCTTTTCGCGCGCGTCCCCAAGGGGTTTTTCCCGCGGGAGGACATTGGCCAGCTCAGCGTGTCCACGGAAGCTCGACAGGACGTGTCCTTCGAGGCGATGAGCGCCCTTCAGGTCGAGGTGCAGGAGGCTTTCCGCAAGTCGCCCTACGTGGCGCACGTGGCCTCCAGCATCGGAACCAGCAGCGGCAGCAGCGCGTCGATGAACCAGGGCAAGTTCTTCGTCGAACTGAAGCCGCTCGACCAGCGCCCGCAACTCCCGAAAATCCTCGCCGGCCTGCGCGCCGACCTCGCGAAAATTCCAGGCATCTCGACCTACATGGTGCCGGTGCAGAACCTGAACATCGGCGGCCGCGCGTCGAAGAGCCAGTACCAGTTCGTCATGCAGGCGCTCGACCAGTCCATGCTCTACGACTGGTCCGTGAAACTGGCGGACGCGATGGCGAGGGATTCGTCCTTCGCCGACGTGACGAGCGACCTGCAAAACAACGCCTTGCAGGCGACTCTCGTCATCGACCGGGACAAGGCCAACTCGCTTGGCGTCACCTCCGACGTGTTGCGTTCGACGCTCTACTCTGGCTTCGGCACGCGCCAGGTCTCGACGATCTACACGACGGGCGATTCCTATCAGGTCATCGTCGAGTTCGATCCCTCCGCCAACTGGTCGGCGGACCGCCTCGACCTCGTCCGGATTCGCGCCGGCAACGGCACGCTCGTGCCGCTGTCGAGCTTCGCCCGGGTCGAACGCACCGCCGGGGCCCTCAGCGTCAACCAGCTCGGCCAGATCACCGCGGTCACGTTGTCCTTCAATCTTCCGCCGGGCGTGGCGCTCGGACAGGCGATCGACAGGATCGGCGAGATGAAGGACCGGATGAAGGTTCCTCCGGCGATCGCCACCTCGTTCGCGGGCACCGCGAAGACGTTCCAGCAATCGCTCGCGAACCAGGGCACGCTGCTGATGGCCGCGATCCTGACGATCTACATCGTGCTTGGCATTCTCTACGAAAGCTTCATTCACCCGCTGACGATTCTCACCGGCCTGCCATCCGCGAGCCTCGGGGCGCTGGGCACGCTATATCTGTTCGACGTCGAGCTGAGCGTCATCGCGATCATCGGTCTCCTGATGCTGATCGGCATCGTCAAGAAAAACGCCATCATGATGATCGACGTGGCGATCGTCCTGAGGCGGGAGGGGCGCTCGGCCCGGGACGCCATCCACGACGCCTGCCTGCTTCGTTTCAGACCCATCATGATGACGACGCTGGCCGCGCTCATGGGAACCTTGCCCATCGCCCTGGGCGCCGGCGCCAGCGCCGAGGTGCGCCAGCCGCTCGGCATTGTCGTCGTGGGCGGACTGATCGTTTCGCAGGCGCTGACGCTGTTCATCACGCCGGTGATCTACATTTACATGGAAAAACTCTCGGCGGCGCTCGGGCGCGTCACCGGAACGTCCCGCTCGACCGGGACGCGGGAAACCGGATCGCCGGTCCCGGGCGCGGTCCGGCCGGTCGCCGCCGAATAGCGGCGCATGGCCTCGATCCGCCCGCCTTCGCGGCGTTATTTCAGGGCGTCGCGGGGCGTGTAGGTCCGCTGCTCCCGCCATTTCCGCATCAGCGCCTCGAGCTCCGGATCCATCTGTTCCGGCAGCATGATCCTGAGCGTCACGAGCTGGTCGCCGGCGGGCTGGACGCCGCTCGCCGGAAGGCCCTTGCCGCGCAGGCGCAGGGTGCGGCCGGAGTTCGAGCCCGGCGGCAGGTTGAGTTCCACGGCTCCCGTCAGCGTCGGCGCCTGAACGCTGCCGCCCAGCACGGCCTCGTAGAGGGTCACCGGCAAATCGCAGCGAAGATCGCGCCCCTCGACGCGGAAGCGCGGGTCCTGGGAGACGCGCACCGTGATGATCGCGTCGCCCGGCTCGCCGCCGAAGGGACTCGGCTGGCCCTGGCCCTTGAGGCGGATTTGCTTGCCGTCCTCGATGCCGGCGGGCACCCGCACCTCGAGCTGTCGTCCCGAAGGCAGCAACACGCGCGTGGTGGAGCCAGTCACGGATTCAACGAGGGAGACGGTGACGGTTCCCGTCACGTCGTCGCCCTTCGGCGTCTGCTGACGAGGGCCGCCTCCGCCTCCGCCGCCCCTGCCGCGGGCGCCGAACAATTCGCTGAAGATGTCGCCGGGATCGAAACCGCCGCGACCGCCGCCGCCGCCAGGACCGCCAAAGCCGAATTCGAAATGCTGCGCTCCGCCCGGTCCGGCCGACCGGCGGGCGCCGCCGCCCGGTCCGCCCGCGCCAAAGCCCTCGAAACCGCGCGGCTTGCCCTCGGCGTCGATTTCGCCGCGGTCGAACTGCGCCTTTTTCTTTTCGTCGCCGAGAATTTCGTAGGCGGAATTGGCCTCGGAGAACTTGTCCTTGGCCTTCGGGTCGGTCTTGTTCTGGTCCGGATGGAACTTCTTGGCGAGCTTCCGGTACGCCTTCTTGATGTCGTCGGCGCTGGCGGATTTCGGAACGCCCAGGATGGTGTATGGATCACGCATGGATGAGCCCAATCTCGCGCCCGTCCGGAATCGGCCCGGGCGCCTCTGTCTCGGGGTTTATATGGTTCGGGGGGCGGCTCCGCGCAAGAAGCGGCGCGCGGATTGAAGCGGTCCGCGTCAGGCGAGACGAAAAAAGCGCCGCCAGCCTCTCCGCCGGGGACTTTCGGGCGCGGGAGGCGCGGACGGGGACGCGGCGGTTGAAAGACATGGACCTGCCGGGGTTCGAATCCGGCGCTTGGCGCCTGTCAGGGCGTTTTCGGGAAAGTCCGCGGTCCCGTCGGTCGCGAGAAACGCCAGCGCGCATTCCGCCGGTCCATGGGTCTTCGTCGGCGCGTTCAAACTGCGCCGCGCGCCGGCGGTCCCGGACTGGCCCCGCCTCAACTGGAGATGAAGACCGGCAGCCCGGCCTTCGACAGAATATGGCTCGTCGCGCCGCCGAAGATCATCTGGCGCAGGCGGCTCTGGGTATAGGCGCCCTTGACCAGCAGGTCGGCGCCCAGGGCGGCCGCGTGTTCGAGGATCGCCTCGCCGTGGGAGCGGCCCTTGCCGCTGCGATCGACAGCCTCGGCGGCGACGCCATTGGCGCGCAAATTATGCGCCAGCCGCTCGCCGGTGGGGCCCTCGACCTTGCGCTCGGGGATCGTCAGGACGACGACGCGACGCGCCTGTTTCAGCACGGGCATCGCCATGGCCACGGCGCGCGTCGTCTCGGTGCTCTGGTTCCAGGCGATCACGACGGTGTCGCCGAGAATCGACGGCGGCTTCGGCGGCGCGAGCAGAAGGGGCCGGCCGCTGTCGAAAAGCACCGCCTCCGCGGTCGCCATGCGCGCGTCGCCGCGTTCGGCGCCAGGCCGGCCCAGCACGGTCACGTCGAAAATACGGGCGTAGCTCGACACGTGGGAATCGCCGAGCGCGGTCTCGCCGGCCCAGCCCCAGGACAGATGGTCGGGCGACGTTTCGTGATCGGGAACATTCGCCTCCGTCATGAAGTCGTGGAATTTCTGGCGCCCGTCCTCGGCGAGTTCGCGCCAGGTGTTCTGGTCGGCGACGGTCCAGCTCACGGGCATGTCGAAGGCGACGAGGTCCGGCAGATCGGGGCCAAGCGGCACGCCCTCGACATAGGAGTCGAAACGGCGGGCGAAGAGCAGGGCCGTGGTCATGACGGAATCGATGGAGGAGTGAAGTTCGACGGGGACGAGGACGTTTTTCATCGCGGGTCTGGCTCCGTTGCGTCGTCCTTATAGCCGAATTCGCCGGATCGCGCGCGGCTCATTCGCCGGGCGCGCGCGAATTTCCGACGAACCGCGCGAAGGCGGCGAGCGTCGCGTCGCAAACATGATGTTCGATGCCCTCGGCGTCGCTCTCCGCCGCCTCGCGCGGCACGCCGACCGCCACGAGCAGATCGACGACCAGCCGATGGCGGGCGCGCACCCGGCCCGCGAGATCGTGGCCGGCCCCGGTGAGGAACACGCCGCGATAGGGTTCCGACGTGGCGAGGCCCTCGCGCTTCAGCCGGGCGATGGCCTTGATCGCGGTCGCGTGGGACACGCCGAGGCGGCGGGCGACGTCGGTGGGGCGCGCCTCGCCGCGGGTCGCGAGCAGATCGGCGATGAGTTCGACGTAATCCTCCACGCGCGCCGTCGCCTGGGCGTCGCGGGTCTTGCCAAACCGGCGCGCCTGGGTCGTCTCGGCGGGCAGCTCTTTCGGGGGCTCGGCGCGGGACGCCCTCGCTTCGGCCGTCATGATTCTCTCCTGAACGCCAGCGACGACGCAGCCAAAGTCCAGAACGGCGCCCGCGTCAAGCAAGGGAGCCCCGGTCCGGCGTTTCCGGATCGCCGCCGGCTCGCGAATTCCGTGTCGGGTTCCGGGCCGGTGCATCCCGACGCTACGCCGCGCCTTCATAATCTCGCGAGTTTGCTCCACGAAACCGGACGGACCGGCGATGCGGAGCCGTTGGCGCGCCGGGCGACCGCGATCTTCGTGGCTTCGCTTGGGGTGGATCATCCAAAAAGCGTCACTGCGAGCAGGAACCACGCAGCCATCCTCGCCGCGCTCGGAAAAGGCGAGGGCGCGCGCGGGCCGCGGAGATTGGGCGCGTTCTGGCGGCGTCTTTTCGGCGGCAAGCGCGGCGCGTGAGGCGGTCTTTCCCGTCTCCCGCGTCGCCGCTACTGCGTCCCCGCGATGCCCGCCTGCGTCACGATCGCGCCCCACCGTTCGATTTCCTTGCGCAGGAAGGCCGGCAAGTCCTCGACGGATTCGGATTTGACCGGCGTCAGGCCCATGCGCGTCAGTTGCTCGCCCATGCCGGGAGCGACGAGCGCGAGGGCGATTTCGTCGTGCAGTTTCGCGACGACCGGCTTCGGCGTCGCCGCCGGGGCGAGCAGCATGTGCCAGGACACCGCCTCGAACCCGGGCAGGCCCGCCTCCGCCAGCGGCGGGACATCGGGCAGCGCGGGCACGCGGATTTTCGAGGAGACGCCGAGCGCGCGGATCTTGCCCTCGGCGATGAGTTGCCCCGCCACCGAGGGATCGGCGAAGGTCATCGACACATGGCCTGCGACAACGTCGAGCAGCGCCTGCGGCGCGCCGCGATAGGGGACGTGGGCCAGCTCCGTCCCCGTCTGCCGCGCCAGCAGTTCGCCCGCCAGATGGGGAACCTGGCCAAGCCCGGTCGAGGCGTAGGTGATCTGGCCCGGCTTTTCCTTCGCCAGTTTCACGAGGTCGGCGATGGAATGGACGGGGAGCGCGGCGTTGACCACCAGCACGAAGGCGATTTCGACGTAGTGCGACACTGGCGCGAAATCCGCGCGCGGATCGTAGGGCAATTGTTTGAACAGCGCGAGATTTGTGGTGAGCAGCCCGCTCGGCGCGATCAGCAACGTTTGCCCGTCGGGCGCGGCCTTCGCCACGGTCTGCGCGGCGATCAGCGTGCCGCCGCCGGTGATGTTCTCGACGACGAAGGGCTTGCCGAGCCGGTCCTGCAACTTGCCGGCGAGCGCGCGCGCCAGCGTGTCCATGGCGCCGCCGGCTCCCAGCGGCACGACGAGGCGCACGGGGCCGGCGGGATAGTCCTGCGCGCGGGCGGCGGGCGTGGCGAGAAGCAGGGCGGCGAGGGCCGCGACGAGACCTTGGCGCATCGAAATCTCCCTTGAACGGCGGCCAGCTTATGCGGCTTCGCGTCGCTTGACGATATGGCCCCCGCCATGCAGTTTGCCGCGCTTCGCGCCCCGTCGCGCCTGTTTTTCGAGCCCCGGTCCAAATTGCGCGATCCCAGAGCCTTTTCGCCGTCCGACGCCACCGCCAGCGACGCCCGCCCCTTCGTGTTCCGCGATCCCGTCGCGGCCCCGCCGGGGCTCGAGCGCGCGGTCGTCGCCATCGGCAATTTCGACGGCGCCCACCGGGGCCACGCGGCGGTCGTCGCGCGCGCCATGGCGCTGGCGCGCAAGCTCGGTCGCCCCGCCGCGGCGCTGACCTTCGAGCCGCATCCCGTCGATTATTTCGCCGGCCCCGGCACCGTGTTCCGGCTGACGCCCGAGGCGGCCAAGGCTCGCGCGCTGCGTCGCTTCGGCCTCGACGGAATGATCGTCTTCTCCTTCGACGCCGGCGTCGCCGGCCAGCCGGCGGAGGATTTCGTCCGCGAGCGTCTGGTGCGCCAGCTCGGCGTCGCCGGCGTGGTGGCCGGCTACGATTTCCATTTCGGCAAGGCCCGGGGCGGCTCGCCGGCCTTTCTGGCGGAGGCGGGCAAGCGCCACGGTTTCGCGGTCGAGATCGTCGAAAAGGTGGTGGCCGACGCGGATGGCGAACCCGAGGCGGTGCATTCCAACCGCGCTCGCGTGGCGCTGGAACAGGGCGATGTCGCGGAGGCCGCGCGCCTGCTCGGCCATCCCTGGTTCGTCGTGGGCGAGGTCATCCACGGGCAGAAGCTCGGCCGCACGCTCGGTTTTCCGACCGCGAACCTGGCGCTCGATCCCTCCTGCCGTCTGCGCCACGGCATCTACGCCGTGCGTTTCGCCGTGGACGGGCGGACCCATGGCGGCGTCGCCAATTTCGGCAGCCGCCCCACGGTGACGGCCAATGGCGCGCCGTTGCTGGAAGTCTTCGTCTTCGATTTTTCCGGCGATCTCTATGGCAAGACCGCGGAGGTCTCCTTCGCGGGCTTCATCCGCGGCGAGGAAAAATTCCCGAGCCTCGACGCCCTCGTGGAAGAAATGAACCGCGACAAGGAAAAGGCGCGGGCTATACTCGCGCGGTAGGGGGCGCCGGAGCCGCCCCGACGGGGGGAAGCCATGGACGCGCGCGGGTTGGTTACGGCTTTGATCGCGAACGCCGCCACGCTGCTGGCGTCCACTGGCGCCAGCGCGCAGACCGTCGCGGATTTCTATCGGGGCAAGACGGTGCGGATCGTCAACTGGGCCTCCGCCGGCGGCGAATACGACATCCACGGGCGCCTCGTCAGCCGCTACATCGGCAAGCACATTCCGGGCAATCCCGCGGTCGTGCACCAGACCATGACCGGCGGCGGCGGCATTGTCGCGGCGAATTTTCTCTACAACGTCGCGCCGCGGGACGGCGCCTCGCTGGGCGTCATGCCGTCGAGCCTCGCGCTGTTTCAGGCGCTCGGGGACAAGGCGATCAAATACGACGCGGCCAGGTTCAACTGGATCGGCACGATCGCGCCGACGCAGGAAAATCTCGTGTCCTGGACGGCCTCCGGCTTCACGGACTGGCGCCAGATGCTGGACCGGGAATTCGCCCTCGGCGCGAGCGGCGCCGGATCGACCAGCGTCATCGTGCCCATGGCGATGAACGCGCTGCTCGGCACGAAAATCAAACTGGTGCCCGGCTATCCCGGCGGCGCCGAGGTCAATCTCGCCATGGAGCGCGGCGAATCCCTCGGGCGATGGAACACCTGGTCCGCCTGGAAGGTGACGAAGCCCGAGTGGATCGCGGAGAAAAAGATCACGGTGCTCGTGCAGTCCGCGCTGACGAAGCCCGCGGATTTGCAGGCGCCGCCGCTTCTCGCCGATCTCGCCAAAACCGCCGACGACCGCAAGATCTTCGAATTGCTGGCGACCGCGGCCGAACTCGGTCGCCCGCTCGTCGCCGCGCCCGGCGTGCCGGACGACCGCATGGGGGCGCTGGTCGCCGCTTATCGCGCCACGCTCGCTGATCCGGAATTCGTCGCCGAAGCCGCGCAACTCAAGATCGAGATCGCGCCGCTGGTCGCCGGCGAATTGCAGAGCCTCGTGATGCGCGCCCTTTCGACGCCAAAGCCGCTGACGGAGCGGCTGGCGAAAATTGTCGAATGAAGCCCCGCGTCGCCGTTTTGGCGGACGAGCCCGGTCAGGGAATCATTTCAGTGACCTGGCCGGGATAGAGCACCGAGATCACGCCGCCCCAGGTGCACATGAGCGTGTGGGTGTTGTCGAGCGCCGGAATATTGCCCAGCAACACGGTCGGCGTGCCTGTCACCCAGGGAGCCGGCGTCACGGGCACGCAGGGAACTGGCGTCAGAACGCCCAGCGCCGCCGACGTGGCGGCCGCGACGGCGGGGTTGCTCGGGGTCATGCACGCGCCGAACGGCATGATGTTCACCATGGGGACGTGATCGTTGATATTGGCCGCCGGCTGGTTGCTTGTCGTGACCCGGTTGACGGGAAGCACCACGAAGGTGCTGATGCCCGGAGGCACCGCCAGGGCGCATTTCAGGGTCGCGCCGTTGCAAACGTGGATAGGCATGGGCATGGCTCCTCTGGCTGCCGGCGGACGGGTCGTCCGGACCGCCTGCGTCATCCTGGAAGCGATGGCGCCGGCGGAGCGCAGTTTGCGCCCGTCGGGGCGGTTTTAGCAAGACGAGGCGTCGAACGCGGGCGCGCGACGCCGAAGGTCGATCTTGAACGCGCCCGCCGGATCGTTCAAGGTTCGTCGCGCCCGCGTCGCGCGTCGATTGGAATGCCACTTGCCAGTTTCACCCGAAAAGCCCCGTGTCGGCCTCTTCGTCACCTGCCTCGTCGATCTCTTTCGTCCCTCGGTCGGCTTCGCCGCCGTGAGGCTGATCGAGAATGCCGGTTGCGAGGTCGTCGTGCCCGCGCAGACCTGTTGCGGCCAGCCCGCCTGCAACTCGGGCGACCGGGCCACGGCGCGCGACATCGCGGCGCAAGTCATCGACGCCTTCTCGTCCTGCGATTATGTCGTCGCGCCCTCGGGCTCCTGCGGCGGCATGATGGCGAAACACTATCCGGAACTGTTCGCCAGCGATCCCGACATGGCGCGCCGCGCCGGTGAATTCGCCGGCAAATGCCATGAACTCGTGAGCTTCCTCGTCGACGTGCGCGGCGTGACCTCGGTCGCCGCGAGCTTCCCGCGCGACGTGACCTACCACGATTCCTGCTCGGGACTGCGCGAGCTCGGCGTGCGGACGCAGCCGCGCGAACTGCTCGCCACGGTCGACGGACTGAAACTGGTGGAGATGAAAAACAGCGACGTGTGTTGCGGTTTCGGCGGAACCTTCGCGGTGAAATACGGAGAAATCTCCAACCAGATCGTCACGGAGAAATGCGCCGCCATCGCCGCCAGCGGCGCGCCCGTGCTGCTCGCGGGCGATCTCGGTTGTCTCATGAACATGGCGGGCAAGCTGGCGCGGCAGGGCTCCGCCGTCGAGGCGCGCCACGTCGCCGAAGTGCTCGCCGGCATGACGGACGATCCGCCCGTCGCGGCGCCCGCGGAGCGCCGGCGGTGAACAACGTTTCCCATGTTCTCGGGTTGCTGGCGGTGGCCCATCTGCTCAACGTGATGACGCCTGGCGCCAATCTGGCGCTGGTGATTTCCGCGAGCCTGCGCGGCCGCCGCGATGGCATGATCGTCGCCGCGAGTTTCTGGCCGGCCGGCGCCTTCTGGGCGGCGATGGGCCTCGCGGGCATGGGCGAGGTGATGCGCAACGCGCCGGCGCTGGAAACGGGCCTGCGGATCGTCTGCGGCCTCTATCTGTTGTTCCTCGGGCAGAAGCTTCTTCGTTCCGCGTGGCGCGGGCGCGGCCTGCCCGTGGCGGCGACGCCGGACATGCCGGCGGCGAGGCTGTTCCTCACGGGCTTTCTCACCAATCTCGGCAACGCGCGCGTGATCGCCTATTACGCCAGTATTTTCACGGCCGCCGGCGCCTACGACCTGCCGTGGCAATGGCAGATCGTCGCGGTGGCGGGAATGCCGGCGATCGGCTTTTCCTGGAACACGCTGGTCGTGGCGCTGATCTCCAGCGCGCCGGTGCGGCGCCTGCTCGACCGCGCCACGCACTGGCTCGACGGCCTTTCCGGCCTCGTGCTTCTCGGTTTCGGTTTCAAACTTCTGGCGGCGAAATGAGCGCGCATCCCACTTCGCGGGATTTCAAACAGAACGCCCGCGCGGCCCTCGGCGACGCGCAGTTGCAAAAGGCGCTCGGCCACGTTCGCGTCAATTTCATCGAGCGCCGCGCGGCGGCGGCGGCGAAACTGCCGGAATTCGAGGCCTTGCGCGACAGCGCGCGCGACATCAAGAACCATGTCCTCGCCCATCTCGACCTCTACCTCGAGACTTACGAGAAGAACGTCGTCGCCGCCGGCGGCAAGGTGCATTTCGCCCGCACGGCGCGGGAGGCCTGCGACATCGTCGTCGAGATCTGCAAGTCCGCGGGCGCGCGCACGGTCGCCAAGGGCAAGTCGATGGTGTCCGAGGAAATCGGCCTCAACGCGGCCATCGAGGCCGCGGGGATGGTTCCGGTCGAGACCGATCTCGGCGAATACATCATACAGCTTCGCGGCGAGGCGCCCTCGCACATCATCGCGCCCGCTGTTCACCTCAACAAGGAGCAGGTGGAGGCGGATTTCCGCCGCGTCCACGTGGACCTGCCGAAGGACCGCGATCTCGACGCGCCCGAATCCCTGCTCGCCGAGGCGCGCGCGGTGCTGCGCGAAAAATTCCTCGACGCGGACGTGGGAATCACCGGCGCCAATTTCCTCGTGGCGGAAACCGGAACCTCGATCATCGTCACCAACGAGGGCAACGGCGATCTCACGCAAACGCTGCCGCGCGCGCACGTGGTCATCGCCTCGCTCGAGAAGATCGTGCCGACGCTGGAGGACGCCTCGCAAATCCTGCGGGTGCTCGGACGCTCGGCCACCGGCCAGGACATGAGCGTCTACACGACGCTGTCGACCGGCCCGCGTCGCGCCGGCGATCCCGATGGCCCCGCCGATTATCACGTCGTGCTGCTGGACAATGGCCGCTCCTCCATGCTCGGAACGGAATTCGAGGACATGCTGCGCTGCATCCGCTGCGGCGCCTGCATGAACCATTGCCCCGTCTATCACGCGGTCGGCGGCCACGCCTACGGATGGGTCTATCCCGGGCCCATGGGCGCCGTGCTGACGCCGACGCTGATCGGCGTCGACAAGGGCGGGCACCTGCCGAACGCCTCGACCTTTTGCGGGCGCTGCGAGAGCGTGTGCCCGGTGCGCATTCCCCTGCCGAAAATGATGCGCCACTGGCGCGAACGCGAATTCGAACGTCATCTGTCGCCCGCGACCGTGCGGTATGGCCTCGGCCTCTGGGCGTTTTTCGCCCGGCGCCCGGCGCTCTACAAATTCGCCACGAGCGTCGCGGTGGGCGCGCTCGGCTTTCTCGGCAAGTCCGGCGGGCGCTTCCGCAAGCTGCCGTTCGCCGGCGGCTGGACGGACTATCGCGATTTCCCGGCTCCACGAGGGCAGACCTTCCAGCATCAATGGAAGGCGAAGGGAGGGCGGACGAGATGAGCGCCCGCGACGACATCCTCTCCACCATCCGCCGCTCCCTCGGCGTCACGGGCGCCGAGGCGCCTCGCCTCGCCGCGGTGCGCGAACGGCTCGCCAGCGCGCCGCGCGGTCTGGTTCCCGCGCGTGGACAACTCGACGAGCCCGGCCGGATCGCCCTGTTCCGCGCCCAGGCGGAAGCCGTGCAGGCGACGACCGCCGAGGTCGCGCTGGCGGAAGTTCCCGCCGAAATCGCCCGCTACCTGCGCGACAACAACCTGCCGGCGACCCTGCGCACGGGCGCCGATCCGCGCCTCGCCGCGATGGACTGGAGCGCGACGGCGCTCGTCATCGTCCATGGCGCCTCGGAGGGCGACGATCTCAATTCCGTGAGCCACGCCTTCGCCGGCGTCGCGGAAACCGGCACGCTCGTCATGACCTCGGGCCCGGACAATCCGACGACGCTGAATTTCCTGCCGGACAATCACGTCGTCGTCGTCGCCGCGAAGGACATCGCCGGCGACTACGAGACCGTCTGGACGCGTCTGCGGGAAACGCACGGCAAGGGCCTGATGCCGCGCGCGGTCAACATGATCACGGGGCCCTCGCGCTCGGGCGACATCGAGCAGAAACTCCTGCTCGGGGCCCACGGGCCGCGGCGGCTGCACGTGATCGTCGCCCGCTGAACCCGCGGCTCACGCCACGGCGCGGATCACCTTCGCCATCTTGTCGACGATCTCGCCGATCTGCGTCTCGCTGACGATCAGCGGCGGCGACATGACGAGAGTGTCGCCGGCGATGCGGAACAGCAGGTCCTGGCGGTGAAATCCCTCGTCCATCGCCTCGAAGCCGCGCTTGCCCGGCCCGACGGAACTGGGCGCGAGATCGACGGCGCCGACCATGCCGACGGTGCGGATGTCCACGACGTTCGGCAGGCCCTTCAGCGAATGAACGGCGTCGGCGAGAACGGGCTCGAGCTTGCGCGCGCGTTCGAACAGACCTTCCTTCTCGTAGAGATCGAGCGTCGCGAGGCCCGCGGCGCAGGCGAGCGGATGGGCCGAATAGGTGTATCCGTGGAAGAGTTCGACGGCGTGGTCCGGGCCTTTCATGAAGGCGTCGTGGAGTCCCTTGCGCACGACGACGCCGCCCATGGGGACCGTCCCGGAAGTGACGCCCTTGGCGAAGGTGATCATGTCGGGAACGACGCCATAGCGCTCCGCCGCGAAGGCGTGGCCGAGCCGCCCGAAGCCCGTGATGACCTCGTCGAAGATCAGCAGGATGCCGTGCTTGTCGCAAATCTGGCGAAGCCGATGGAGATAGCCCTTCGGCGCGGCGATGACGCCGGTGGAGCCGGCCATCGGTTCGACGATGACGGCGGCGATGGTCGAGGCGTCGTGCAGCGCGACGATGTTCTCGAGGTCGTCGGCCCGATGCGCGCCCCACTCGGGCTCGCCGCGCGATAACGCCTGCTGGTCGCGATTGTAGGTCGTCGGCAGATGAT
>CAISEY010000438.1 GCA_903884435.1 uncultured Hyphomicrobiales bacterium | reverse complement strand
GCCTGGCTACGGATCGCAGCAGATCATGGTGCGCAAGGACCATGTCGATAGCGGGCGCTACAAGTCGTTCAACGACCTCAAGGGGATGAAGGTCGCGGTCGCCGCCGTCGGCACCGGCAACGCGGCGACGCTCAACCAGGCGCTGAAAAAGGCCGGGCTGACATTCTCCGATGTCACGACCATCGACCTCGGCTTCCCCGATCACCTCGTCGCCTATCAAAACAAGGCCATCGACGCCGGCGTCACCAACGAACCCACGGCGACCCTCGCCGCGCGCGCGGGAGTCGCGGTGAAGGTCGATGGCAACGAGGATCTTTTTTCAAATCACCAGACGGCGGTTCTGCTCTACGCCGACGAATTCGCGAAGAAGCGCCCCGAGGCGGCGCTGAAATTCATGCGCGCCTATATCCGCGCGACGCGCGACTACAACGACGCGCTGAAGGACGGACGCATCGCCGGCAAGGACGCCGCCGATGTGATCGCCACGCTCGTTCAATACACCGACATCAAGGATCCCGCGCTGCACCGGGAAACCGTGCCGGCGGCCTGCAATCCCGACGGCGCGGTGGACATCGCGTCCCTCGAAAGCGACCTCGCCTTCTTCAAGGAGATGAAGCTGATCGAGGACGCGAACATCAAATCCACCGATGTCGTGGATCATTCATTCGTGACGAAGGTCGTGGAAGAACTCGGGCGGTACGGCGCGGCGAAATAACCGCGCCCGTTCACTCGGGAAACCGCGGCAGCCTCGGCTCGCCCTCGGGCGGCGCCACGCGCGCGGCGTTCATCGTCAGCGCCAGCAACTGGTAATAGCCGACGAGGCCGCAGAGATCGACGCTGGCCTGCTGGCCGAAATGTCCGGCGGCCTTCGCCCAGGTCGCGTCGCTGACGCGCTTTGTCCTCAGGATTTCCGTGACGAAATCCCACACGATCTGTTCGTCGTCCGCCATCGCCTCGGGGCGCCGGCCCTCGCGAATGGAATTCACCGTCGCCTCGGACACGCCGGCCTTGAGGGCGTGTTTGCGATGGGCGCCGAATTCGTAATCCTGCGTCCATTCGCGCGCGACGAGCAGGATCGCCAGTTCGCTCAGCTTGCCCGACAGCGGGCAGCGGTAACGCAGATAGTCGCCCATGCGCTGCGCGTGCGTCATCAGTTCCGGGCTGTGAATGAACACGTCCCACGGTCCGCCGGAGAAGCCGACCTTTCGCGTCGAGAAAAAGTCCGCCGCGCAATCCTTTTGCGCCTGCGTGTAGTTTTCCGGCGCGACGCGCGGCAGGCGCGGTTCGGGGGCGGTCATCGTGGTCTCCCAGTTTGCGCCTATTCCGGCGCGTCCTCGATCGGATCGTATTGCTTCACGTCGAACCCGAACAGGTCGAACGTTTTCTTCATGTGCGGCGGCAGCGGCGCGGTCACGTCGAGCGTGCCGCCCCTGGGGTGCGGCAGCGTCAGCCGGCGCGCCAGCAGATGCAGCTTGCGCTCCACCTCCTGGGGGATCGCGTGCATCGGGTCGATGTGACGATGGCCCGCCGGGTTGATCTTTCCGAAATACTTGGGGTCGCCGATGATCGGATGGCCGATGGCCTCCGCGTGCGCGCGCAACTGGTGCGTGCGCCCGGTGATCGGCTTCATGGAGAGCCAGGCGAGCCGCGGCGCCACCTTGTCGACCGTGGCGTAATAGGTGACGGAATGGCGCGCGTCCTCCTCGCCATGTTTGGCGACGCGCATTTTCTCGGGATCGCGCCGTTCGCCGTCGGGCCTCGGCCCGCGCGCGTCGCCCATGCCCGGCCCCTTGGCGAGGAACAGGGAAATACGCCCCTGTGAAGGCTTCGGAACGCCTTCGACGACCGACCAGTACACTTTACGGGTTGTCCGCAACCGGAAGGCTTCGCCGAGGTCCGCCGCCATCTTGCGGGTCTTGGCGACGAGCAACACGCCCGACGTGTCCCGGTCGAGCCGGTGAACGAGACGCGGGCGCTCGCCCTTCTCGTCGGCGAGCGCGTCCAGCATCCCGTCGATGTGATGTTTCGTGCCCGAGCCGCCCTGCACCGCGAGGCCCCAGGGCTTGTTGAGCACCAGGAGGTGCTTGTCCTCGAACAGCGTCATTTCCTTGAGCGCGCGCGCGTCGGCGAGAGACGGCGGCGCGCGTTTCACGGCGGGGCGCCTCGACTTCGGCTTTTTTGAGCGGCGGCACGCGAACGGTCTGGCCGGCGGAGACCCGCGTCGAGGTTTCCGCGCGCTTGCCATCGACGCGCACCTGGCCGGTGCGCACGATCTTGTTGAGGTGGCCCAGCGAAAGCTCGGGCACGCGCCGCTTGAACCAGCGGTCGAGGCGCATTCCCTCCTCGTCCTCGGTGACGGGCAGATTTTGCACGGCGGCTTCGGCGGACGCACTCATGTGAAGCTCCTCGCCAGCGCGAGGCCGGCGACCAGCGCCGCCAGCGCGCAAAACACCGAAGCGACGACATAACCCGCCGCCGCTCCCTGCGAACCCCGCTCCCACAGCGAAACCGCGTCGAGCGAAAAGGCGGAAAACGTCGTGAAGCCGCCCAGCACGCCGGTGGTCAGGAACAGCCGGGCCGGCTGCGCCCATGTGTGCCCCGCCCGCGCGGCGAACCAGCCCGCGGCGAGACCCATGGCGAGCGAACCGGCGATGTTGATGAAAATCGTGCCCCAGGGAAACTCCGGGCCGCACAACCGCACGCAGGACAGGTTGACGCCATGGCGCAGCGCGCCGCCGACGCCAGCGCCCAGAAAGACGATGAGAAATCCGTTCATCGCGTGGATATAGACCAAGCGGCGCGCCGCGTCACGAATTCCGGCGGATTGTTCGCGAGGTCGATTGCGGCTAGGTTTCCGACGGGTTCGCGAGGGAGACCGGCATGACAAAACTCACCATCATCGGCGCGGCGCCGAGCAACTTCGTCTGGACCTGCCGCATCGCCTGCGCGGAAAAAGGCGTCGAATACGACCTCGTCGAGGCCCGCCCGCACACGCCCGGGGTCTCCGCGATCCATCCGCTCGGCAAAATCCCCGTGATGCGCCACGGCGAGGTCGAGCTTTTCGAATCGAAGGCGATTTGTTCTTACATCGACCGGAAATTCCCCGGTCCCGGCCTGATTCCCGCGGGCGCGCATGGCGCGGCGCTGGTCGAGCAATGGGTCTCCTTCGTCACGACATCGTTCGACCCCCTGTGCATGCGGCAATACGCGCTCGGCTATTTCTTCCCGGGCACGCCCGACAAATCGCCCAACCGCGCGATCATCGATCCCTCCGTGCCCAAACTCGGGCCGATGCTCGCCATCATCGACCGCGCGCTCGCCGCGACCGGCTTCCTCGCCGGCCCCTCCTTCACGCTCGCCGACGCGTTTCTCGCGCCAATCATGCACTATCTCTCGAAACTGCCGGAAAGCTCCGCTGAACTCGCCAGAAACGCCCGGCTGAACACATGGTTCGAGCAAACCATGGCGCGCCCGAGCGTCGCCTCGACCATGCCCCCGCCGCCGCCGGCGAGATGAGGGCGAAACGATGAAATCCATGTTGCGCGGGCTCCTCGCCGCGCTGGTTCTGGCGCTGGCGGCCCCCGCGCCGGCGCGCGCGCAGGGCGCAGCCGATTTCTTTCGCGGCAAGACCCTTCATATCGTGCTCGGCGTCGGCGTTGGCGGCGGATTCGACGCCTACGCCCACATGTTCGCCCCCCATATCGCGAAGGCGCTGGGCGCCAATGTCGTGGTCGAGACGCTGCCGGGCGCCGGCCAGCTCATCGCCATCAACCGCGTTTACGCGGCGCCGCCGGACGGGCTCAACATCATGCTGCTCAACGGCACGCCGGCGGCGCTGGCGCAGATCATCGAGCAGGACAACGCGCGGTTCGATCTGGCGCGCATGGAGCATCTGGGCATCGTCAACGCCTCGCCGTCGATCTGGCTGGCGGGACCGAAATCCGGTCTGGCGACGCCCGCGGACGCCCTGAAGCCAGGACGCAAAATCCTGTTTGGCGGCACGGGCCCCACCGGGGGCCTCGCCGATCCCGCGGCCATGACCTGCGAGGCCCTGCGCCTGCAATGCAAGATCGTCATCGGCTACAAATCCTCGAGCGACGTGGTGCTCGCCGCCGAGCGCGGCGAAATCGATTCCGTCTACACGTCGGATTCATCGGCGCTGCACTATGACCGCTCGGGCCGGGTGAAGGCCATCGCCACCATGGCGCGCGAACGCTCGACGCTGCTTCCCGACGTGCCGACCCTGTTCGAACTCACGAAGATCCCGCCGGAAGACGCCTGGATCTTTGATTTTCGCACTGATCTCGACGAACTCGGCCGTATTTTCGTGACGACGCCCGGCGTGCCGCTCGACCGGCTGACGGTGCTGCGCGAGGCGCTGCACAACATCCTCGTCGATCCCGCCATCGTCGCCGAGGGCGCCGCCGCCGAACGCTACATCAACTACCGGGACTGGGAGACAGCGCAAAAAATGATGCGCGGGGCGCTGCGAGACGTGCCGCCGGACCGCAAGGCGCGGGTGCGCCAGGCGATCATGGAGAAGTTCAAGTAGGCGGCGGGCGCTGCTTTCGCGAGATCGCCCGGACCTACCCCGCGAACCTGAACAGCGCCCAGGGATTGTCGATCAGGATCGCCGCCCGCTCCGCCGGGT
>CAISEY010000437.1 GCA_903884435.1 uncultured Hyphomicrobiales bacterium | reverse complement strand
GTCAACATCATGCCCGCCAAGGCGCGCGCCGACGGTTGCGGCAGCCGCTCGATCATTCTGGGCGGGCGGAGCACCAAGGCCGGCCAGAGCTACGTGCAATACGAAATTCTCGGCGGCGGCGCGGGCGCGCGCGCGACGAAGGACGGGCAGTCCGGCACCTCGGTCAACCAGTCCAACGCCAAGATCGCGCCCATCGAAATCATCGAGAGCGAGTTTCCGACGCGGATCACGCGGTTCGAACTCATTCCGGATTCCGGCGGCGTCGGGCAATTCCGCGGCGGGCTTGGCATCCGCCGCGAATACGTGAACCTTCAGGACGCGCGGTTCTCGATCCGTTCGACGAAACACGTCATCGCGCCCGAGGGGGCGGCGAAGGGCGGCAAGGGCCGCACCGGAGACATCGTCGTCAATCCCGGTCGCGAGGGCGAAAAGCGCCTGCCGACGCGCTACGCCGACTATCCGCTGAAGGGCGGCGACACCTTTTGTCTCGACACGCCCGGCGGCGGAGGTTTTGGCGACGCGTTCACGCGCGATCCCGCGCTCGTCGTGTCGGACGTGAACGAGGGCTATGTCACGCCCGCCGCGGCGGAACGGGATTTCGGCGTCGCGCTGGCGCGCGCGGGCCGCAAATACGCGCTCGACGAGGCGGGCACCCTCGAGCTGCGCGCCGCGCGCGGCGCGTAGGCGCCCGCGCCGCCGGAATGGCGCCGGGACGCGGCGAAACACGAATTGTCGATCACACGAGGAGGAAAGCATGAAACTGAAGGATCAGGTCGCCATCGTCACCGGCGCGGGACGCAACATTGGCGAGGACACGTCGAAGCTTCTGGCGAAGGAAGGCGCGACGGTCGCCGTCGTCGATCTCGACCGCGGCCGCGCCGACAAGGTCGCCGCCGACATCGTCGCCGCCGGCGGCAAGGCGAAGGGCTTCGTCTGCGACGTGGGCAAGGAAGACGACATCATCAAGTGCGTCGCCGACGTGAAGGCGGCCTTTGGCCACATCGACATTCTCGTCAACAACGCCGCCATCTCCGACAACAAGACGATGTTCGACATCACCACGGAAGAGTGGAACCGCGTGCTCGCGATCACGCTGACCTCGCCCTTCCAGTTCGGGCGTCACGTCGCGAAGGAAATGATCGCGCGCGGCAAGGGCGGCAAGATCGTCAACGTCAGCTCGACCTCGGGCTATTATGGCCGCGACCGCGCCATCGCCTACACGGCGGCCAAGGGCGGCGTCGTCAACCTGACGAAGTCGATGGCGATCGGCCTCGCGCCGCACAACATTCGCGTCAACGCCGTGGTGCCGAACAAGATCGGCTCGCCCGTCGGCAAGGACGAGTTCGATCCCACGCGTCCCGTGCTCAACCTCGTCGGCCGTCCAGGCGTGCCGATGGATTTGGCCAACGCGGTGCTGTTCCTCGTCTCGGACGATTCGTCCTTCATCGTCGCGACGGCGCTGTTCGTCGATGGCGGCTGCACGGCGATCATGCCGGGCAACGCCTGACCTGCTTCAGCGTCCGGCCTCCCGGCTTCGCGCGGGGGAGCCGGACGCGCCCAGCAAGGGCCGCACCTCGCGGGCGAAACGGCGCATGTTGCCCAGCATCGTCGAAAGCGGCATTCCCCCGAACTTGAAAACGCAGGCGAGCGCGAGAATATCGAGCCGCGCCGCGTGCCGGTTGATTTGGCGGGCCACGGTCGCGGGCGATCCGACGAAGATCAGTCCGCGCTCCGCGAGTTCGTCGAAACTCATTTTCGAAAGCACCGGCGCGCGCTTGCGCCAGGCGTCGTAATCGTCGGGCATCCGCCCTTCCGCGGTGAATTGCGCGTAGCGGCCCCACAATTCCCAATATCGGGCGAGGAAGGGTTCGGCGATCCGCCGGGCCTCCGCGTCCGTGTCAGCCACGAAAATTTCGCGCGTGACGACCAGCCGCGGCGCCGGCGAGTGGCCGGCCCTGGCATGGATGTCGCGATAGAAGGCGCAATCGCGCTCGCATTCCTCGACCAGGGCGTCGATCTGCGCGAAGGGTACGTCGTTCTCCGCCGCCCAGCGCAGGGACTCCGCGCTTTGCGCGCTGATGTAGAAGGGCGGGTGTGGCTTCTGCACGACGCCGGGCGCGAGCGGCGTCTTCTTGTCGATCCGGAACCAGTCGCGTTCGACGATGAAATTCTCGTCGGCCCAGACGCGCTTCATCACGTCGATCGATTCGAGAAACATCCGGCGCGATCGCGCCTGGTCGACGCCGAACGCGTCGAATTCGACTGGCTTGAGGCCGCGGCCGACGCCCATGTCGAGCCTTCCACGGGTCAGCGTGTCGAGCATCGCGATTTCCTCGGCGAGGAGCAGGGGATTTCGATAGGGCAGGATGTTGACCATCGCGCCCAGCCGGATGCGCCGCGTGCGTTGCGCCGCCGCCGCGATCATCAAATTCGGCGAGGGGATCGGGCTCGACGGCGAAACATGATGCTCGAAGAACCACATGTGATCGAAGCCGAGGCGTTCGGCCTCCTCGCATTCGCGCAACTGGTTTTCGTAAATTTCGACATGCGAAAGTCCGGGCGCGGGGCTCGTCATCGACCAGAGTGCGAAGCGCATCGGTTGCTCCCGCGGGGACGACGCCTTCCGGGCGCTTCGTCCACGCGCGAATCCTGTGGTTGTCTTCAATTCTTGTCAACGGTCGCGCGCTTTGCGACTATCGGGCGAGGCGGCGTCCGTTCGCCGCGACATTCGCCCCGGAGACCATCATGCACGACTCGCCCGCCCCCCAATACAAGATCGTCGAGGGTCTCGAATACGTGAAGCGCGGCGATCAGTCGCTCGTTGGCGATCTCTACCTTCCGGCGGACGCGCACAATGTTACCTGCGTCGTTTCCGCGCATGGCGGCGCTTGGCAGCGCGGCACGCGCTCCAACTACCGGCACGTCGGCCGTTACCTCGCCAGCCATGGCGTCGGCCTGCTGGCGATCACCTATCGCTTCGCGCCGAAGAACCCCTATCCGGCCGCGGTGCAGGACGTGCGCGCCGGCGTGCAGTTTCTGCGCGCCAGGGGCGCGGGCCTCGGCGTCGATCCGCAACGCCTCGCGCTGATGGGCGATTCCGCCGGAGGCCATCTCGCCGCGCTCGTGGCGCTGGCGGGCGACAGCGACGAATTCGCGGGCAAGCCCGACGACGCCTACCCGGGCGTCTCGACGCGCGTGAAAGCGTGCGCGCCCGTCTATGGCGTTTACGACATGCTGGCGCAGTGGGAATCCGATCAGGCGTTCACGCCCTCGAAGAGCGGTTCGGAGGTTTTCCTCGGGACGACGCCGCTGGAGGATCCCTTCCTGTTTCACCGGGCGTCGCCGATCAACTACGCGACGAAGGCGAACAACCAGACTCCGTTCTTCAAGGCCTGGGGCGCGCGCGACGACATCGTCGATCCGGCGCGGCAATCGGAGCGGTTGCTGCTCGCGCTGAAACGCGCCGACTATTACGTGCGCACCTGCGTCGTCGACGCGCCGCATTTCTGGCTCAGCGAACCGCTCGACGACGCGGGCAGTTTCTCCGGGCAACTCGCGCCGCGTCTGTTGCGCTTTTTGAAAGAGCGGCTCTGAAAAGAGCCGCGGCGGCGGGACGTTCATGGCGAAGCTCTCGCTTGTACGTGGCCCGTGTTTGCGTATATCTCCTCATACGTGGCGTTCAAACGCGCGCCTGCCGCGTCGTTTGAATCGCGACACCAGGGTTTTCCGGCGTTCACGGGAGTTTGCGTCGAGACAAAAACAAACCGGAGCAATTGCGCGAGCCGGGGCATGGCGCGTCAAGTCGCCAGTCTATTCTTCAGACATTCAATGGCCACATGCGACAGGCACGAATTTATTCCAGTCACGAAAAGTCACACATTTCGTCGATGCTTCACAACGTGATCGCGCTCTATCTCCGGCAAAGCGCCCGGGAGATTTCGCGTCTGGGAATCGGCGTTCACGCGGCGCGAGTGCTCGCGCGGCTTCTCGGGGGCCCGGCCGAACGCAGGCAACTTCTGGCTCTCGAAACGGATATCGACACGACCTCGCTTTCGCACACGCTTCGCGCGCTTGAATCGCAAAAGCTGATAACCCGCGCGCGCTCCGAAAAGGACAATCGCTCGGTCGCCGTTCGCCTGACGCCGAAGGGCCGCGAGGTCGCGGCGCAATGCGCGCGGATCGAGGCGGAGCGCGAGCGCGTTCTGCGCAATGGCGTGGCGGACGAGGACCTCGAGCGTTTTTCGGAAATCCTCGCGCGCATCACCAGCAACCTCGCCGAGGTGCCGGTCGCGTCCGGCGCGGAAGCCGGTAAATTCGCCGCGAGCGGTCCGTGAAGCGGGGACGCAGGGCCTTTTCCGGAGTAGGGTGACACGGTCACGCCGCGGGGAAGACAATGCGCCGGTTCATCTTGTTTT
>CAISEY010000436.1 GCA_903884435.1 uncultured Hyphomicrobiales bacterium | reverse complement strand
TGGCGCCGCTGCCCGCTTCGTCCACCGCGCCGGGCACCCTGAACACGAGACTCGCGGCCTTTTTCAACCCGAACCAGCCGTTTTCGGCCCTTGCGGGGCGCGCGGCGCGCGCGGTCTTGCGCTCGTCGCGGAATTCCGGATGCACCGCGCGCACCACGTCTCCCGAGGACACTTCCCCGCGGCCCACGGCCGCCAGTGCGTCCTCGACGGAGGGCTGCGCCAGACGCGGCAGCGCGGCGCGCAGATTGTCTTCCGAGAAGACCTTGCCGGCGCGCTCGAAGGCGCGGATGACGATCTGCCGTCCAAGCCCTGAATATTGCAGGCGCACCGCCTCCCGGGTCGCGCGGCGAATCGCGGCGCGCGCCTTCCCGGTGACGACAAGGGTTTCCCAGGCGGCGGGCGGCGTCTGCCCTTCCGAGCGGGCGATCTCGACCTCGTCGCCGTTGTGCAGTTCCGAGAGCAACGGCGCGATGCGGCCGTTGATCTTGACGCCCACCGCGCTGTTGCCGAGGCCCGTGTGGACGGCGTAGGCGAAATCGATCGGCGTCGCGCCGCGCGGCAGGGCGATCAGGCGGCCCTTCGGCGTGAAACAGAACACCTGGTCGTGAAACATTTCGAGCTTGGTGTGCTCGAGGAATTCCTCGGGACTGTCGCCCTCGGCGAGCAGTTCGACGGTGCGCTTGAGCCAGCGATAGGCGCGGCTCTCCTTCGTCAGCGCGTCGGAGTCGCCCGAAAGGTTTTCCTTGTAGAGCACGTGGGCGGCGATGCCGTTCTCGGCGATGTTGTGCATCTCGCGCGTGCGCACCTGCAATTCGACGCGCTGCATCCCCGGCCCCACGACGGTCGTGTGGATGGAGCGGTAGTCGTTCTGTTTCGGCGTCGAGATGTAATCCTTGAAACGGCCTGGCACCGTCGGCCATTTCGTGTGAACGACGCCCACGACGCGGTAACAATCCCCGATCTCGTCCACGATGACGCGAAAGCCGAAAATGTCCGACAATTGTTCGAAGGCGATGGATTTTTGCTCCATCTTGCGAAAGATCGAATAGGGCGACTTCTCGCGGCCCTCTACCTCCGCCTCGATGCCCATCCGCGACAACGCCTGCGAAAGTTCGGTCTCGATGGCCGTGATCAGCCTGCCGTTTTTCTCGCGCAATCCGGCGAGCCGCGCCTCGATCATCGCGGCGGCCTCCGGGTTCAGCGTGTGGAACGAAAGATTCTCGAGTTCGTTGCGCATCTGCTGCATGCCCATGCGCCCGGCGAGCGGCGCGTAGATATCCAGCGTTTCCTGGGCGATCCGGGCGCGTTTTTCCGGCGGCACGAATTGCAGGGTGCGCATGTTGTGCAGCCGGTCGGCGAGCTTGACGAGCAGCACCCGCACGTCGTCGGCGATGGCGAGCAGCAGCTTGCGGAAATTCTCCGCCTGCTGGGCCTGTTTCGACACGAGATCGAGCTTTTTCAGCTTGGTCAGGCCATCGACGAGGCCGCCGATTTCCTTGCCGAAAAGCTGGTCGATTTCATCCCGCGTGGAGTCGGTGTCCTCGATCGTGTCGTGCAGAACCGCCGCGACGATGGTGGCGTCGTCGACCTTGAGTTCCGTGAGGATCGCGGCGACCTCGAGCGGGTGGGTGAAATAGGGATCTCCGGACGCGCGCAACTGGGCGCCATGCGCCTTCATGGCGTAGACGTAGGCGCGATTGAGCAGATCCTCGTCCGCGTTCGGATTGTATTTCCGCACGCGATCGACGAGTTCGTATTGACGCATCATGCCGTGGACGATCCCGCGTCCGCGTCACCCGGCGGCGGACAGGAGTTCACTATCCATCCGCCGCGCCGGCAACTCAAGCCGGAAATCCGGCGCCGGCGATGGAATGTTATTCCGCGTCGTCGTCGGTCTCGGCCGGCGGCACGAGGCCCTCGAGACCGCGAAGCAGGTCTTCCTCGGTCATGCGGTCGAACTGGGCGTCGCCGGCGGAATCGCCCGGAATGGCGTCGGCCACGCTCGCGAGCGCCGGAGTCGCCTCGAGTTCCGGCTCGTCGACCTCGACGTTCTTTTGCAGGGAGTGGATCAGATCTTCCTTGAGGTCGTCGGGGCGCGACGAGGCCTCCGCGATCTCGCGCAGGGCGACGACGGGATTCTTGTCGTTGTCGCGATCGACCGTGATCGCCTGTCCGGCGGAAATCTGGCGGGCGCGATGGCTGGCGATGAGGACGAGCTCGAAACGGTTTTCAACCTTGTCGACGCAATCTTCGACGGTGACGCGGGCCATGGTCTGGCATCCTGTGTTCTGGGTGTGAGGAGTTGACGCGTCTGATACACAAGCGTGCGATTGCTTGCAATCGCGGCCTCGGGCGCGATTCCGCGGGACGCCCCGGAACGCGGCGCCCGGAATTCAGGCAGAACTTGACGCGTCGCAACAAAGTTTCGCCAATTTTACTAATATTCATCGTAATTTGAACTCTTGTCATTCGCACAAAATTGCGTCCGGGTCGAAAGGAATTGCGGAGAACCGGATTACAGGTTGACTTTGCGATGGAAAATTGGCCAAGTAGCTGGACTCAAAGATTGAAAGCGGAATAAACGATTTCGTGACGGTCCGGCGGGGACGCTCTGTTCTGGATCGCGGATGTGACCGGAGCAGGCGAATACCCGGGAAACAGCACGGTTTTCGCGTAGTTGATTGTATGTAACCCCGTGTCTGTGGGGTTACATGAAGTGATGGAAAGAACCTGAATATGGCAGAGCAGGAACGCATAGCTCTTTTTATCGATGGCGCAAACCTCTATGCTACCGCGAAATCTCTTGGCTTTGACATTGACTACAAGCGTCTCCTGAAAGAATTTCAATCGAGAGGCCGCCTTGTCAGGGCGTTTTACTACACCGCGCTGGTTGAAGATCAGGAATACTCCTCGATACGTCCGCTGATCGACTGGCTCGACTACAACGGATACGCTGTCGTCACCAAGCCGGCGAAGGAATTCGTTGATTCGCTGGGGCGGCGGAAAATCAAGGGAAACATGGACATCGAGCTCGCGGTCAACGCGATGGAGATGGCCGATCACCTCGATCACATCGTTTTGTTCTCCGGCGATGGCGATTTTCGTTCCGTGGTCGAGGCCGTGCAACGCAAGGGCGTGCGGGTGTCCGTCGTCTCCACGATCACCACGCAGCCGCCGATGGTGGCCGACGAACTTCGCCGCCAGGCGGATGAATTCATCGATCTCGTCCATCTCATCAACAAGATCGGTCGCGACCCCGGAGAGCGTCCGGACCGCCCGCGCACCATCGAACGCCGGCCCGCCGTCAACCACGCGCCGGCCACGCACGCGGACAGCGACGCCAATCTTTGAAGGACGTCGCGCTTCCCCGCGGTCGGAGCGAGCCTGACAGGGATTGCCCGCTGTGCCCTCGTCTGGCTGAATTTCGCGGAGAGTGGCGCGAGCGCCAGCCGTCGTGGCACAACGCGCCGGTCCCTTCGTTCGGCGAAGCCAGCGCGCGGTTGCTGATTGTCGGTCTCGCGCCGGGCTTGCGCGGCGCGAATCGCACGGGCCGCCCCTTCACCGGCGATTTCGCCGGAGACCTGCTCTACGAGACGCTGCTGGCTCACGGCTTCGCGACCGGCGTCTATCGCGCGTCGCCCGACGACGGGATCCGGCTCGTCGATTGCCGAATCAGCAACGCCGTCCGGTGCGTGCCGCCGCTGAACAAGCCGCTGCCCGCCGAGATTCGCTCCTGCCAGCCATTTCTCGTGGCGACCATCGATTCTATGCCGAATCTGCGCGCCATTGTCGCGCTTGGCAAAATCGCCCACGACAGCGTGATCCGGGCCTTCGGAGCGCGCCTCGCGGCGCATCCGTTCGGACACGGACGCGAACACGCCATGGCGCGCTCCGCCGCCGCTCCGCTCGCGGTTTTCGACAGCTATCACTGCTCCCGGTACAACACGAACACGGGCGTTCTGACG
>CAISEY010000435.1 GCA_903884435.1 uncultured Hyphomicrobiales bacterium | reverse complement strand
TGGAGCTCGCGGGCATGGCATGGGTTGTGGACAAGTGTTTGCACGCAGGCGCGCGGGAACCGCCGGAAGAGTAGGGTAGTTTTTCATTTAACCGGCCAAATGCCGGTCTGTTTCAGGAGCGCATCATGGCTGGCAGCGTCAACAAGGTCATTCTCATCGGCAATCTCGGGCGCGATCCCGAAGTGCGCCGCTTCGCCAATGGCGGCCAGGTTGTCAGCTTTTCGCTCGCCACCACCGACAGCTGGAAAGACAAGAACACCGGCGAGCGCAAGGAAAAGACCGAGTGGCACAGCATCCAGATATTCGACGAGCAGCTCGGCAAGGTCGCCGAGCAATATCTGAAAAAGGGCGCCAAGGTTTACATTCAGGGCGCGCTGCAAACGCGCGAGTTCACCGACAAGGACAACAACCAGCGCAAGGTGACGGAAGTCGTCCTGCAGCGCTTTAACAGCGAGCTTGTCCTGCTCGACGGCCGCCGCGAAGGCGCGGGCGCCGGCGAGGACCGCGGAAGCTGGTCGCAAGGCTCCGGCGACAGCTTCGGGCGCGCCTCGCCCATGGAGCGGCGGCCGGCCGCCGCCGGCGCGAGCCGCTCCGCCGAGATCATCAACGACGATATTCCCTTCTGAATCCGGAAATAGCGGCGTCAGCCGCGTTCCCGATTTCAAGAGACTGATTTCAAAAGGCTTTTCCAGACCATTCAGGGTCTGGAAAACTGGCCGCGCGGGCGGGAATCAGATACGCTCCACGGCGTCTCTTTCACGCCCCGGGATTGCCCAGACTTGGCCGACGAAAACAACGCTTCCGGCGCGACCCCGCCCGGCTCCGACATCCGCTCCGTCTCGATCACGGACGAGATGAAGCGCAGCTATCTCGATTACGCCATGAGCGTGATCGTGAGCCGCGCGCTCCCGGACGTGCGCGACGGGCTCAAGCCCGTCCACAGACGCATCCTGTTCTCGATGAACGAGAACGGCTACACGCCCGACAAGGCCTATCGCAAATCCGCGCGCGTCGTCGGCGACGTCATCGGCAAATACCACCCGCACGGAGATCTTTCGATTTACGACGCGCTCGTGCGCATGGCGCAGCCGTTTTCCATGCGGCTTCCGCTGATCGACGGGCAGGGCAATTTCGGCTCGGTCGATGGCGACCCGCCCGCGGCCATGCGCTACACTGAATGCCGCCTCGAGAAAGTGGCGATGTCGCTGGTCGAGGACATCGATCAGGACACCGTCGATTTCCAGCCCAATTACGACGGCAGCGAACGCGAGCCCGTGGTCCTGCCGGCCAAGTTTCCCAATCTTCTCGTCAACGGCGCCGGCGGCATCGCCGTCGGCATGGCCACGAACATCCCGCCGCACAACCTCGGCGAGGTCATCGACGCCGTCGTCGCGATGATGGACAAGCCCGAGATCACCATCGACGAGTTGATCGCCATCGTTCCGGGGCCGGATTTCCCGACGGGCGGCACCATCCTCGGGCGCGGCGGCGCGCGGCTCGCCTACCTTTCGGGCCGCGGCTCCGTTCTGGTGCGAGCGAAAACCAGCATCGAGGAACTTCGCAAGGACCGCGACGCCATCATCGTCCACGAAATTCCCTATCAGGTGAACAAGGCGACGCTGCTCGAAAAAATCGGCGAACTCGTGCGCGAGAAACGCGTCGAGGGCATCGCCGAAATGCGCGACGAAAGCGATCGCGATGGCATGCGGATCGTCATCGAGATCAAGCGCGACGCCGTCGCCGACGTCGTTCTGAACCAGCTCTACCGCTACACCCAGTTGCAGAACCCGTTCAGCTGCAACATGATCGCGCTGAACGGCGGTCGCCCCGAGGTTCTGACCCTCAAGGATTTCATCAAGGCTTTCATTGACTTCCGCGAGGAGGTCGTCACCCGCCGGATCAAGTTCCTGCTCAACAGGGCGCGCGACAGCGCCCATGTTCAGGTCGGCCTCGCCATCGCGGTCGCCAATATCGACGAGGTCATCCGCCTCATCCGCACCTCGCCCGACACCGCCACCGCCCGCGAGACGCTGATGGGCCGCGACTGGCCGGCGCGCGACATGGCGCCCCTGATCGAACTGATCGACGATCCCCTGCACAGGATCAACGACGACGGAACCTACCGGCTTTCCGAAGCGCAGGCCCGCGCGATCCTGGAGCTGAGGCTGGCCCGCCTCACGGCGCTCGGCCGCGACGAAATCGCCGAGGCCCTCAACAAGTTCGCCACCGAAATCGCCGATTATCTCGACATCCTGCGGTCGCGCGCGCGGGTCTTCGACATCATCAAGTCGGAACTCACCTCGATCAGGACGGCCTTCGCGACGCCGCGCCGCACCAACATCGTCGAGAGCGATTTCGACATGGAGGACGAGGATCTCATCCAGCGCGAGGAGATGGTCGTCACCGTCAGCCACGCGGGTTACGTCAAGCGCGTGCCGCTCTCGACCTACCGGGCGCAGCGCCGCGGCGGCAAGGGCCGCTCCGGCATGTCGACGCGCGAGGAGGATTTCGTCGCGCGCCTGTTCGTGGCCTCGACTCACCAGCCCGTTCTGTTCTTTTCCTCGAAGGGTCAGGCCTACAAGGAGAAGGTGTGGCGCCTGCCGCTCGCCGGGCCGACCTCTCCGGGCCGATTCCTCAAGAACATCCTGCCCCTCGACGAGGGCGAGCGCATCACCACGATCATGCCGCTGCCGGAAGACGAAGCCGCCTGGGAAAATCTCGACGTGATGTTCGCGACGACGCGCGGCACCGTGCGCCGCAACAAACTGTCGGATTTCTCGCAGGTCAACCGCGCCGGCAAGATCGCGATGAAGCTCGACGAGGGCGAGGGCATCGTCGACGTGCAGCTCTGCAACGAACGCGACAACGTCCTGCTGACGACCGCGAAGGGACAATGCATCCGTTTCGCCGTCGACGAGGTGCGCGTGTTCAAGGGTCGCGATTCCATGGGCGTGCGCGGCATCTCGCTGGGAGAGGGCGACAGCGTCATCTCGCTGGCGATTCTGCGCCACATGGACGCGAAGCCCGAGGAGCGCGCCGCATACCTCAAGATGCGCCGCGCCGTGCTCGGAGAGGCCGGCGTCGAGGAGACCATGGAAGAGGGGCTCGAGGCCGAGGAGGGCGCGGAAGGTTCAGCCGCGCCCGACAGTCTCTCCCAGGAACGCTATTCCCTCATGTCGGCCGCCGAACAGATCATTCTGACCGTGTCCGACAAGGGATTTGGAAAACGCACGTCGTCCTATGAATACAGGATCACCGGCCGCGGCGGCAAAGGCATCGTCGCCATGGCGGTCAATCCGCGCAACGGTCCCCTGATCGCCTCGTTCCCCGTGGAGCATGGCGACGAGATCATGCTGGTGACGGATGGCGGACAGCTCATCCGCTGCCCGGTCGAGGGGATCCGCGTCGTGGGCCGGGGCACGCAGGGAGTCATCGTGTTCCGGACCGACAAGGACGAGCGCGTCGTTTCGGTCGAGCGCATCGGCGACGAGGGCGGTTCCGACAACGAGGGCGGCGGAGACGCGGCGTGAGCGGCGTCGCCTTCGACCTCGTCATTTTCGACTGCGACGGCGTTCTCATCAATTCCGAGGAGATCGCCAGCGGCGTCTGCGTCGAGGCGCTCGCCGAACTCGGCATGAACCTGACGTTGCAGCAATACGCGGCGCGCTATTCGGGCCGTCCGGTCGCGGACGCCTGGCGGCAGGTCGAGACCGACCATGGCAAGCCCTTGCCCGAGGGATTTCGCGAAAAGGTCGACGCCGAGGTCTTGCGCCGCTTTTCGCTGTCGCTGGAACCCATCGAAGGCGTCGTCGAGACGTTGTCGGCCATGCGCCTGCCGCGCTGCGTCGCTTCGTCGACAACGCTGCACTTGCTGAAAAGCAATCTCGTTCAGGTCGGCCTGAGTCCGTTTTTCGACCCGTCGATTTTTTCGGTCTCGCAGGTTCGGCGAGGCAAGCCGGCGCCGGACGTGTTTATCATCGCGGCCTCGCAAATGGGCGCGGATCCGCATCGCGGTCTCGTGATCGAGGAGTCCGCCGCCGGCGTGGCCGCCGCGCGCCGGGCGGGGATGCAGGCGATCGGCTTTTCCGGCGGCGGGCACACGGCGCCCGACCACGCGGAGCGGTTGAACCGGGAAGGGGCAAGCCGCGTCGTTGGCGACTTGCGGGATCTGGCTCCG
>CAISEY010000434.1 GCA_903884435.1 uncultured Hyphomicrobiales bacterium | reverse complement strand
GGGCGACACGCAGGCCTCGGTGCTGCGCGACATCGAGATCATCAAACGCGAATTGCCCATCGACATTCTTGAATTCTTTTTCCTGACGCCGCTGCCGGGCTCGGAGGATCACCAGAAGCTTGCCGCCGCGGGTGTGGCGATGGACGCCGACCTCAACAAATACGATCTCAACCACGTCGTCACCGCGCATGGCAAAATGTCGAAGGAGGAATGGGAAGAGACGTACCGGCTCGCCTGGGACGCCTATTACACGAAGGACCATTGCGAGACGGTGATGCGGCGCGGCGCGCGCATGGGCGTGCATCCAAACCGCATGATCACCCCGCTCGTCTATTTCGATTATTGCGTGCGCCACGAGGGCGTGCATCCGCTCGAGGGCGGCTTCCTGCGCCGTAAATACCGGCTCGACCGGCGGCCCGGCATGCCCGTCGAAAACCCCGTCGCGTTTCACGCGCGTTACTGGTTCCGGCTCGTCAAATCCAGCGCGATCCTCGGCTGGCGCCTGCTGCGCTTCAAGATGATGAGCGACCGCGTGATGAAACATCCGCGACTGTTCGACTATATCGACGAGGCGCTGACGCCGGCGCGCGAGGGCGACGACGAGACGCTCGCACTCTTCACGCAAACCACCGCCGCGCGCGCCGCCGTGAGCCACCGGCGGAAGGTCGAGGAGCTGACGACGGCGAAGTGACGGGGCCGTTCGCGCGCGCTTGCATTGAAATTCTCTGGTCGAAGGATCATATCGAGGAGATTGCCGGCGACGCGCCGGCGACGGGTCTCGCGGGAGTCACGGAGTGCTGGCCGGCGGATTCGGACTGGAACATTCAAACAGCGCGGTGGCGCGGCGTTTCTTTCGCTTCGGACGCTCGTACTGGAGCGGAGCGACGGCGCGCCGCGCGTGGCTGCTGACGCTGGGATTGCTCGCCGCGACCTTGACCCTCGTCGCCTTCGTCGTGCTCATCAACCAGTGGATGGCCTATTTCTTCAACGCCATCGAAGTCCGCGACGCGCCGGCGATCCGGGCCGGGCTCGGTCTGATCGTGTTTCTCGGCGCCGCGGCGGCGATTTTCTACGGACTGGCGACCTGGCTGAAACAAAGTCTCCAGATCGGCTGGCGCGAGTGCCTGACGCTGAAATTGCTGGATTTGTGGGTTGATCTTGGCTCGTCGCACCGCGTCGAGGCCTTGGGGCAGTCCGTGGACCAGCCCGAGTTCCGCATCGCCGAGGACGTGCGCATGTCCGTCGACTCGCTGGTGGATTTCGCCGCGAGTCTGACCAACGCCGGCATTTCGGCCGCGGCTTTCATCGCGGTGCTCTGGACCGTCGGCGGCGCGATTTCGATTCCGCCCGGCAGCGGAATCGAGATTCCCGGCTACATGGTCTGGCTGGCGTTGCTCTACGCCTTCGTGCTGTCCGGCGGCATTGGAATGCTGGGGCGTCCGCTCGTTCACGCCTCGGAACGCAAGAACGCGGCGGAGGCCTCGCTGCGTTCCGACATGGTGCAGCTTGGCCAGATCCCCGTCGACGTCAGTCTTCACCATGGCGATGAATCCGAACGGGCGCGCGTGTTTCGCGACGTGGAGCTCCTGTTCGGGCGCTGGCGCAAGATCGTGTTCTACCAGAGCCGGATCGCGGTCATCATCAACGCGAACACGACGTTCATGCCCATCGTGCCGCTGCTCGCGGCGGCGCCAAAATATCTCTCGGGCGAGATGCCGCTTGGCGCGGTGATCCAGTTGTCCGCGGCCTTCGTGCAGGCGCAGTTCGCGTTCAACTGGTTTTTCGACAATTACATTCGCATCGCCGACTGGCTCGCCAACACGATGCGCGTGGTGAAACTGCTCGACGCGCTGGAGGCGAGCGCGCCGCCGCGCGGCGAGCCATGACCGCTCACGCGCCGCCGGCCCTCGCCAGCAATCGCTCCGCGCGCAGAAAATGCGGACGGTCCGTCATTTGTCCATTGATGGAGAGGACACCCGCGCCGGGGTTTTCCGCGAAGGCGGCGACGATCTCGCGGGCGCGTTCCAGCGCTTCCGCCGGCGGCGTGAAAACCTCGTTGATGATCGCCACCTGTCCGGGATGGATCGCCATTTTCCCGGTGAAGCCGTCGCGCCGGGCGGCCTCGCATTCGGCGCGCAGGCCGGCGTCGTCGCGGAAATTCACGAAGACCGTGTCGATCGGCTCCGCGTCGGCGGCGCGCGCGGCGAAAATCGTCAGGGCGCGCGCGAGGCGGTAGGGATCGGTGAAGGAGCCATCGACGAGCCGGGTGGATTCCGAGCCGAGCGCCGCCGAGAGGTCTTCCGCGCCCCATGTGAGGCCCGCGAGGCGGCGGCTCGCGCCGGTGTAAGAGCCGAGGCCGAAGATCGAGCCCGCGGTTTCCGTGGCGATGGCGATGATTTGAGTCGCGCCATCCGCCAGATCGTTCTCGGCCTCGCGCACGGCGAGTTTCAGGCCGAGGTGCTGGATGTCCGCGCCATCGCGGGCCTTCGGCAGCATGATCGCGTCGGGCGCCGCGGACATGACCGCGTCGAGATCGGCGTCGGCGAGGCCGGAGTCGAGCGCGTTGATCCGCAGGATCAGGCGCGGACGCGGCGACAGCGCGCGCGTCGCCGCGATGAAGGCGCGCGCCGCCTCGCGCGCCGCGGGCTTGGCGGCGAGCGCGACGGAATCCTCCAGATCGACGATCAACGCGTCGGCGCCGGAGCCAGCGGATTTTTCCAGCTTGCGCGGCGAATCGGCGGGGACGAACAGGAGGGAGCGCATGGCCTCACTTACACGAAGGGCGACTTGCCCGTGCCGGGCTGGCGATTCCAGCGGTGTTCCAGCTTGCAATAATAATTCCAGCACCGCACGCCGCGATCGGCGAATTTCGCCGCGCCATTGAATTTTTCCGCGTCGTCGACGCCGAAGCAATGAAATTCGCCGAGGCTCGACGCCTGCACGTGTTTGGTCGCCTCGTCCTCGAGAATGAGGGCGGAATAGAGCATTTCCTCGACGCTTCGCGCGGCGAGCGCGATGCCGTGGCCCTTCATGAAGATCGCGGGCCGGTCGCCCATGGCCTTCGCGAGATTGCGGCCCATGTCCATGGTCGTGACGAGTTGCGGCTCGTGATAGATCGGCAGGCCGCCGGCGAAATGCGTGCCCTGCAGCGTGATCGGGCGGAACGCTTCCTTCGAGACGGAGAACAGCGTCGCGTAGGGCGCGTGCAGATGCGCGACGGCGATGGCGTCCTGGCGCGTGCCGTGCAACGCCATGTGGATCGGCCATTCCAGCGCGAAACGCTGGTTGCTCTCGAGCACCTTGCCGTCGAGATGGCCGACGACGATGTCGTCGGGCGTCACTTCCGCCTTGTCGAAGCCCATGGCGGGCGACATGTAGACGCGTTTCGTCACGGGATCGAAGACGCTGATGTGGCCGAACAGGCCAAGCATTTCCTGCATGGCGAAAATGCGCGTGCAGGTGGCCAGTTTTTCGCGCAACACGGTTTCGGTGCTCATGTCGTCTCCTCAGTCGGGCTTTGTTTCGGGTTTGGCGCAGAGTTCCGCGCGGGCGAAGTCGAGGCATTGCACGGCGCCGGACGCGTCCATCAGGCGCGTCAGCCGCTCGACCGCCTCGACGGGCGCGTGAACGACATTGGCGACGAGCGCCTCGATGTCGCGAGCCGGGGCGGGGCGCAGGTCCATTTTCAGCCGCGCGGCCTCGGCGAGAAAGGCGGGATCGCGCGTCATGTCGTCGAAGGCCTTGCGAAGCGCGGCGACGCGGGGCGCCGGGACTTCGGGAGGCATGAAGTAGGAAAAGCCGAGATCCGGTCCGGCCGAGGCGAGCTCCATGGCGCGCTTGTCCTCCGGCGTTCGCGCGATGTCGATGGCGGTGGGCGTGTCGGGCCAGGCTTCCTCGCGCCTCGCGCCCCATTGCACGATGGGGTGGAACAGCTTCTTTTCGAGATAATCGGGCTTCACCGACTTGAACGTGAGATACGAATAGGAGCCGAATCCGTCGATCTCGCCACGTTCCATGGCCAGAAACACGCCGTTCTCGCCCTCGTAGCCGGAGACGACCCTGAATTTCGCGCCCGTGAGATTGTTGAGAATCGTCGGATAGATCGTGGCGTTGGAGGTCGGGCCCGTGCCGCCGATGACGGATTGCCTTTCGCGGGCGTCGTCGATGGTTTTCACGCCGGACTTCGAACTGGCGGAGACGCCGATGACCGCGTTCGAGGCCAGCAGGCGCCCGAGGCCGATCAGCTTGCCGGCGTCGAACCGCACGCCCTGTCCGCCCATCGCCTGATACAGCGGCAGGTTGAAATGCAGCGTCAGCAGCAGCGTGCCGTCGCGCGCGCCGGAATTGTAGGCGGTGTTGGCGAGAACGAGCCCCGCCGCCGCCGGCATGTTTTGCGGGACGATCTGGGGAGCGCCGGGAATGTATTTGCCGAGATTATTGGCGAGCAGGCGCGCGTAGACATCATAACCGCTTCCCGCCGGGCCGCTGATGAGCAGGGTGACGCGCTTGCCGCGGTAGAAGTCGGCGATCTCGTCGGCGCGCGCGGCTTGCGACGGCGCGGCGCCAAGCAGAACGGCGAACAGGGCGCGCGCGGCGCGGGCGATCATGGGTTTCGTCCCGGTGGATTTGCTGGCAATTGACGGCTTTCCCTCGCCGGACGCAAGTCGCGGCTCGTTCACAATCCGAACACGTAGAGTATTGTCGCGTTGCGCTGGTCCTTCAGTTCCGGCGTGTTGACGAGCTTGGCTTTCGCCGTGTTGCTCGGGCCCGAGACGATCGCGATGAACTGTTTGCCGCCGGATTCGAAGGTCATCGGCGGAGCGGACACGCCCGAGCCGATGTTGATCTTCCAGAGTTCGGCGAGCGTCGTGTCGTCGTAGGCGGCGACCGTGCCGTCCAGCAGGGCGGTGACGACGACGCCGCCCGCGGTGGTGAGCGCGCCGCTGTAGTTTGGGTAGCGCATGTGGATTTTCTTGCGGATTTCGCCGGTCAGGGGATCGACGGCGACGAGGTCGCTCTCGTACCGGTCGGCGGTTTTGTAAGAGCCGCCGTCGAAGCTCTTGCCCGGCTGCCGCGGGGCCGTGTCGATGGTCACGTCGGAGCAGGCCCACAGCGCGGGGATATAGAGCAGCCTCGTCTTCGGGCTGTAGGACGATGGCCAGAAATTGTTGCCTCCGGCGATGGACGGGCAGAGCTTCTTTGTCTTTTCGTTCGGGTTCTGGTTGGCCTGGCCCGAATAGACCTGCACGTCCCGGCCGGGATCGTAGTCGAGCGGCCTGCCGGTCTTCTGGTCGATCCCCTTCGTCCAGTTGATGTTTTCGACATAGGGTCTGGCGAGGAGAATCTGTCCGTTGGCGCGCCGCATCGTGTAGACGAAGCCATTGCGCGCGGAATGGGTCAGGAGCTTTTGCCGCGCGCCGTTGATGTCCGCGTCGAAGAGAATGTGCGTGCCGACCTCGTCGTAATCCCACATGTCGCCGGGCGTGTACTGGAAATACCAGTTCATCTTGCCGGTTTCGGGTTCATACGAGACGGCGCTGTTGGTGAAGAGATTGTCG
Source organism: uncultured Hyphomicrobiales bacterium (assembly GCA_903884435.1). Classification (GTDB taxonomy): domain Bacteria; phylum Pseudomonadota; class Alphaproteobacteria; order Rhizobiales; family Beijerinckiaceae; genus Terripilifer. The sequence continues at coordinate 4,884 of CAISEY010000434.1, read as the reverse complement.
CCGGGGCGATAGGTCGGATCGAATTCCGGCACCGGATTGCCGGTTCCCCAGATGGTCTGGTTCGACTCGGGATCGTACGTGCCCGTCACCCAGATGGGGCCGCCGCCGGTTTGCCAGGCGTTGTTCTTGTCCTTCCAGGTCTCGCTGCCGGGCTCGCCGGGCGCGGGAACGACGTATTTGCGCCAGACGAGCTTGCCGGTCGCCGCGTCGAGCGCCGCGAGCCAGTCGCGGATGCCAGCGCCGCTTCCCGCCGCGCCCAGCAGGATTTTGTCGCCGATGGCGAGGGGCGCGCCGGTGAGCCGAACCGCCGGCGTGTCGGAGACATTCGTCTCCCACGCGACCTTTCCGGTCTCCTTGTCCGTGGCGATGACGCGCGCCGGCTGGTTGGCGACGGAGACGACGTAATTGCCCCAGAGCGCGACGCCGCGATTGGCCTCCTGCCGCTCCTGTTTTGGGTCCATCCGCCAGAGGATTCGTCCGGACTCGCCCGTCCTGCCGTCAATTTTGTAGACGACGCCCGAGGAGTCCGTGACGTAAAGAGCGCCGTCCTCGGCGAGCGGCGTCGCTTCCGTGAACATGTTCGGCGCGCCGCCGCCCAAAGGCGTCGTGTAGACGATCCTGAGGTTTTTCACGTTGTCGCGGGTGACGCGCGCCAGAGGCGAGAAACGCTGGCCGTCATAGGAGCGGTGGTTCGTCAGCCAGTTTTGTGGCTCGCTGTCGGCGCCGAGAAGGCGGGCCGCCGTCACCTCCGCCGCGAGCGAAGGCGCCGCCGCGAGCGCGGCGCCCGCGAGGCAAACCAGACGCATGGTCTTGAAGCGTGTCGGGCGCATGACGTTTCCTCCCGCCGGACGTTGCCGGCGCTTGTTCATCTGGAGGGAACGGTAGCAAGGATCGCCGGAGCGGGGAAGACCGGTTTCCGCGCGGTCGGGAGAGCCTTGTCGCGCGGTTCAGCGTCCGCCGCGTCCGCGACTCACGCCAGCAGGGCGAACAGTTCCGTCGCCTGCCTGGACTGATCTTGCTGATAGTCTCCGTAAATTTCCCAATTGACCCCGGCGGGTTTCAGGCCCCGCGCGGCGACGCAGGCGAACAATCGCTCCCAGCCGCCGGGGATTCCGTCGAAGGGGCCGGTGAGGATCAACCGCGCGGCGCGCCCGGCGGGGAGTTCGGAGGGCCTGACCTCGCCGACGGGTTCGAAGACGCCGGGAACGAACACGCCCGGCGCGAGGTCAAGCCTGCCGTCGACGGGCGGACGCCAGAGCGTGAGGGTCGCCGCCGCGGGAAAGCCGAGTTCGCGCAGGGCGGCGGAGAGTTGCGGGCGAATCCGCCTTTGCGCCGCGGGAATCTCCGCGAAGGGGACCATTTCGCGCACGATCGCCACGGGCCGGCGCTCCACCGTCACGATTTCGCAGTCCGTCCTGTCTGGTTCCGTCATGGCAAGCTCCTTCGCGCCCGGATGGCGTCACCCGGAGGACGAACGGCCGGGGCGCGATCCGACACGCTATCACGCTTTCGGGCGTCTTTTCATGAAGGCCTGGCGCTTGCACTCGGCGACGAGCTTGCCGTCCTGCTGATAGGTTTTGTGCAGGAACTCGACGATCCCCGCGTCCGGACGGGATTTCGACTCGCGCTTGCCGATGATTTCCGTCGTGCAGTGGACGGTGTCGTTCTCGAACAGCGGCGAGGGGAAACGCACCTCGGTCATGCCGAGATTGGCGATGGTGGTGCCGACCGTCAGGTCGGTCACGGAAATGCCGATCATCAGGCCGAGCGTGAACAGCGAGTTCATCAACGGGCGGCCCCATTCGGTCTCGGTCGCGCAGAAATGCGCGTCGATGTGCAACGGCTGGGGGTTCAGCGTCATGTTGGAGAACAGCATGTTGTCCATCTGCGTGACGGTGCGCGTCAGGCGGTGCTCGTAAAGGCGGCCGATTTCGAAATCCTCGAAATAGAGGCCGCCGCGGGGATGCGGGGCGGGGGCGGCGGTCATGGCTGGCTCCTGGCGTGATTCGGGGTGGAAAGGGCCCTTCTTAAGTCTCCATTTACCATAAACCGCGATGCTGGAGGACGCGACGGACGGGTCCGGACGCGCCTCCCGACGAGGATTTCCATGCCGAATGTAAAGTTGCCGACGGGCGCGGACCTCTATTTCGAGTCGCACGGCAAGGGCGAGCCGGTCGTCCTGATCCCCTCGACGGGATTTTCCTGCGAGGCCTGGAAGCCCTCGCAAATGCCGCTGGCGGAGTCCTGCCAGCTCGTCATTCACGATCCGCGGGGCTGCGGCCGCTCCACCGCGCCGCAACGGGTCTACACCATCAACCAGATGGCCAATGACGTGGTGGCTCTGCTGGATCACCTGAACGTGGAGGCGGCGCATGTCGTGGGCCATTCCATGGGCGGGCGCATCGGCCTTGAAATGACGCTGAATTTTCCTGGCCGGGTGAAAAGCCTCGTCATGGCGGCGAGCGGTTCGGGCCAGGTTCCGCGTCCGGGCGCCGATTGCGTGCAGGGCGCGCCGCACTGGCTGATGCACAGCCTGGCCGAACTCGGCTTCGAGAACACGTTGCGCGAGGAATACACGGACACCAGCGCCTTTTTCACCGACGACTACCGGCGCGACCACGCCGACGAGGTCGAGGCGTTCTTCGAACACGTCGTCAAGACCCACGCGAAACTGCCGGAATACCTGCATCTCGTCATCGCCCGCCATTCCTGGGAAGCGACCCACCGGCTCGGCGACGTGCTGCGCCCGGTCCTGGTGCTGATCGGCGACGGGGATTCGGGCCGGGCCAATCACGTCGCCCAGGCGGAGGCTCTGAAAAGCCGCATCCCCGGCGCGAAGATGAGCATTCTGAAGGGCCAGTCGCACGGCTTTCCCTGGCAGGCGCCGGAGGCCACGAACAAGGCCATTCTCGACTGGGTCAAATCGCACGGTTGAGCGCGCCTGGCGCGCAGGGAGTAGCGTATGATCGTTCGCAAGTTTCTGGCCTGGGCGCGCACCGCTTCCGCGGGCGCGCGGGCCGAGGGGGCCAGCGCCCTCGCGCGGGCCTATCTCTATTCGAACCTCGACGACGCCGACCAGCGCGAGGCCGGGGTGGCGCTGACCGCGTTGCTCGACGACGGCTCGCCGGTCGTCCGCCGGGCGCTCGCCGAAGCCTTCGCGAGCGCGGTGGACGCGCCGCATCATTGCGTCGTGGTTCTCGCCAACGACCAGTCGGACATCGCCAGCGTCGTGCTGAGCCGTTCGCCGGTTTTGAGCGACGCCGAGCTCATCGATTGCGCCGCCGTGGGCGACGCCTTCGCCCAGTCGGCGATCGCCGTGCGCGCGAACCTTTCCGCGCCCGTCGCCGCCGCGCTCGCGGAAGTCGGCGCCCGCGAGGCGCTCATCGCCCTCGCGGTCAACGCCGGCGCCGCGCTGCCGGATTTCTCGCTGCGCCGGATGATCGAGCGCTTCGGCGACGACGGCGAGGTGCGCGAGGCCATTCTCGGCCGGCCGAACCTGCCGCCGGCCCAGCGGGCCGAACTCGTCGCGGCGACCGCGCGGGCGCTGACCGCCTTCGTCACCGCCTGCGACTGGATGAGCGAGGCCCGCGCCAGCCGCGTGACCCGCGAGGCCACGGAGCGGGCCAACGTCATCATCGCCGCCGAAACGGAGAGCGAGCCGGGCAACGGGCCGCTGGCGCTTGTCGCGTACCTTCGCGAATCCGGCCAGCTCACGTCCGGCCTCGTCCTGCGCGCCCTGCTCAGCGGCAATCGCAGCCTGTTCGAGGCGGCCCTGACAGACCTTTCCGAAATGCCCGCCAGCCGCGTCGCCGGGCTCGTCAACGGCGGGCGCGGCGCGGGATTCCGCGCTCTTTATATGAAGGCCGGTTTGCCAAAGGCGCTCATGCCCGCCTTCGAGGCCGCGCTCGCGGCCCAGGACGAGCTGGGCGCCGCGCTGGAGCACGGCGACCGGGCGCGGCTGTCCCGCGCGATGATCGAGCGGGTGCTGACCGCCTGCGAACAAATGAATTCGACGGAACTCGGCAAGCTGATGGCGTTGCTGCGCCGGTTCGAGGCCGAGGCCGCCCGCGAGGACGCACGCGAGGAGTCCGCCGGACTCCTGACCGGCGGCGATGAGCGTGACGGATTTGGACCGGCGCCGCTCGTGACGGAGCGCGCGGGGTTCTTCCGCGCCGGGCAAATCAGGGCCGCCTGACGCGACTGTTCCTCGCAAACAGGCGAGGAAACAGGTCGTGAAACGCATGGACAACGCCGTCTGACGCCGGGATACAGGCGTTAACGACGCTCGCGCGCCCGGAATGGCTCTCCCGGCGTCCGGGCGCTTTCGCTCGACCGCGGGCGACCCGGAATTTGTGTCTTTTTCGCAACAAGGCGGCGCGGAATGAGGGCCGGGCGGGGTTTGGAGCTTGATCCCGCTTTTCTCGCGGCGGCGTCGCGGCTAGATTGAGGTCTGCAAACGGAATCACCGGGAGCAACCAGGCTTTTGCCGTTTCCCGCGGGTGGGGCAGTAGTCAGGATCGATTGAAAGTCGGGTACGGTTTCAGGCCGGAGCACGTTGAAGACCTGAAACCAGATCCGTCGTTCAAACAGGTCATTCATACTGGAGGTTAATCAATGACGCTCGCAAAGAGCCTTCTTCTCGGCACCGTGGCGGGTTTCGCCGCTGTCGCCGGCGCCCAGGCCGCCGATCTTCCCTCGCGGAAGTCCGCGCCTGTCAATTACGTCAAAATCTGCGACGCCTATGGCGCGGGTTTCTTCTTCATTCCCGGCACCGATACCTGCCTGAAGGTCGGCGGCTACGTCCGCGCCGAGTGGCAGTACACCCCCGGCACGACGCAGTGGACCGTCACCGGCGCCGCCGGAACGCCCGGCATCGTCCAGGCC
>CAISEY010000433.1 GCA_903884435.1 uncultured Hyphomicrobiales bacterium | reverse complement strand
TCGCGGCCTCGCAAATGGGCGCGGATCCGCATCGCTGTCTCGTGATCGAGGATTCCGCCGCCGGCGTGGCCGCCGCGCGCAGGGCGGGGATGCAGGCGATCGGCTTTTCCGGCGGCGGGCACACGGCGCCCGACCACGCGGAGCGGTTGAACCGGGAAGGGGCAAGCCGCGTCGTTGGCGACTTGCGGGATCTGGCTCCGCTGCTGGGCTGAACCCGCGCGCCGGTCAGTCCCGTTTCACCGGCACGGGCTTGAGCGTCCGAAGGTATCCGACGACCGCGTCGAGATCGTCCGGCGTCATTTGCTCGTAGAGATCGAAATCCATCACGGCGACCATTTTCCCGCCATCCGGCCTGACGCCATGGGTGATCGCGGTCTTGAGCTGCTCGTCGGTCCATTTGACGATTCCGTCCGGATTGCCGGGCGTCAGATTGGCGGCGACCACCGAACCGCCGCCGGGAGCCGTGTAGGAATTGCCGCCGCCGCCCGCGCGTGAAAGATCCGGCAGGCCGTTCACCCGCGGAGAGTGGCACTGCATGCAGTGGGACACGGTCTCCACGAGATATTTTCCGTAAGCCAGTTTGTCCGCGCGATTCGGCTCGGGCACGGTCTCGACGCGCGGCCACTCGCGCGGGGGAGCCGTGACGGGCGTGCGCTCGACCGGGTGATTGATTGGCGGCAGGGATTTCAGATAGGCGGCGATGGCGCGCGCGTCGCTATCGGAGAAATGGCTGTAGAAGAAGATGCCCATGGGGGGCCTAATAGTCGAACCGTCCGGGCGGCGGCCGCTGTGCAGGGCCTCGACGATCTGGGCCTCGCTCCATTTGCCAAGGCCCGTTTCCATGTCCGGGGTGAGATTCGGCGTCATCAGCCCGCCGGAGCGCCGTCCGCCCGCGAGCCGCATCCCCGGAACCGGAACGTCCCGCGAATCGCGCGGCGAATGGCAACCCTCGCAAATGCCGATGGTGACGAGATATTTGCCGCGCGCCACGTCGCCTGACTGCGCCAGCGCTCCCGTCGCGGAAAACGCCAGCGCCGCGACAAGCGCGGAAATCCTGAATGTCATGTTCCCCCCGATGTTGCGCGACCGGATCCGGCCCCATGCTTCAGGGCCGGTTTTCCCATCATCGCCGTTCGGGAGCCATTCGTCGAGACCCCGGGCAGGGCGGGGCGTCTGACAGATGTCGGGACAGGGAGCCAGAGATCGCCGGAAGCAACCGGAATCGCCCCGCCATCGCGCGAGGCGACGACGGGTGAGAGAATTTCCGGGAATTTGGCGAAGACGCCGACCGATGGCTCCCTGAGCTGGACTCGAACCAGCGACCATTCGATTAACAGTCGAATGCTCTACCAACTGAGCTATCAGGGATCACGCGTCGGCGTGAGCGGGCGTATAGCAAGCCCGCGCGGGAATGCAAAGGGCAAATCCGCCTGCCTGTGGATGGATCGGCGTTTTTCGCGAAACGGGCGTCGAATTGTCCCGGTTCGGGCCAGCGCGTGGAAAAATTGTAAAAAATTTTAATGATGTTCGCGAACAGGGCGGGCGGAGCGCACATTCGCCTTGCCGCGGCGCGCCGACTCTTGCTAATTGACCCGGCGTTTCGGCGCGACGGGGCCTCGTGGCGGAGTGGCTACGCAGAGGACTGCAAATCCTTGTACGGGGGTTCGATTCCCTCCGAGGCCTCCATCCCCTTTATCCCGAACATCCAGACGCGCCGCACGATCGGTTCCCGTTTCGCAGTCACGGGCCCGGGACGCCAGGCCTGCCATCGACGTGCGGGTGCTGATGGGGCTCGGGATCACGGTTCTGGCCGTTGGCCATCGCTTCTCCGCCCAAACGGGCGGCGGCCTCGCCGGCAAGCCTGACCCTACGGAACCCGGCTGACGCAAACCGGCGGCGACGCGGGGATCCGTCCATCAAAAGGCGTCGCCGACCCGGGGGCGCTCGGGCCTATGTTCACGGCCGGGGTTTGCGGTAGAAGGCGGCTCCCGTTTCGCGCTTCGTCCGGAAAGCCCCATGCACGCAAGTCCCCATGTTCGCGTCGGCTCCGGCCCTGGCGCAGTCACGTTTGGCGCCGATCTGCCGCTCGCGTTCATCGCCGGACCATGCGCCATGGAGAGCCGCGAACACGCGCTCAAAATGGCGGGCGCGCTGAAAAGCATCGCCGCGCGGCTGGGCGTCGGCCTCGTTTTCAAATCGTCCTTCGACAAGGCCAACCGGACCTCGCTCGGCGGCAAGCGCGGCCTCGGTCTCGAACAGGCCCTTCCGGTCTTCGCGGAAATTCGGGAAAAATTTGGATTGCCGGTTCTGACGGACGTGCACGAGAACGCTCATTGCGCCGCCGTCGCCGGCGTCGTCGACGTGCTGCAAATTCCCGCCTTCCTGTGCCGGCAGACCGACCTGCTTCTCGCCGCGGCCGCGACGGGCCGGCCCGTCAACGTCAAGAAGGGGCAGTTTCTCGCGCCGTGGGACATGAAAAACGTCGTCGCCAAGGTCACGGGCGCCGGCAACCCGAATGTTCTCGTCACCGAGCGCGGCGCGAGTTTCGGCTACAACACGCTGGTGTCCGACATGCGGGCGTTGCCGATCATGGCGGAGCAGACGGGCGCGCCGGTGATTTTCGACGCGACCCATTCGGTTCAGCAGCCGGGCGGGCAGGGAACGTCCTCCGGCGGCCAGCGGGAGTTCGTGCCCGTGCTGGCGCGCGCGGCGGTCGCCGTGGGCGTCGCCGGCGTGTTCATCGAGACGCATGACGACCCGGCCAACGCCTTTTCCGATGGCCCGAACCAGGTTCCACTCGACGAAATGGAAGCCTTGCTGGAGCGGCTGATGCAATTCGACGCGCTGGCCAAGCGGCGCTGACGCGCGCCGTCAGGCCGCTTCGGCCTCTTTGCTTTCGCGCGGGCCGCGCGCTCCGAGAATCGCCAGGACATGCTCGCCAAGCGCGCGCCGCGCGGGCGCTTGCGTGAGCATGTGATCCGCGCCGGGGATGACGTGTTTCTCGACGCCGGGCAGGGCGAGGGCGCGCAGCCCTTCCGGCCCGAGCCAGCGTTCGAGCTCCGCCAGGCCGGCGTCGCCCTCGCTATAGACCAGGGAAATTCGGGCGCCCCGCCCGGACAGCGATTCAAACCAGTCTTCGACGACGTTGCCGTTCGTAAATCCGGACGTGGCCAGCGACGCGAGCCCCATCAACGCGCGAAAACTCCCCCTCGCGAATTTCCTCGCCACGGGAAGCAGCGAATTGAGCAGTTTCGCCGCCTCGTTCGCGGCCTCTGCGTCCGCGTTCAGGGCGGCGCCGACCACGGCGGCCTTGGTGGCCCGCCAGGCGGAGAGCTGGATCGCGTAGGTTGGTCCCCAGACGAAACAAAGCTGGTTGACGAGGACGAGGCGGCTCACGCGGCTGTCTTCCAGAGCGGCCTGAAGCGCGTGACAGGCGCCGCTGCACGCGCCCAACACGGCGATGTCCGCGATTCCCTGGCATTCCAGCCAGTCGATGGCCGCAGACACGTCCTGTTTCAGATCGCGGGCGTAGAGCGAGCCGCCGGCGTCCCGCGCCGCGAAACTGTCGCCCATGCCGCCAAGATCCATCCGCAGCGAGGCGACGCCCGCCAGAGCGAGGCCGCGCGCCATGTCGACATGGCCGCGCGCCCAGCCCACATGGTGGATGGCGCCCGCGTTGAGGAAAATCACGGCCTGTCCGGTTAAACCGGACGACGGGCGGCACCAGACGCCGGCGAGCTTGTGATCCGCGCCGAAGCAAACGCGATTTTCTTCGAAACCCGGTCCGCGAACGCCGTCCGGGGGCGACGCGGTATGCACGCGGCGGTCCGCGCCGGCTCCCTCGACAACCCATTTCGCGACCCGGTCGAGCGAGCCTTCGGGCGTTTGCGACGCGGTCGGATCGCACATCATCGAGTCATAGCCCTCGAAAACCCCGGCGGCGACCTCGCGGCCGGGGCCGCGCAAATGATCGACCAGGGGATGGCCCGACATATCCTCGCGCCCGAGCGCCAGAACGTGGCGGGCGGGAGCCGCGGCAAGCGCGGCGGGCACGATGGCCTGGAGGCTCGCGACGGCCTCCGCCGGAATGTGAAACCCCGCGACCGCGAGCGCGCCCGGCGCGGCCTCGTCGCCTTCGACCGCCGTGAGGCGCGACAGCGCCTTCAGCTCGCGCACGAAGGACTTGCCACTCGCGGGCGGCGCGATCATCGCGAGCCGCGCGACGCCGCCGTGTTCCGCCGCGATTTCGGCGGCCAGAGAGGCGCCCGCGCGCAAGCCGACAAGCGCGATCTCGCCGACGCCAACCATGTCCGTCATGAAGGCGATCGCCGCGCGCAGATTGCCCCGCCAGCGATCGACGAGCCCCGGGTCCGAAAGCGAGCCGGCCGAATCGCCGCAGCCGCTCCAGTCGAACCGCAGGGCCGGTTGCCCCGCGAGGGCGATCTTTTCGGCGAGAACCGCGAGAGACCGGTGGCTGCACAGATCCTCGAAGCCGAAGGAGCCGCAGATGATGACGCCCCGGCCCCCGGAGGCTTGGTGAAGCCATCCCGCGCAATGGTCGAAGCTGACGGGGATCATGCGGTCTCCACGAGGTTGGCCGAAACGCCATTGAACGGTGAAATCTGCCCCGAATATGTTAGGGCGAGGTGAACGCGGCGGTTCACGCGCGCGTCACGGGAACGCTTTATCGCGGCGGGCATGGACGAATCGGCATTTTCCTACGCGGGCGACGACGATCCCTGGCTTCGACGCACGCTGATCCGCGCGCTCGAGGTCGCGACCGGGCGCGACACGATCAAGAGGCTCTACGTCCAGCACCGGAACAACGGCTGGAACGGCGAGAGTTTCTTCGCCACCGCCGTGAAGGCCTTGTCGCTCGATCTTCGCTACGACCGCGAGAAACTGCTGGCGCTCCCGAAACAGGGGCCGCTGCTCGTCGTCGCCAACCATCCCTTCGGCGTCCTCGACGGCATCATCATGTGTTCTCTGCTGGAACAGGTGCGCGACGATTTTCTGGCGCTCACCAACGCCGTGCTGCTGCGCGCCCCGGAAATGCGCGGGCGTATGTTGCCCATCGATTTCAGCGAAACGCGCGAGGCGAGACGGGCCAACGCCGCGAGCCGCGCGAAGGCGCTGAAACACCTGACCGATGGCGGCTGCATGGTGATCTTTCCGGCGGGCGCCATGGCGACGTCGCCCGACCGGTTCGGCGCGCGTCCGGCGGAAGACCTGCCCTGGACGCCCTTTGTCGCGCGCCTCGCGCAGGCCGCGAAGGGCCCCGTCGCGCCGTTTTATTTTCACGGGCAAAATTCGCGGCTGTTCCAGATTTTCAGCCACATCAACGCCAATCTGCGGCTGTCGCTGTTCTTCCACGAGGTGCGCCGACGGATCGGGACGGAGTTCCCGATCGGGATCGGCGATGTCGTGCCCTGGGCGGAAATCGAGGGCATTCGCGACCGCGTCGAGCTCGTCGCAGAGCTGCGCCGGCGCACGCTGGCGCTGGCTCAGCCGCGGCCGCGATAGGGCGCGACGCCCGGGTCCGGCAGCCAGAGCCCCTTCGGCGGCTTGCCCCATTGCCAGAACACGTCGATGGGCATTCCGCCGCGCGGATACCAGTAGGCGCCGATGCGCAGGAATTTCGGTTTCAGCAGCGCCACGAGATCCTTGCCGATCCGCACCGTGCAATCCTCGTGAAACGCGCCGTGATTGCGGAACGAGCCAAGATAGAGCTTGAGAGACTTCGACTCCACGAGCCATTTGCCCGGCGCGTAGTCGATGACGAGATGCGCGAAATCAGGCTGGCCCGTGACCGGACAAAGCGAGGTAAACTCGGGCGCGGTGAAACGCGCGAGGTAATGTGTGTCCTGGTGCGGCGCGGGCACCCTGTCGAGTTCGGCTTCCTCCGGGGAGGCGGGCAGGGGCGCGTGCTGGCCGAGGAGCGACGGGCCGGTGGATTGCTTGGGCATGGGGCGGTGATAGTTGCTCGCGCGCGGGCGGGCAACCGGGGCGGTTCACCTCGTCTGTATCTTCACCAGCTTCGAAGGCGGCCGGTAGGCGGGAACCCAGACGGTCGGGCGTTCGGCGTTCGGATCGACCTTGAGGTCGCGCAACTCGTAGTTCGAGGGCGGCAGATATTCGGTCGAATGGCCCGTGTTCATGTCGATCTTGTAGAGGCGCGCGCTGTTGAAATCGGCGGTCCAGACAATTTGATTTTTGTCGTCGGCGCTCGCCGAATAGGGCGCCGCGAAGGGCGGCGTGTAGGGCTTTCCGCCATTGATCAGCGGATATTCGCGCATCTCCTTCTTGTCCGGGTCGAGCATCAGCAACTGGCCCGCGTAGAATTCGGCGGCCCAGAGACGGTCCTTTCCGTCGATCTGGCCGCGGCGCGGTCCCGACATCGGCGTTGGCGTTTTGAATTCCTCGTATTTGACGGCGCGCGGGTCGAAGACCCCGATCTTGCCCTCGCGCCAGATGTACAGGTCCGTGCGGCCCTTCGAATCCGTGTCGATGTCGTAGATGCCTCCATTTTTCGGAATCTGGAACACGGTCTGTTTCGAGCCCTCGGCGTCGGTCTCGAGCTTCACCAGTTCGCCGTTCTTGCGCATGTTCCAGACATTGCCCTGGGGGTCGAGGCCGAACATCGGGCTGCCGACGGCCCATCGCAGGAACGTGCCGTTCTTCGGGTCGAATTTCACCGTGCCATTGTCCATGCCGACGACGACGGCGCCGGCGCGGTCGAATTGCAGTTCGTGCGCGCCGCCGCCCGGATCGCCGGGGCGGCCGTCGCTCTCGCCGCGCCCCCCGCGTCCCGCGCCTTTGGGCAATTCGAAGGGAATTTCGACATTCTCGCCGGTCTCGAGGTCGACGCGGCCGACGAGATAGGAGAAATGATCGGTATAATATGCGTATCGGTCGTTGTTGATGACGTCGTGCGGCCAGACGAAGCGCTTGTCGCCGCGCAGCATGAACAGTTCACGCTCGCCGCCGCGCTTCAGCGCGTATTCGGTGACGACGAGATTGGTAGAGGCGGCGTCGGTTGGCCGCGGCCTCTGTTTGAACGGGATTTTGTCGGACGACCCGGGCCCGCGGATCGAGACCAGATAATCGGCCAGCGGCTCGATGAACTGCTTCTGGCTGAAGGCGTAGGTGCCGGGCTGTTCGATATTGCTGGCCTGGCCGCCCATTTTCCTGATGACGCGAACCCAGTCTTCCCTGTCGCGCGGCGTGGCCAGCGCCCATTGCAGCGTGTGGCAATTGCCACACTGGGAAAACAGCGTCTTCTGGTGGTCCGTCCCCGGCAAGGCCGCGATGATTTCCGAAACAGTCGCGTCTTCGTAAGCCAGCGGCTTCGGTTTCAGCGTGAAATCGGCTTTCGCCGCCTTGTCGGCGGCGACCGCGACCGGTTGCGCCACGCGCTCGAAATCCGGAAGGTCGACGCCGACCGAGTAAGCGCCCGGCGCCAGATCCGACCAGGCCGGGAAAGAATATTCACCCTTTGCGTCGGAATAGACCGCGACGGTGACCGGGCTGTTGTCGCGCTTCGCCTTGACGGGGATGCCGGCGAGCGGCTCGCCCGTCGTCGAGACGACCTTGCCGGCGAGAGGCGATACTTCGGCGGCGTGGGCAGGGGCGACGGCAAGCGCCAGAAGCGCCACGCCGGAACGAAGAACGGATTTCATGGCGATGACCCTCCCGAGGGGCTGTTGCGTTCCGGGCCGCCCGAATTCGCCGGCGATCGCTCCCGAAGTCGCCGCGTTCCCGCGGATCGTTTTTTCATTATTCACGGCAATCCTGCGCCTCCGGAACGCATTGTCAATGGGTTCCGGCGCGGATTCGCTTCCCCGCGCGCGAATCTCGTCGTAGAAGCGGCCCCGCCTTTCCCCTGACTCTTCCGCCCGAGGCCCCAATGACCGCCATTATCGAAATTGTCGCGCGTGAAATTCTCGATAGCCGGGGCAATCCCACCGTCGAGGTCGATGTGATCCTGGAAGACGGCTCTATGGGCCGCGCGGCCGTTCCCTCCGGCGCCTCGACGGGCGCGCATGAAGCCGTCGAACTGCGCGACGGCGACAAGAAGCGCTATGGCGGCAAGGGCGTGCTGAAAGCCGTTCACAGCGTCAACCGCGATATATTCGAGGCGCTCGGCGGGCTCGACGCCGAAGACCAGGTGAGCATCGACGAGGCGATGATCGCCCTCGACGGCACGCCCAACAAGGCGAAGCTCGGCGCCAACGCCATTCTCGGCGTGTCGCTCGCCGTCGCGAAGGCCGCGGCCAACGCCTCCTCGCTTCCGCTCTATCGTTATGTCGGCGGCACGCAGGCGCGCGTTCTGCCGGTGCCCATGATGAACATCGTCAATGGCGGCATGCACGCCGACAATCCCATCGATTTCCAGGAATTCATGATCATGCCCGTCGGCGCGCCGTCGCTGAAAGAGGCCGTGCGCTGGGGCGCCGAAGTTTTCCAGGTGCTGAAAGCCGGGCTGAAAAAGGCCGGCCACAACACCAACGTCGGCGACGAGGGCGGCTTTGCCCCGAACCTGCCCTCCGCCGAAGCGGCGCTCGATTTCTGCATGAAGGCGATCAAGGACGCCGGGTTCAAGGCCGGCAAGGACATGGTCCTCGGCCTCGACTGCGCCTCGACCGAGTTCTTCAAGGGCGGCAAATATCACTATGAAGGCGAGGGCAAGACCCGCACCATCGCCGAACAGGTGAAATATCTCGCCAAACTCGTCGGCGACTATCCGATCGCCACCATCGAGGACGGCATGGCGGAAGACGACTGGGAGGGCTGGAAACAGCTCACCGACGCCATCGGCGGCAAGTGCCAGCTCGTCGGCGACGATCTCTTCGTCACCAACGTCAAGCGCCTCTCGGACGGGATCGGGAAGGGGGTGGCCAATTCCATCCTCGTCAAGGTGAACCAGATCGGTTCGTTGACCGAGACGCTTGCGGCGGTCGATATGGCGCACCGCGCCGGTTACACGTCGGTCATGTCGCATCGTTCCGGCGAGACCGAGGACGCGACCATCGCCGACCTCGCCGTCGCCACGAACTGCGGCCAGATCAAGACCGGCTCGCTGGCGCGCTCCGACAGAACCGCCAAGTACAACCAGCTCATCCGCATCGAGGAAGAGCTTGGTAGTCAGGCCCGATACGCCGGCCGGGCGGCGCTCAAGGCGCTGCGCTGATTTCACGCGAGGCGCGGGCCGCTGTCGGTTCGCGCCCGCCACGCCGGGAGAAACCCACATGTCCGCGACGGCGCTCTACACCGGTTCGTTCGACCCGATGACCAATGGTCATCTCGACGTTCTGCGCGCCGGCGCGGCTTTTTGCGGCCGCATCATCGTCGGCATCGGCGTCAATCCCGGCAAGTCTCCCCTGTTTTCCATCGAGGAGAAGCGCGATCTCATCGCCCGGTGCGCCGCGAATTTCGCGGCCTCGTCCGGATGTCCGATAGAAAGCGCGACCTTTTCGGGACTCGCCGTCGTCGCCGCGCGCGAGCTTGGCGCGACGATCCTGCTGCGCGGCCTGCGTGATGGAACGGATCTCGACTACGAGATGCAGATGGCCGGCATGAACGGCGTGATGGCGCCGGAAGTGAAGACTATTTTCGTTCCGGCGTCCCCCGACGTCCGCCACATAACCGCCACCCTCGTCCGCCAGATCGCGGCCATGGGGGGCGATGTCTCGCCCTTCGCGCCGCCGGAGGTCGTGGCGGCCCTTCGGGAAAAATTCACCAGACCGACCGCATGAAGTCCGGCGCGCCGCCGCTCGCGCCCGTTTCAACCCACGACAGGAACGCCCATGACCCTTGATCGCCGCACGTTCACGCTCGCCGGTTCGCTCGCGCTCGCGGGCCTCGCCTCGCCAGTCCTGGCCCAGGGCGCCGACGCCGACAACACCCTCTTTCTCGACCTGAAATATGGACGCGTGACCATCCGCCTGCGGCCCGATCTGGCGCCCAAACACGTCGCGCAGATCAAGACCCTCACGAAGTCAGGCTTCTACGACAACGCCCCGTTTCACAGGGTGATCGAGGGCTTCATGGCCCAGACCGGCGACTCGAAGAATCGCAATGGCACCGGCGGCTCCGACCTGCCGAACCTTCCCGCCGAATTCACGCAGACGCCCTTCAGGCGCGGCACGCTGGGCATGGCGCGCTCGCAATCGCCCAATTCCGCCAACAGCCAGTTCTTCATCTGCTTTGGCGACGCCTCGTTCCTCAATGGCCAGTACACCGTGTTCGGCGAGGTCACCTCCGGCATGGAGTTCGTCGACAAGATCAAGCGCGGCGAACCCGTGCGCGATCCCGACGTGATCGTGCGCATGGCGATGGCGTCCGACGCGAAATGAACCGCGCGCTGCCGCTGCCGCTGGCGCTCGCCCTCGCGTGTGTCGCGGGCGACGCGCTCGCGGTGACGGCGCGCTGGCAGAGACACTGGCGGCGGGAAAACCATGTTCCGCCCAATCCGCATCCCGAATTGCTGCACCCGGTCTATCCGGCTCCGGCGCCCTCCGGCTTCGTCATGGATGTCGTCAAGACGGGCGCGGCGACCGACGCGAATGAAACGATCAGGCGTCCGCGCGACGTGGCCGAACGGCTCGCCGCCTGCTGGACGCCGCCGGACGGCGACGGGCGTCGCGAAATCACGCTGCGCCTGCAATTCGCCGCCTCGGGAAAAACAATCGGCGAGCCCCGGATTTCCTACGTCAACGCCGCGAACGGGTCGCGCGACGCGCTCGCATCATCCATCCGGGCCGCGCTCGCGGCCTGTCTGCCGCTCAGGTTTACCGGCTCGCTCGGGGCCGCTATAGCAGGCTATCCCTTTGCCATTCGCTTTATCGCGACGGGCGTGGAGCGCCAGATCAACACAGGAGACCAGAATGGCGGAAGCCGGTAACACGCTGACACTCGAAACCACGAAGGGCGAAGTTGTCATCCAGATGCGGCCCGATCTCGCGCCGGGCCACGTCGCGCACATCAAGAAACTCGTGGGCGAAGGTTTCTACGACGGAGTCGTGTTCCATCGCGTCATCGACGGCTTCATGGCGCAGACGGGCTGCCCGCACGGCACCGGCACCGGCGGTTCGAAATATCCGAACATCAAGGCCGAGTTCAACAGCGAGCCGCACGTCCGCGGCACCTGTTCGATGGCGCGCGCGTCCAGCCCGGATTCCGCCAATTCGCAGTTCTTCATCTGCTTCGGCGACGCCCGTTTCCTCGACAAGCAATACACCGTCTGGGGACAGGTGACCTCCGGCATGGAAAACGTCGACAAGATCAAGCGCGGCGAGCCCGTGCGCGATCCCGACAAGATCATTTCCGCGAAGCTGAGCTGAGGGAGCCGGAACCGCCCTTTCCGCGCGGCGCGCGGGAAGGGCCTCTCCGGAATTCATGCGCGTCGATCTCTTCGATTTCGATCTGCCCGAAGACCGCGTCGCGCTGCGCCCCGTGGAGCCGCGCGACGCGGCGCGGATGCTGGTCGTTCCCGCCGCCGGCGCCTTTCTCGATCGCGGCGTCCGCGATTTTCCCGATTTCCTGAAACCCGGCGACGCCCTCGTCGTCAACGACACGCGCGTCATCCCGGCCCGCTTGCGCGGCGTGCGGGTGCGCGGCGAGGCCGCGGCGCGGATCGACGTGACGCTGCACAAGCGCGAGGGCGAGGACCGCTGGCGAGCCTTCGCGCGGCCGGCGAAGAAACTGAACGTCGGAGAGCGCGTCCGCTTCGGGGACGCGTCCGAAAGCATGGCCTGTCTGCTGGGGAGCCTCGACGCCGAGGTTCTGGAAAAGGGCGAGGGCGGCGAAATCCTGCTCGGCTTTTCCTTCACCGGCGCCGCGCTCGACGAAGCCATCGAACGCGTCGGCCAGATGCCGCTGCCGCCCTATATCTCCAGCAAGCGTGGCGAGGACACGCGCGACGCGAGCGATTATCAAACCCTGTTCGCGGACAAGTCCGGCGCCGTCGCCGCGCCCACCGCCAGCCTTCACTTCACGCCCGCGCTTGTCGCCGCCATCGAGGCGCGCGGCGTCGCCGTGCATCGCGTGACGCTTCATGTCGGCGCCGGCACGTTTCTGCCCGTGAAGGTCGACGACACCGACGAACACCGGATGCACGCCGAACATGGAATCGTGACCCGCGAGGTCGCGGAAGCGCTCAACGAAACGCGCGCCCGCGGCGGACGCGTCGCGGCGGCCGGAACGACGAGCCTGCGCATTCTCGAGAGCGCGGCGGGCGAGGACGGGCGCCTTCGCGCCTTCGGCGGGGACACCTCGATCTTCATCACGCCGGGCTACCGGTTTCGCGCCGTGGATCTGTTGCTGACGAATTTCCACCTGCCGCGCTCGACCCTGTTCATGCTCGTTTCCGCCTTCGCCGGACTGGAGCGAATGAAGGCCGCCTATGCCCACGCCATCGCGGAAAAATACCGGTTCTACAGCTATGGCGACGCCTGCCTTCTGTTCAGGAACGACGGGCCGACATGAGCGCCGGAGAGCAATTCGAGGCGCGGATCGTGGCCAGCTGGCGCGACGATCCGCTCGAGAGCCCCGTCACGATCGACGCGCGCGTCGATGCGCGCGACCATCGCATCGCCGGAAAATGGACGATCCATGGCGCGACGTTCCTCGACAGCCCGCGCTGCCGGCCGTTCGTCCTCGACGCGGCGGGCGTGATGGACTTCGGCGAGGGCAGGGCGGACGACGAGCGCTACTGGCGCACCGACTTGCGTCAGCGCGACATCAGAATTGGCGCGGAATTCAGGATTGTCTGGCCCGGCGGCGACGAGGGCGTATACGTCATCGACAGGATCGCGCGGCTGGGAGCGAAACGCCCCGGATAACGCCGGCGCCAACTGGAACGGACAATGACCACCCCCTTCGCCTGCACGATCCACGCAACCGACGGCGCCGCGCGCGCCGGCGAGATCTCGACGCCGCGCGGAACCATCCGCACGCCCGCCTTCATGCCAGTCGGCACGGCGGCGACGGTGAAGGCCATGTATCCCGGGCAGGTGCGCGACCTCGGCGCCGACATCGTTCTCGGCAACACCTATCACCTCATGCTGCGGCCCGGCGCCGAGCGCGTCGCCGAACTGGGCGGATTGCACAAATTCATGAACTGGCCGCACCCGATCCTCACCGATTCCGGCGGCTTTCAGGTCATGTCGCTGGCGAAACTGCGCAAGCTCGACGAGAACGGCGTGACCTTCCAGTCGCACATCGACGGCTCGCGTCATGTGCTGACGCCCGAACGTTCGATGGAAATCCAGGGTCTGCTCGGCTCGGACATCCAGATGCAATTCGACGAATGCGTGAAACTGCCGTGCAGCGACGCCGAGGCCGAACGCGCCATGCGCCTGTCGCTGCGCTGGGCGGAACGCTCCCGCAAGGCGTTCGGCGGCGAGCCGGGCAGGGCGGCTTTCGGCATCGTCCAGGGCGGCGCCTCGCCCGACCTGCGCGTCGAAAGCGCGAAGGCTTTGTCGGACATGGATTTCCACGGTTACGCCGTGGGCGGGCTCGCGGTCGGCGAACCGCAGGAGGTCATGCTCGCCATGCTCGACATCGTCGCGCCGCTCCTGCCGGCGGGCAAGCCACGCTACCTCATGGGCGTCGGCTCCCCCGACGATCTGCTGAAGTCGGTGGCGCGCGGAATCGACATGTTCGATTGCGTGATGCCCACGCGCGCCGGCCGCCATGGCCTCGCCTACACGCGTCACGGCCGGGTCAATCTGCGCAACGCCGTTCACGCCGGCGATCCGCGGCCGCTCGATCCGGACTCGGCCTGTCCCGCGGCGCGGGACTATTCCCGCGCATACCTCCACCACCTCGTGAAATCGGGCGAAATTCTCGGGATGATGCTGCTGACCTGGGTCAACCTCGCCTATTACCAGGAGCTGATGGCCGGCGCGCGCGCGGCGATCGCGGCGCGGCGGTTCGGGGATTATCGCGCGCAGACGACGGCGGGATGGGCGGGCCGCGGGTGAGCCTGGCGAAGGCGCCGGACCTTTGACAGGGGCGCGGGCTCCCGATGTTTTCCGTACGAGATGAAGGCGACAGTGTGCGTTTTGGCCGCGGACTTTGACGTCGCTGTTACTGTCCAACCGTCGCCGAACAAACGCACGGCATCCGGCCTACGCTTTGATGACCTTTGTCGATGAAATCAGGCTCGCGATACTTGTTAAAATTCGCGCATCAGAGCAAACTGCGGCGTTTGCGATCCCGTTCGGGATCGTCCCGAACCGACAGGTTTCGGTCATGATCGACACTTCGTTCTATTATCTCATCAACAGCGCTCTATTTCCCGGCATGTGCCTCACATGGGATGGCAACGTCGCCAAATTCACCCCGAGTCCGGTGACCCTTGGGCAGTTCGCGCCACGCCTTTGGGCATTTAAGGGGTCTCAAAGCGTCTATTCGATTGGATGCATGTCCAGGGGAGCTGGCAATTATGCGGGGCTCATCGAGAACGAGACAGTATCTTACATATCTGGCAATTTTAAAAAATCGTATAATGGCGCAAATCTAGTATTTTTCAATAGTTTATCACCCTGGTTCGTCAGGGATTTAGGGATAACTTCCGGATTCCTCGCTGGATGCTGTTTATTGCGAGAGGTTGAGGCAGACGGCCCGGACGATACACTGAGTATTTCGCTTGATCCGTCGCAATTATTTGGCGCAATCGGTACGAGTGGACTATCCTTTCTGCAATTCATGCAGCTTCAGAAGACCGCTATCAAGGTTTGAGTGATCCACCAATGATACTCCTCATAGCCCCGTGATCCATCGGGTCTTGAAATCGAGAAGGAAAGGCAGGGGCTGGTGACATATCAGTGTCGGTCACTTGCAAATAAAATAATCAATTGATTATTAACAGACATCGCAGCTTGAAGACTTTTGCAAATAAATTTCGCCGTTGAAATCACTGGCGTTTTTTTTTTGCAAAAATTAGGTGCGAAAGTTCGAATTGAATCCGGTAAGCCCTGAGCCATGCGCGCCGTCAGCTATCAGGGGCATCGCGAATATCGCGGAGGGCAGGAGTTTTCCGCCGCCCTTGTCGCTGAATGACCCTCAGCGACATCGGGGCCGGCCTGTAAGGAAACGTCCTGCGAACGCTGGCGACGCTGGAATCGATTAAGCGTTGGTCGATGACGACGCTATGCGAAAAGCTGATCAAGATCGGCGCGAAGGTCGTCGGTCATGCGCGGCACGTCGCGTTCCAGATGGCCGAGGTCGCCATACCGCGCAACTTCTTCGCCGACATCCTGCGCATGATCGGAGAACTTCGGCCATCGCCGGTCACATCAACTGGGTAGTGCGTTCGGGTGTCGCGCGTCCGATCGAGAACGACGGGAAAGGTGCGCCTCGATGACGAAAAACCGCATACCATTGAGCCCTCGGAACCGCATTGGTCCGCCCGGAAGCCTTTCCGACCGGCGAATCGGCCCGGCCATCTTGTCAACAAGCGCAAATCGGATAAGTTTCGGCCTCGTACCGATGCAAATCTGGGGAATGTCGGTATAACTCGACAGCATTTTGATGGTTGGCGAATAAGGCGCAATCCAGATGCTTTACATCAGGCCTGAGCAACTTACCGCAATGGAAGAGGCCGCTTGGTGGTCCGCGATTGTTCGAGACCTTGAAACCATGGCGGCGACGGAAATGGTGGAGGAGTGGGAGCAATCCGAAGCGGTTTTTGCGCGGGCGGTGGTAGATCGCGTTCGGAAGCGCGGCGTTCGCGACCGGGACATTATTTACAAATACTATGCGAGTTGTCTTTTTGCGGGTGAGATTTTCGATCTGGATGGAGATACGGTTGAAATTGTTGGTACGAAGTTTGTTTTTATTGACGCAGAACCCAGCGCTCGCATTCTCGAAATCTGGGCGCATCTCCTGTTCGAATCGCAGTCCGAAGCGGAAGAGCCAAGGGAACAATAGTAATGTCAGGAAAACCGGCCAAGCAAAAGCCCCCGAAGCGATTCGCCAAGATAGCGCAAAAAATTGTTGCTATACTCGCCGCCACGGCCGCAACGAAGGCTTCGGCTAATTCGGTTTCGTTGGTGCAAGACTGCCCCTTGAACCAACAGAACAAGCAGGTTCAGGTGTTGGTTCAGCTTGGAGATAAATTAGATAAGTTTAATCAGGCCGTCTCCGCCACGGATGAAAAACATTTGGCGAATCTCACCCTCGGCAAGAACGAAAAATATAGAGATGTCATTGAGAAGGCCGTCCGAAAATATCACCTCGACCCTGCGCATCTGCTTGCATTGATCAACACGGAAGCCGCAGCAACTTCGAACGGCTGGCGCTCGGATTACCAAAAGCACCGGCCCAAAAAGCCAGATGGAGTCGCAGATGGAAACTATTCCGCTGTGCAAAAATCCGCGAACGCGCTTTCGAAAGAAACGGCCACCTTGGTTATGAAAAACAATACAACTGTTAGTAACATAGAAAATAATATAATTAAAGATAAATTAAAACTTAAAAAGGCGGAGGAAAAACTTGCCAAATCTGATACAAAAAATGCGGAGCAAAACAAGGCGAATGTCGAAAAATTAAAGGAACAATTGGGGTCCGCTGAGAAGGAGCTAGCGAAAGCCAAGACCAATCTTGAGGATTCCAGGGCGCGGAAAGCGGAAGCTAAAGCCTACGCAGACTGGGTTGATTCACTAAATAAAGGTCAGGGACTGACGCAGTACATGGCGACGACCTTTGCAGGACACATCCAGAAAGAAGGCGGAACTCCTTCCGAAGTGCAGCTTGCCTTGCAGCGCCTCAACCATCCCCTCATTTTTCACACCACCGCAAACGTCTGATTGAACGCCCGGTGCTGCGCGAGCATTTCGCTGAATCGTTCGATCAGCGGGCTTAAACGGACCTCCGGCATGTTGGGGATCATGTCGTAGAGCATGC
>CAISEY010000432.1 GCA_903884435.1 uncultured Hyphomicrobiales bacterium | reverse complement strand
GCAATCCGCCGGGCTATGTCGGCATCGACTTCAACATTCAGGGCCTGCGCGGAACGTTCACGGGCCGCACCGACGCGATCCGCGCGCAGGGGCTCGAATATCTCAAGGAACAGGGCATCGTCATCGCGGGCACGCCCGACAGCGTCGTCAGGCAAATTCATCGCCTGTACGACCTCGTCGGCGGCTTCGACCATCTGCTCGCGATGATGCAGTGCGGCTTCCTCAGCCACGAGAAGACCGTCAGGAACATCAAGATGTTCGCGAAGGAAGTCTATCCGCGTATTCGCGATCTCGCGCCGTCGATGAACCGGCCGTGGAGCAGGGCGGCGGAATAACAGTCGGCCCGCCGAAAGGCGCCGGCGCAACGGGAGCAACGCATGGCCTCGAAGACGCGGAAACTCGCCGGCGCGGTTGTCGCCATGTTCACGCTGGCGCTCGCGGGAGAGGCGCGCGCGCAGGCGGGGGATTATCCCAACCGGCCCGTGCGCGTCATCGTCGATTCCGCGCCGGGCAGCGCCAACGACGTGCTCGCCCGGCTCGTCGGGGAAAAGCTGGGGCAGATCTGGGGCCAGCAAGTCATCACGGTCAACCAGCCGGGAGCCGGGGGCGGCATCGCGACGCGGGCCGCCGCGGGGGCTCCCAACGACGGGTACACGCTTTATCTCGCGGGCGCCTCGACCTTCCTCGCGCTCGCCGGCGCGCCCGGCGTCGCGCCCAACCTGCCGATCGAAATGCCGCGGGATTTCATGGCGATCGGCATGGCGGCGTTGCAGCCAATGTTCATCGGCGCCTCGCATTCCCTCGGGGTTTCCTCGATCGGGGAGCTGATCGAGCGCGCGAAACAGAAGCCCGGTGAAATTTCCTACGCGGCCACCGGGCGCGGGCGCATCACCCATCTGACGATGGAGCTTCTGGGGAAGATGGCCGGCGTCAGGATGCAGCTTGTCGCCTACACGGGCGGCCCCGCGCAGGCGATGACCGACATCATCGCGGGCCGGGTGAACGTGGTGCTCGACGGCTACGCCAGCCTCGCGGGAGCGCTGACCTCGAACTCGATCAAGGCCCTCGCCGTGACATCGGCGGAACGGCTGCGTGAGTTTCCCGATTTGCCGACGGTCGCGGAGACGCTGCCCGGATTTCAGTCTGGCGGCTGGAACGTGATCATCGCGCCGCTGGGAACGCCCGCCGACATCGCCAGGAAAATCAGCGCCGACATGCGCAAGGGCCTCGACGATCCCGAATTGCGCGCGCGGCTGGCCGCGCTTGGCGCCTTCGTGCGGCACATGACGCCGGACGAGCTGAACGCCTTCAGCCAGGACGAGCAACGCACCTGGCGGCCCATTCTCGAACAGGTGGCCCGCGAGGGGCAATAGCGGGACGGTCCGGCGCGGGCGGAGGAACTCATGCGTGGCTTGCCTCTTGCCTCCGTCATCCTCGGCGGCCTTGCTTTCGCGACAGGCCCGGCGCGCGCGCAGACGGCGGAGCCCTTCTCGGGCAGGACGCTGCAAATGGTGATCGGCGTCAGCCCGGGCGGCGGATACGATCTGTGGGGCCGCGTCGTGTCCCGGCATCTTGGCGGATTTCTTTCGGGCAAGCCCGCCATCGCGCCGCAAAACATGCCAGGCGCGGGCAGCCTGACGGCGCTGAACTATCTCTACAACGTCGCGCCCAGGGACGGGACGGCGCTCGGCATCGTGGCGCGCGACGCGCCGCTCGCGCCGTTGCAGGGCGCGGGAGGCCCGCGGTTCGACGCGACGAAGCTTTCGTGGATTGGAACGCCGGCGCTGGAGACAAATGTGTGCGTCGGCTGGCATGGCGCGCGCGTGAAGAACGTCCGCGATCTCCGGACGATGGAAATGGTGCTGGGCACCGTCGGGCCGGGCACGGGCTCGCATTCCTATCCAAAGGCGCTCGCCAGCTTGCTGGGCTTCAAATTCCGGCTCGTTCCCGGCTTTCCGGGCTCCGCCGACGTGTTTCTGGCCATGGAGCGGGGCGAGGTGGACGGGTTCTGCGAGTCTCTCGACAGCGTGACGGGCAAACGGCCCGACTGGATCAGGAGCGGCAAGGTCAACGTTCTGTTTCAGGCGGGCGCGGAAAAGCATCCCGATTTGCCGGAAGCGCCGCTGGTCCTCGATCTCGCGAGCATGCCGGAGGAGCGCGCCGCTATCGAGTTTCTTTACGCGGGGCAGGGGATCGGGCGTCCGTTCATCGCCCCGCCGGGGCTGCCGCCGGAGCGGCTCGCGCTCTTGCGCGACGCGTTCGACGCGATGCTGAAAGATCCGGATTTTCAGGCCGACGCGAAAAAGCAGGGACTCGATTTGCAGCCGCGCTCCGGCGCCGACCTCGAGGTTTTCGTGAAAAAAATCCACGCGACGCCGAAGGACATCGTCGCCCGCGTGGGCGCGCTGGTGAGCGAGGGGGAAAAATGAAACGCATCCACGCCATGTTCGCGGTCCTGCTCGCGTTCGTTTTGATCGCGCCGGCCGCGGCCCGGGCGCAATTCGGATCGCAACCGGTCCGGATGCTCTACGGCTTCGCGCCTGGCAGCACCGGCGACGCGCTCGCCCGCATCGTCGCGGAAGACCTGCAGCGCGAACTCGGCCAGAACGTGATTGTCGAGAACAGGCCGGGCGCCTCCGGCAAGCTGGCGCTCCGGGCGCTCAAGGGCGCCGCGCCCGACGGACTGACGCTCTACATCGGGCCGAGCGGACCGATGACGATCATCCCCTTGCACGACATGGCCGCCGGCTACGATCCGTTGACGGATTTCGTCGCGATCTCGCAACTCGTCACCTTCGATTTCGCGCTCGTCGCCGGCCCCGCGACGCCGGCGCGCAACCTGCCCGAACTCGTCGCCTGGCTGAAGGCGAACCCTGGCAAGGGCTCTTTCGGCACGTCGGGACCGGGCACCTCGATGCATTTTCTCGGGCTGCGGGTGGCGCAGGTGGCGGGCGTCGATCTGCGGCCAGTGCATTTTCGCGGCGCGGCGCTGGCTCTTGGCGAGGTGGTGAGCGGCCAGATGCCCATGGCGATCCTGCCCCTCAGCGACTCCGCGGAACTGAACAGGGCGGGGGCCGTGCGC
Source organism: uncultured Hyphomicrobiales bacterium (assembly GCA_903884435.1). Classification (GTDB taxonomy): domain Bacteria; phylum Pseudomonadota; class Alphaproteobacteria; order Rhizobiales; family Beijerinckiaceae; genus Terripilifer. Next base: position 13,049 of record CAISEY010000432.1, on the reverse strand, counting down.
GTTCTGGCCACGTCCAACCGCGAGCGTTCGATCTTCCTGCCGGAGGCGCCCACCTTCATCGAACAGGGGCTCGACGTGCAGGCGTGGGGCTGGTACGCGGCCTACGCGCCGGCGAACACGCCCGCGCCGGTCGTCGAACGCCTGAATAAAATCATGGCGGCGGCGATGCGGAAGCCGGAAATCCGCGACCGCCTTCAGGGCATGGGGTTCCAGACCACCGGGACGACGCCGGGGGAAATCGCGGAGATTCAGCAGCGCGAACTGGATTTCTGGCGGCCCGTCGTGAAAACGTCCGGATTCAAATCGGAGGACTAGTTTCCTTCCGTCGCGGAGGCGCCGGACTTCCGCGAATGGGAGTTGACGCCAAATAAGGCTGTTCTCTGATCCGGGACAAGATTTGGGGCGAATTTTTCAGTCCGCGCGTCTGGATGCTGATTTAGAATATTGAAAACGAATATTTTTTTTGACCAATCCAGATTGATCGGTTGAATAAATCCGGAATTCCTGAAAAATGTCATTTTTCAGGCTTGCAATGTTGTCTTTCCCGTCAATAACGTAAAAGGCCTCAATGTCTGTCAGGAGACACACGTGAAAAAAGTGCTTTTTGCCGCCGCGATCCTCACCGCTTTTTCCAGCGCGGCTTTTGCCCAGGGCCGTCAGGACTTTGTTCTCGTGAACAAGACCGGCTACGAGATCAGCGAAGTCTATGTGTCGACGACCAAGACGAGCAACTGGGAAGAAAACGTCATCGGCAAGAACAGCCTCGATGACGGCGATACGCGGACGATCCGGTTCAACAACGTCGACAAGACGTGCATGTGGGATCTGAAAGTCGTTTACGAGGAAGACGATTCAAGCGCGGTCTGGAAGGACATCAACCTTTGCAAGACTTCGAAGGTGACGATCCGCTATAATCGCAAGACCGACACGACCTCGGCCACCTTCGACTGACCTCTCGCTTCCGGCGAGCGAGGCGTGGTTCCCCCGGGGCGCCACGCCTCGGCGTTCCTTCGGTTTCAGCCCGCTCCCGCCTCCCGGCCAGAGCCGAAGCCCCAGTAATTGCGCAGAGTTTCCGGCCCGTGGGTCTTCGGGCGCAACGGCAATTCCTGATGCCAGGGACGAGGATCGAAATAGCCGAGCGCCTCGTCCTTCATCTGGTCCATTTCGGTGTAGAGTTCGACGCGAACGCCATCGTGGTTGTTGTGATAGGCGGCGATGTTGTGGCCGATGACGTGGCGTCCAGGGCCCCACACGAGCATCAATTTGTTTTTCGCGAGATAATCGCAGGCGCGGTTGATTTCCGGCCAGTCCTTCAGTTCGAAGGCGATATGGGCGAGGCCCGTCGTCGGCGCGTTGACGAAATTGACGGTGTGATGATCCGGGCTGCACCGCAAAAAGCAGAAGAAGTCGCCGCGAATGTCGGAAAGTCGAAAGCCCAGAAGCTCCCGGTAGAATTTCATCACCGGCTGGATGTCGAGGCAGCGCGAGGCGACGTGGCCGAGCTTCAACGGCATGACGCCGACCGGCTTGCCGGTGTCCGGCGCGAAGTCATATTCGGCGTAGACATCGACGTCCGTGCCCTTGTTGTCCTTGAAGGTGATGCAATCCTTGACGCCCGGGCTGACGCCCGAACGCCGCTCGGCGCGCACGCCATGCTCCGAGAGCGCCCTGACGCAGTCGTTCAGGTCCGTTCCAGGCACCACCTGGAAGGAAATACGCGCGAGATCCGCCGCGCCGCCGCGTTCGAGCCCGATGGCCTCGACGCCGACTTTCGTCGCGAGAATGGCGCTGTTCCTGTCGCGGGAGACGACGTTCAGGCCGATGACTTCCTCGTAATATTCGATGGCGCGCTCGAGATCTGGCGTCGTGAGCGTCGCGTGGCCGAGGCGGCGGACCTGGATCATGGGGCTCTCCTGTTGCGGGCGGCGGCGGTTCAGCGGCCGCGTATCAAGTCCTGGAAACGCTTCTGCCAGGTCTTCTCTTCGTCGGGCGTGAAATCGATCGGGTAGATCTTCACGTCGCCAAGTTTGGCGATGGCGTTCGCGGGCACGGGCGGCACGTCGGAGCGAACGGGCAGGCGGCCGACGCGCGAGACGGCCGTCTGGCCTTCCTTGCTGACGAGGAAATTGGCGGCGAGAAGCGCCGCCCTGGGGTGCGGCGCCTTCACGTTGGTCGTCACCTGGCCGAGGATGACCGCGACCGGGTCCTGGCCCCAGTAGTCCGTCGGTCCGCCCGTGGACGCCACGTTGTTGGTGAGGTTGACGTAGTTCGAGGGCGTCACCCAGTATTCTCCGGCGCCGATGGCGCGGGCGAGAGCGAGGTGTCCATCGACCGGCGACGGCCTGAACTCCTCGAAAAACCGCCCGATCAGCCTCGAGCCCTTGTCCTCGCCATAGTGGGCGATGACCGCGCGGAGCCAGGGAAACTCCATCGCGTCGATGGCGACATGGCCCGCCCACTCCTTGTGGACGAGAAATTCCTCGAAGTCCTTCGGCGGCTTGTCGATCTTCACCTTTTGGGTGTTGTAGGCGGGCGTGTTGTAATTGGCGTAGACGCCATACCAGGTCTTCCCCGCGTCCTGGAATTTCGGGTTGAGGGCGGAGGCCTGGGGCGGCTCGATTTTCGCGCGCAAGGGCGCGGGCAAGCGCGTCACGTTGGTGGTGACGAGCGCGTCCCAGGATTGCTGACCCGTGCGCGCCTCGATCAGGATGCGCGAGGTCAGCGCGGAATCGTTGCCGCGGATGTAATTGACTTTGATGCCTGTCGCCTCCTCGAATTCCTTCCACAGGGGCAGGGCTTCCTGCTCGTTGACGGAGGAATAGACCGTGAGGGTTCCCTCGGCTTTCGCCGCTCCGAGAATGTCCGGCATGATCCACGACGGCGGCGCGGGCTGCGCGTGAAGCGCCGCCGGCGAAAGCGCGGCGCCGGAGAGGGCAAGCGCGAGGCAAAGGCGAAACATCGATCCTCCGGTGTGTCGGGCGCGCCCGCTATCCCCTGATCCTAAGGCCGCGCGGCGCCGGCAACAAGCGGTCAGCGAGGCCTGAAAATTTCGTCGAACGCGCGTTTCCACTTGCGGTCGTCGTCGGGGCCGAAGGCGGTGGCGACGAGCGTTTTGCCGGCGAGGCGTTGCAAGGCGTCGGGCGGCGTCGTCGTCACGTCGCCGCGCACGGGAATCCGGCCGCTTCCGGCGGCGAATTGCTGGGTCTGCCGGCTCACCGCGAAATTCGCCGCGAGCAGAGCCGCGTTGGGGTGCGCCGCGAAGGCGCTGACGCCGGTTTGCACCATGTGAAAGGACACCGGTTCGAGCGGGAAAATGTCGGTCGGCGCGCCGCCGAGCTGAACATTCCAGGTGAGGTTGATGTAATTGTTCAGCGCGATCATGTACTCGCCGGCTCCGAGCGAACGGGCGAGCGCGAGATGGCCGTCGTGAACGACGGGATCGAGCGCGGCGACGATGTCCTTGACGAGCTTGCGGCCCCTGTCCTCGCCATAGTGGGCGAACATGCCGGCGAGCCACTGGCCGTCGCCGGCGTCGATGGCGACGCGGCCGCGCCATTGCTTTTTCTCGATGAAGCCCTCCCAGGAGGTTGGCAGGTCTTCCTTCCTCACGAGGTTCGTGTTCCAGGCCGGCGCGTTGTAGTTGGCCGAGGAGCCATACCAGCGGCGATCTTTCGCGCGCGCCCGCGGATCGAGGTTCGCCGCCTCGGGAATGTCGTATTGCGCGAGCAATTCCGGCGGCAACTGGCTCACAGCCGTCGTGATCAGCAGATCCCAGCTCCGCTGGCGCGCGCGCCCCTCGATGGCGATGCGTGAATTGAGCTGCGCGTCGGACGCGCGCACGATCCGCGCCCTGACGCCGGTCGCGTCCTCGAAAATTTTCCAGAGCGGCAGAAGTTCGCCCTCGTTGATCGACGAATAGATGGTCACTTCGCCTTCCGCCCTCGCGGCGGCGAGGATGTCCGGCATCATCCAGGCCGGATCGCCCTGCTGCGCGCGCGCGGGCGACAAGGCCAAAGCCGCCATGACGCAGGACGCCGCCAGAACGCGCCATGTTCGCGCGTGCATTTCCTTCATTTCCTTCCCCCGCGCCGGCGCGTCGCCGTTCCGGAAACACTATCAACGCTCCGCCGGGCGCACAACGCCGCGGCCGCGGGCCTCGCGGCGCTCTGGACCCTCCCGGAGCGAACGCATATAGACACCGCGTTCATCCGGCGGGGCAGGGGATTTCATGAACGCGCCAGCGACCTTCAAGCTTCTCGGCCTGCCCGGCAGCATCCGGAAAAAATCGGTTTCGCGCGCGGTGTTGCGGACGTTGCGGGACGCCTTGCCGGCGGGCGTTTCGATGACCATCCACGAACTCGCGGACGTGCCGCTCTACAACGAGGATCTCGAGGGCGACAAACCCGCCGCGGCGCGCGCGCTGCACGACGCGGTCGTCGCCTGCGACGGCGTCGTCGTCATGTCGCCCGAGTACAATCACGGCATGTCCGGCGTGCTCAAGAACGCCATCGACTGGGTTTCGCGGCCCGGCTACAATTCCGTGCTGAAGGACAAGCCGGTGATGATCCTCACCACGTCCGAAAGCCCGCTGGGCGGCGCGCGCGCGCAGGCCGATCTGCACAAGATGTTCCTGTCCACGCTGTCGCGCGTCGCGCCCGGTCGCGAGGTGACGATTGGCGGCACGGGCAAGGCCGTCGTGGACGGCAGGCTCGTCGACGAGGCGCTGCTGAAGCGTATCCTGGCGCTGCTGGATTCGCTGCTGAACGAGATTTGCCTCGTTCAGGGGCGCGAGCGCCGCCACGCCGGCGGGGGCTGAGTCAGCCTTCCGTCAGTCCCTGCCGCGCCGTGCGCGCGAACACGAAGCGCCCGAAGGCCAGCACGATCCCGACGAGCAGGGCGAGCAACGCCAGCAACACCGCTCCGGTTTCCGCCGAAACCGCGAGGCGCGTCGGAATGTAGTTCATCACCGTCTGTAACTGGCGCAAATCCCAGACCAGTTTGGTGATGCCGAAGCCCACCGCCAGGCTGACGAGGCCGCCGATGACGAGGCCCACGAGCGAGGGGCCGAGAACATTCGGCAGAAAAAAGCGCACGACGTCGGCGGGGCCGGCGCCGCGGATGCGCAGCAGCGCCAGCGTGCGACGATCCTCGACGTAATTGGCGAAGGCCACGGCGAAAATGCCGATGAAGGCGAGGATGAGCCCGCCGAACAGGTAAATCCGCACGTTCTGCCGCGCGAGGAAAATATACATGTCGCTGCCGAGGCGCGCGACCTCCGCGTCAGCGTCGCGCACTTCGAGCGGCGTCGCGTCGATCGAGCCGAGCGCCGCCGCGCGCAGGTCCGCCGCGCCGACGCCGGGCGCGCCGGAGATCATCAGGACGACGCGGGGAATCAGCACGTCGAGCGCGGCGAAGCGCGGATTGTCGGCGGCGGCGACGAGATACGGACTCGAGGCGAAGAGATAGTTCAGGTAATCGACGCGCGCGCCGATGAAGCCCTCGCGGTCGTTGACGGTTTTCAACGGCAGGCCCGGCAGGAAGCGAAGCGATCCGCCAAAGGGCGCGCGCTCCATTTGCTGCGTCGTGGCGCGCCCGATGGGCATGGGCTGGTCGAGGCCGCGCTTGTAGAAGCGGGCGACGGAGGCCGAGCCCAGCACCTTGCCCGCGCCAAGCGAGGCGATCAGCGAATCGAACGGCCCGCTCTCGCCGAGCGCCGGCTCGGCGCGGACGGCGGCGACATAACCGGCGGGGTCGCCGAGAAGATAGACAGGCAAGCCGCTAAAGCCGCGATCGGGCATGTAAACGCCCTCGGAAATGCCCTCGATCATCCACGACACGGAGGCGATGGCGCCCTGTGACCGCAACCGGGACACGAGGGGCGCGAGGCCCTGTTTCAGCACGTCCACGCGTTCCTTCAGCCCGCCGCGCGACTGCGCCCCGGCTGGCATCAGGTCCAGCGCGTTCAGCGTGAGTTGCAGGTCGGAGCCAAGTTGCGCGCGGGCGCCGCGCCCGGTTTTGTTGTCGAAGACGGCGGTCATCACGGTTGGATAGAGGGCCAGCGAGGCCAGCATGGCCACGATGAGCAGGAACGAGGCCGCGCGGTGCCCGCGCGTGTTCATGTGGCGCAGCGCCGCCTGGCGCAGCGGCCCGGCCATCAGCCAGGCCGTCGGCGCCATCAGCGCCGCCATCAACCCCGGTCGCGAGGCGATCAGGCTGACGAGGCCGTAGACCAGCAGCGGGAAGGAGACGAAATCCAGCGCGCGATCGAGATCGTTGATCCATGGTTGCCGCGCGACGGCGTTCAGCGAGGCATCGAAAATCCAGCTGGCGACCTTGGCGAGGCCGATCAGCAACGCCAGCGCCTGCAACAGGCCAAAGCGCACGCGCGCCGATCGCCCCTCGAAGCCCACGACGCGGCGCGAGGCCTCCAGCGGCGACACGCGCGAGGCGTCGCGCACGAGGCGCCAGCCCGTCGCGAGCGCGATGAGAACGCCGATGGCGAGGAAGGCCGCGAGATAGAGCGGCTCCTGAATTTTGGGAATCAGCGCCAGCGGCGGCATGCCGCCCATGTAGATCGCGAGGGGAACGAAAGTGCCGAGCACGGCGCCGATCACGCCGCCGACGAGCCCGCCGGCGGCGATGGCGGACAGCATCGCGCGGGCGATGGCCTGGCCCGGCACGCCGCGCAGGCGCAGCAGCCCGAGCTTGCGCCGTTCGTTGAGCAGCAGAAGGCTGGCGAGGTTGCCGAGCAGGATGCCCGCGATGATGAGCAGCGGCAGCGAGACCAGCAGGGCGATCAGCGCGATCTTTTTGGCGATGTCGTCCATGCGCACGAACATGGCGCCGAGATTGTGGTCGACGGCGGCGCTCTGCGTCATCTCCTGGACTTCGTCGGTGAGCAGCGAGCCCACGCGCACGACGCGCGTCAGCGAGCCGTCGATGTCCCAGCCCGACACGAGCGCGGCGCGATCGACGCGAACGAGATGGATGATCTCGGGAAAATACTTGCCGGGATCGGCGTGAATGTCGCCGTGGTCGTGATCGTGGATCATGCCGCGCGAGACGCCGTCGAAATCGTCGAGCATCTTCCGGTCGTAGCCGGTGACCAGGATCATGCCGAGTTCGGGCACGAGGGTCGGCGACGAGGTGATCTCCATGTACCAGCGGTTGATCTCGGTGGAATCGACGCGGATCACGCGTTCGATGTCGGCGCCGACCGTGATGAGGCCGGCTGGCGCCGGGTGGTCGTCGCCGTCGTCCTCGTGCGGCGCGAGATCCTTTTGCGGATCGACGACGAGTTCGAACCGCTTGCGGTTTTGCAGGCGCAGCCAGGCGTCGCCCATCTGCGACTTCGAGCCGACGAGCACCAGCACCGCGCCCTTGCCCGAGGGGCGTATATCCGCGGGCAACATCGACGTGTCCGTCGCCGCCAGAATGGAAATCCAGGGCGAGCGCATCTGCTGGCCGTCGATCATCGGCCGCGTCGAGTAGGCGGGGATGGTCCGCAGGAAATAGAGGCGCTGGGTTTCCATGACGCCGGCGACGCCCGCGACGGCCTGGTTGAGCCTTTCGCCAAGCGGGATTTCCGAAGTCTGGTAGATCGACAGATCCCATGGCACGCGCTGGATCTGGTCGGCGACGTACCGCTGCATGGCGTGGCGGGAGGTCACGGTGATCGCCGCCAGCAGGAAAACGACGAGGCCGGTCACCAGCGCGAAGACGACGAAGGGTCCGCGGCCCAGAATCGAAAAAAGGACGGCGTGCGGCGATTTTCCGGTCATGACACGCGCTCGATCACGCCGTCGCGCATGTGGCACACGCGCGGAAAGATTTCGACGACCTTGGGGTCGTGCGAGGCGACGATCACGGTCTTGCCCCGCTCGCTGGCGAGATCGATGAGGATTTTCGTGATGATTTTCGCGTTGGCGCTGTCGAGGTTTCCCGTCGGCTCGTCGGCGAGAATGATCGGGGGATCGTTGACGAGAGCGAGGCACACCGCGACGCGCTGCTGTTCGCCGCCGGAGAGCTCTTCCGGGCGCTTGAAACCCTTCGCCTTCAGGCCGACGCTGTCGAGCAGCGATTCCGCGCGTCCGCGACGCTCGTCGGCGCCCGTTCCCGCCATCAGCATCGGCAGTTCGAGGTTTTCGAGCGCGGAGAGCGACGGGATCAGGTTGAAGAACTGGAAGACGAAGCCGACTCGGCGCAGGCGATAGTTCTCGAGCTGGCGCTCGGTCATCGTCGCGACATTCTCGCCGCCGGCCCAGACGGCGCCGCCGCTTGGCCGGTCCATGCCGCCGAGCAGGTTGAGAACCGTCGACTTGCCGCAGCCCGACGGCCCCATGAGCGCCACCGCCTCGCCGGCGGAGACCTCCCACGACATTTCCTCCAGCGCGACGACGCGCTGGGCCGCGGTTTCGTAGAATTTCGACACTTTCTCGAGCCGCGCGCCCGGGTGTTTGCTGTCGTTCATTATCGGGCGCTTTCGCTCACGGCTTGAAGAATTCGTAGGTTCCCGCGTCGATGCTCCGCGCCCAGTTCGTCCAGTAGGCGCCGGGGTTTTTGGCGTAGTCGTCGTAGGAGCCGGGCGCGTTGACGCCGGGCAGGGCGGGGATGTAGTCGCGCCGCAGGATCGTGTCGGGATTGCCATAGCGCGAGGCGAGCGCGCGCACGCCGACGTCGCTCAACGCGGTGAGCCCGCCATGTTCGATCAGCGTCGCCCACTGGTCGAGGTCGCGCAGTCTGATCTGGTACGTCGGCAACAGGTTGTGCTGGTGCATCGAGTGTCCTCGGGGAACGTTGTATTTCGTGGCGAAATCGTCCGTCTCCTTCGCCCAGGCGATCTTGTCGCCGCCCGGCCCCTGCGAGGCCTCGGCGCCGAAGGCCCAGTGGATGACGCCCGCGACATTGCGCTCGCTGAGATTGTTGCCTTCCAGCACCTCGCCCGGATGTTTGAAATATTTCGGGTTGGTGCCCATGCCCGCCTCGAACAGCCACCAGTAGCCGGGTTTTGGCGCGTGCGGCCATTGAAGGTCCTTCGTGCCGGGATAGTTCTGGAACAGGCGGAAACCCTCGCCATACAGGCCGCCGCCCGCGATGCTGGCGATCCGCCCTTTCTCGACCTTGATTTCCTGACGGGGAAACGTCGCGGCGTGGCTCGACGTCGCGGCGATGACGCCATCGACCTCCGGCAGCAGCAGCGGCTGGTAATTGTCGAGCGCGGCTGGAAATTCGACGAGGGAATAGGGATAACGTCCCGTCGCCTGCGCGGGGAACATGTAGAGATGGCCCTGGTTGTAGATGCCGGCGCCCCAGGCCTTCGCCTCGGCTTCCGAGACGTCGTAACCGAAGGCGGTGCCTTCCGGGTCGGTCACTTCCGCGCGTTCGGCGAAGGCGATGGGTTCGATCGTCTTTGTCTCGATCATGCGCCACAAGTCCGGCGGGAAGTCCGGCACCTGGCTCATCAGATCGTAGAGATCGAGATAGGTGTAGTTGCCGAGCACCTTTTCGCCATGGTGGGCGACGAGCTTGCGGGTGTTGGTTCTGCCGCCGCTGCGCCAGACGATCCAGTCAATCTCCGGGTGTTTGTCGAGCCAGGCGATCAGCGCCTTCGGCACCGCGGTGACATAATCCCGCGCCATTTTCGCGTAGATGTCGTTGTCGTATTTCGGCGTCGGCCAGGTCGCCGCGTAAAGCTCGGGATCCTGCTCCTTCACCCAGGCGCGGCCCTTGTCCACGTCGGGCATGATGCCCGTGTAGTTGAAGAAATATTCGAGTTCGCGCTGGCCGTCGCCAATCGTGTAGGTGCGGATTCCCCGCCGGAAATCGATGTATTCTTCCTCGCTGATACCGAGCAGTTCCCACACGGTGAGCACCGTGGTCTTCACGCCCCGTTCTTCCATGGCGCGGCGGATGGCTTCCTGAACCATCATGTTGGGCCGCGTGTCGCGGATTTCGCCGACGACGATGAGCAGTTTCTTGCCGGAATTGACGAGGCCCAGCGGGGCGCGTCCCTGACTCTGGCGCGCCGCGGCGCGCGCGGCGGGCATCAGGGCGTCGATGCTTTCCGGCTTTTTCAGATAGGAGGGAAACGCCGGCGGCGGCACGGGATGCTGCGCGCCCGGGCCGACGAGGCCATAAGCCTTGCGGCGTTGCGCCATGTCGGCGGGGTTCCACGGCGCGTAAATCGCGCGGCGCTCGGCGATGGGCTGCGATGTGTCGGCGAGGGCGGGGGACGCGGCCAACGTTCCGAGCAAGAACGCAAGAACCTTGGCGCGTCTCCCCTCCCCGCGGAGCAGGGAGGGGCGGGGGTGGGGTTTTCGCGGCGCAATGTTCGCGGCGGTGCAAAGTGCCCCGCCCCTTGCCCCTCCCCGCGTTGCGGGGAGGGGAGTTCGCGGCGTCCGGCCTTCATTCGACATCGTCATTCGCGCTTGTTCGCAAATCATCTTCGTCATTCCATCGGCATTCGCCGTCACGGCTTGAAAAACTTGTTGCTGCCGTCCTCGACGCTCTTCGCCCAGTTCGTCCAGTATTTTCCGGGGTCGCGCGCGTAGTCGTCGTAGCTGCCGGGGGCGTTGATCCCTGGCAGTTGCGGGACATAGTCGCGCGCCAGCACGCGGTCCGGATTGCCATAGCGGGAGGCGAGGGCGCGCACGTAGGAGTCCTTCAGCGCCGTGAGGCCGCCGTGCTCGACCAGCGTGAGCCACTGGTCGAGGTCGCGCACGCGCACCTGCACCGTCGGCAGAAGATTGTGCTGGTGCATCGAGTGTCCGCGCGGCACGTTGTATTTCGTGACGAAATCCTCGGTCTCCTTCGCCCAGGGGCCGACCACGTCGGGCCCCATGGCGACTTCGGCGCCGAAGGCCCAGTGGATCACGCCCGCCACGTTGCGCTCGCTGAGGTTGTTGCCGTCGCTGACCTCGCCCGGATGTTTGAAATATTTCGGGTTCGTGCCCATGCCGGCCTCGTAGAGCCACCAGTAGCCGGGCTTCTTCTGGAAGGGCCAGGTGAGCTCCTTCGTGCCGGGATAATTCTGGAAGAGCTTGAGACCCTCGCCATAGAGACCGCCGCCCTTCACGTCGGAGATCAGCCCGTCCTTCACCCGCACCTCGATGCGCGGATAGGTCGCCGCGTGGCTCGAGGTGGAGGCGATGACGCCCTGCACCTCGGCCTGAACGGGTGGAATCCAGGCGCCCTTCATCACGGGATATTCGATGATGGAATAGGGCGTGCGTCCCGTCGCCTGGGGCGGGAACATGTAGAGATGGCCCTGGTTGTAGACGCCCTGCGCCCAGCCCTTCGCGGCTTCCTCCGAAATGTCGTAGCCGAAGGCGGTGCCTTCGGGGTCGGTCACTTCGGCGCGGTCGGTGAAACCCAGAGGCTCGATGGTTTTCGTCTCGACGAGACGCCACACGTCGGCCGGGAAATCCGGCGCCTGGCCCATCAGGTCGAAGAGATCGACGTAGGTGTAGTTGCCCAGGAATCGTTCGCCATGCTGTTTCAGCATCTTGCGCGTGTTGGGACGGTTTCCGCTGCGCCAGACGATCCAGCTGATTTCCGGGTGCCTGTCGAGCCATTCGTTCAGTTTCGCGGGAACGAGGTCGTTGTAGTCTCTGGAGAGTTGCGCGTAGCGCGCGTCGGCGAATTTCGGCGCCGGCCAGGCAGCCGCGTACAACTCCGGGTCCTGACCCTTCACCCAGTCGCGGCCCCTGATCACGTCGGGCACGAAGCCGGTGTAATTGAAGAAATATTCGAGTTCGCGCTGGCCGTCGCCGATCGTGTAGGTGCGAATGCCCTCGCGATATTCGAAATATTCCTTCTCCGTGAGGCCGAGCAGTTCCCACACCGGCAGGATCGTCGTTTTCGCGCCGCGCTCCTCCATGGCGCGCTTGATGGCTTCCTGCACCATCATGTCCGGCTTCGAATCGCGGATTTCGCCGACGACGATCAGCAATTGCTTGCCGGGCTCGACAAGTCCGAGCGGCGTGCGTCCGCCGGTCTGCCGCGCGGCGGAGCGGGCGGCGGGCATCAGTTTCTCGATGGAATCGGGTTTTTTCAGGTAGGACGGAAACGCGGGCTCCGGAAACGGCGCGGTCGTGCCGGGGCCGACGAGCCCCTGTTCCTTGCGGCGCGCCGGCATGTTCGCGGGGTTCCACGGCGCGTAAAGCGCCTTGCGTTCGGCGAGGGGCTGGCTCTTGTCGGCACGGACGGGGGACGCGGCGGCGGCGGTCGCGAGCGCGAAACAAAAGAATCGCGCGAGGCCTGATGTTGAAATTGTCGCGATCATCGTGCTCCCCGTGCGGCGCCCTCGTGGCGCTTCGTCGGCAGAATAGAAACTTTCCGGCGCCGGCGCCAACCTGTAAATACCGCGGCGGAAAATGGCGCCGGCGGTCGCGCGGGAGTCGAAACGCAATGGACGGGATCGTCACTCTGGTTCGCGGCGACGCGCGCGCCGCCATCTCGTCCGCGGGCGCGGAATGCCGCTCATGGTCCGTCGCCGGGAACGATCTCCTGTGGAGTCCCGACGCCGCGTTCTGGACGCAATCCGCGCCCGTGCTGTTTCCCGTTTGCGGCTGGACGCGGGACGGCCAGGTCCGGGTCGATGGTCGAACCTATCCGCTGGGACTGCACGGGTTCGCGTCGCGAACGCGCTTCGAGGTCGCGGCGCGCGGGGCGGATTTCGTGCGAATGCGCCTGCGCGACACAGCGGCGACGCGCGCGCTCTATCCCTTCGCCTTCGAGCTCGCCATTGAATACCGGCTCGGGCCCTCGCGGCTGTCGGTTCGCGCGTGTGTCCGCAATCGCGGCGAGGGCGCGATGCCCTACGCGTTCGGCCTGCATCCGGGTTTTCGCTGGCCTTTTGGCGGCGGCGCGAAGGAGGATTACGCGATCGTCTTCGACGAGGCGGAAGATCCGCGCGTGCCGGTGATCGCGCCGGGCGGGCTGTTTTCGGCGTCGCGCAGGACGACGCCGCTCGCTGGCGAGCGCCTCCCCCTGTCCGACGATGTCTTCGCGCGCGAGGCTCTGTGCTTTCTCGACGCGCGCGGCCGCGG